>DATFWX010000090.1:0-37807 GCA_035258845.1 Polyangia bacterium | reverse complement strand
GGCTCGCTGCGCGCCGCCCAGGCCTACTACCAGAGCGCGCAGTCGCCTATCATCGGCGACTCGTTTGCGAGCTGCCGGCCCCACTACGTCATCCTCTTGACCGATGGCGACGAGACCTGCGGCGGCACCCCGCCCGCGGCCGCGACCGCGCTGCGCACGACCACCGTGGGCAGCCAGACCTACGACATCAAGACCTACGTGATCGGGTTCGGCCAGACCCCGTGCTACACGCCGCTCGAGGACATCGCAACCGCGGGCGGCACCGACGCGCCCGGCGCCTGCACGGCTTTCTATGCCACCGACGAGCAGTCGCTGTCGCTGGCGCTGTCGCAGATCATTTCGAGCTCGCTCCTGCAGGAGCGCTGCAACGGCATCGACGACAACTGCAATGGCGAGTGCGACGAAACTTTTCCCGAGGTCGCGGTCACCAACCCGGCCTGCTCGAACCCGCACCCGGCGCAGACCTGCACGGTCGGCATCGGCCTGTGCCAGCGCACGGGCGTGTTTGCGTGCCTGCCCAGCGGCACCGGCTCGCAGTGCGTCGATCCCGCGACCGGAAATCCGCTCACGCCGGGCCCGCCCGGCGTCGAAACCTGCCCACCCAACGGGGTGGACGATGACTGCAACGGCATCGTCGACGATCAGGGGCCGTGCCCGACCTCCTCGCCCGAGGTCTGCAACGCCCAGGACGACGACCGCGACACGCTGATCGACGAGTGGGGCGACCTCTACCCGTGCCCGATGAGCACGCCGCCGTACGGCGCCAACTGCCGCTGCTTCGCGGGCGGTGTCGAGAGCTCGTGCCCATCCGCGGGCCCGCTCCCGCCCACCTGCGGGTGCCTGGCCCAGTGCGGCTCGAACGTCGGCGCATGCCGGCCCGGCCTGCTCAAGTGCAAGAACGGCCTCTCGACCTGCGAGGGCGCGATCGGGCCCCAGCCCGAGAGCTGCAACTGCATCGACGACAACTGCAATGGCATCGTCGACGACGTCCCGCCCACCGCGTGCTATCCGGCCGGCACGCCCGGCTGCAGCCCCAACGGGATGGGCGGCTACACGTGCGCCGGCATCTGCCGGGCCGGCGCCACCTCGTGCCAGTGCTCGGGCGGCACCGCCACCACGATCTGCAACGGCGCGGTCACGCCGACCGGCGAAATCGCCTGCAACGGGCTCGACGACAACTGCAATGGCCAGGTCGACGAGCCGCAGGGCCAGCCCTGCTATCCGGCCGGCACCGCGGGCTGCGTGTCCAACGGATCGGGCGGTTTCAATTGCACCGGCGCTTGCCGGGCCGGCACCTATCAATGTCAGGGCGGAAGCCTGACCTGCGTAGGCGCGACAACCCCGCAGCCCGAGCTGTGCAACGGCATCGACGACAACTGCAACGGCGTGCCCGACAGCGCGCCGGGCGAGGTGAGCTGCGGCCCCGGGGTCGGCGTGTGCACGCCCGACTGCGAGCTCATGGGCGCCACCTGGGCCTGCAACCCGCTGCACGGCCGCACCAGCGAGACCTGCAACGGCCTCGATGACGACTGCAACGGCATCGTCGACGACGGTCTGGGTGCGCCGTTCGGCCAGGCGTGCGCGCCCGGCGGCGCGACGTGCAATCTTGCGGCCGGCACCTGCTGCGGCATCTGCGCACCCGGAACGCTGCGCTGCGTGAGCGGAGCTCCCGTGTGCGACGGCGCCACCGGGCCCCGCGCCGAGACCTGCAACGGTATCGACGACGACTGCAACTGTCAGATCGACGACAACATTCCGGGCTTTGGCGGACCCTGCGGCTCCAGCGTGGGCGCGTGCCGGCCCGGCACCTTCCAGTGCCAGATGGGCATGCCGCAGTGCGTGGGCGGCATCGGGCCCCAGACCGAGACCTGCAACGGCATCGACGACGACTGCGACGGCGTCATCGACGACAACATCCCCGGGGTCGGCAACGCCTGCTACACTGCGGGCCCCCCTTCAAACTGCAATCTGTCGGCCTCGCCGCCCACCTGCAATGGCATCTGCCGGCCCGGCCAGCTCGTGTGCGACAGCGCGATGATGCGGCTGGTCTGCCAGGGCCAGAGCGGCCCGCAGCCCGAGCGCTGCAACGGCCTGGACGACGACTGCAACGGCATCGTCGACGACGGCTTCAACGTGGGCGGCACCTGCACAGTCATGTACGGGACCTGCCCGTCGATGGGCCGCTTCGTGTGCCTGCCCGATGGCAGCGGCACCACCTGCAATGCCCCGCCGGTCAGCTCCTCGAATGAAGTCTGCGACGGCATCGACAACAACTGTGACGGCGTGGCCGACGAGCCCAACCAGATCTGGCCGTGCCCGACCTCGGCTCCCGATCCGGCCGGCTGCATCTGCCCGAGCGGTCGCTCGTGCGGAAACGTGACCGACCTTCCGCTCTGCTACTGCCCGCCCCAGTGCGGCCTGGCCGTGGGCGAGTGCCGGCCCGGCCATCTCGAGTGCATTGCGGGCACGCAGCAGTGCGTGGGCGGCACCCAACCGATGCCCGAGATCTGCGACTGCCTGGACAACAACTGCAACGGCATCGTCGACGACAACCCGGTGGGCGAAGGCGACTCGTGCTTCACCTTCACGGGCCCGAACGGGATGCCGCTTTCGACCTCGCCGCCCTCGACCTGCCGGCCCGGCCACAAGCACTGCGAGAACATGGCCGGCACCTGCAGCTTCGCGTGCCTGGGCCAGATCGGGCCCTCGCCCGAGATCTGCGACGGCCTCGACAACGACTGCGACGGCATGGTCGACAACGGCCCCCAGATGTGCCCGCTCGCATACACCTGCCTGGGCGGGACCTGCCAGCCCAACTGTCAGATGCAGGAGTTCCCGTGCTCGGCCGATCGGCGGTGCGTGGATCCGCAGACCGGCAACGAGTGCATGCCCGTGCGCACCGACTGCGTGTGCGTGCCCAACCTGTGCCTCTTCGCCAACTGCGATTCCTCCACGCAGGACTGCATCATTGAAAACAACATGGCGCGGTGCCGCGACCGCTGCCCGCCCGGCAAGTGCACGCCGCCCCAGGTCTGCCAGCCCGCAACCGGAATGTGCGTCGACTGCCACGCCACCGGCTGCCCGCAGGGCCAGGTGTGCGTCGGCAACCCGGGCAGCTGCCAGGACGACCCCTGCTCGGGTCGGACTTGCGATCCGGGCCAGTTCTGCCAGGACGGCAACTGCGTCAGCCTGTGCATGAACGTGATGTGCCCGCAGGGGCAGATCTGCATCGCGGGCAACTGCCGGCCGGATCGATGTGCCGGCGTCCACTGCATGCCGGGCTATCTGTGCAACCCCGACACCGGGGCCTGCCAGCCCGAGCTGTGCGGGCTCGGCTGCGCGCTCGGCGAGCGCTGCGTCCCCTCGACCGGTCAGTGCGTGCCCGATCGGTGCCTGACCACGGTGTGCCCGCCTTGTACCGAGTGCACGCTCACCTTCGACGGCACCTCGACCGATTGCGTGGCGCAGGATACCTGCCCGGGGCACGTCACGGCCACCGGCCTGGGCGGCGGCGGCTGCGCGTGTGACCTGGGCGGCGCGGGCGGCCAGACGGGCGCTGGCGGAGGTCGGGTGCTCCTGTGGTTGCTGATTTCGGCTGCCGGGCTGGGCCTGCGCGGCCGGAGGCGGCCATGAAGCGGCTGGTTGTGTTTCTCCTGTGCGCGACTGCCGGCTGCACGATCCGTGGCGTCGAGCTGTCCGACGATGGGGGCGCGGGCACGGGCGGCCGGGGCGGCACCGGCGGCGCCGGGGCGACCGGCGGCGCGGGCGGGGCGGGCGGCACGGGTGGCACGGGCGGCCGCGGCGACGCCGGCAGCACCGACGCGGGCGCGGATGCCTGCGTGCCGCAGCCCGAGTCGTGCAACGGCCGCGACGACGATTGCGATGGGGTCATCGACAACGGGTTCAACCTCAATACCGATCGCAACAACTGCGGCATGTGCAACCACCAATGCCTCTATCCGAACGCGATCGGAGAGTGCGTGGGCGGGCAGTGCCGGCTGGGCGCCTGCAACTTCGGCTACGGCGACGCCGACCACGATCCCTCCAACGGCTGCGAGTGTCTGCAGACCAACGGAGGCTTCGAGATCTGCGATGGCATCGACAACGACTGCAACGGGATCGTGGACGATGGCTTCGACCTCATGCGCGACGCCAACAACTGTGGCATGTGCGGCCGCCGCTGCGAGTTCCAGAACGCGATTGGCGCGTGCTCGAATGGCACCTGCCGGCTCGACCGCTGCGAGCCCAACTTCTACGACCTCGACGGCAACCCCGCGAACGGCTGCGAGTACGGCTGCATCGTGTCCAACGGCGGCGTCGAGATCTGCGACGGGCTCGACAACGACTGTGACGGGGTCATCGACAACGGCGGGGCGACCACCGACGCCGGTCGGCCCTGCTTCCCGTTTGGCAGCGGCTGCACACGGAATGGCTCGGGCGGCTACACCTGCCTCGGCTCCTGCCAGGCCGGCACCACGCAGTGCCTGAGCGGCTTCTTGCAGTGCATCGGCTACGTGGGCCCAAGCCCGGAAGTGTGCGACAACATCGACAACGACTGCAACGGCGTGGTCGACGATCCATTCAATAAGCAAACCGATCCGCTCCACTGCGGCGGCTGCAGCCCGTGCTCGATCCCGCACGCGATCCCCGATTGCGTGGGCGGGGTGTGCGGCATCGCCGCCTGCCAGACCGACTACTGGAATATCGACGGTCAGCTGGCGAACGGGTGCGAGTACATGTGCCATTTCACCGGGCCCGAGATCTGCGACGGCATGGACAACAACTGCAACGGCCAGATCGACGAAGGGTTCGACAAGCAGAACGACCCCAATAACTGCGGCTCCAGCTGCCTGCGCTGCTCGTACCCGCACGCGGCCGCACGCTGCGTGGCCGGAAGCTGCGTCATGGGCACCTGCGATCCGGGATGGGTGAATCTGAACGGACAGTCGTCCGACGGTTGCGAGTACAACTGCACGGTGACGTCGATGACCGAGATCTGCAACGGTGTCGACGACAATTGCAACGGCCAGATCGACGAGGGCTTCGACCTTGCGACCGACCCGATGAACTGCGGCACTTGCGGCCGGCGTTGCTTGTTTGCCCACGCCAGCGCGACCTGCGTGGCCGGCGGCTGCGTGATGGGCCCGTGCGCGGCCGGTTACGTCGATCTCGACGGTTCGTCGGCCAACGGCTGTGAGTACGCTTGCACGCGCACGTCGGCGACCGAGACCTGCAACGGCATCGACGACAACTGCAACGGCCAGATCGATGAGGGCAACCCCGGGGGCGGGCAGGCCTGCAACCCCGCCCTGCCTGGTCAGATGTCACGGTGGAATACCGGTCAGTGCCGCGCCGGCACCACGGCTTGCGTGAGCGGCAACCTTACCTGCAGCGGCTATCAAGGCCCGGTACCCGAGACCTGCAACAACCTCGACGACGACTGCGACGGCACGATCGACAATGGATTCAACAAGCAGCAGGATCCGTTCAACTGCGGCACCTGCGGTCACGTGTGCACGTCCGATTTCACCACGCCCACTCCGCATGCGACCGCGGCCTGCGCGAGCGGCGTCTGCGTCATCGCCGCCTGCGACGCCGGTTACTACAACCGCAACGGCAGCTACCCCGACGGCTGCGAGTACTACTGTCCCAACGGCAGCCCCGGGCAGCCCGAGGTGTGCGACGGCATCGACAACGACTGCAACGGCCTCATCGACGCCGCCGACCCGGGCCTGGTCGGAGTGGCCAACTTCTGCCAGCAGAAGGGCGAATGCGCGGGCACGGTGCCCACCTGCACCGCGGGCGCGTCCGGCGGCACGCCCTCGTGGAAGTGCGTGTATCCGGCGACCGTGCAGACCACCGACGCCGACCACACCCAGATCATCGGCAACGAGACCCTGTGCGACGGCCGCGACAACGACTGCGACGGCTGCATCGACGAGAGCTATCCGCAGGTGGGCCTGCAGCCCGACCCGGTGGGTGGCACCTGCAGTCCGACCGCACCGCAAAGCTGCGCCGACAGCGGTCGTGGGGCCTGCCAGGGCCACGGGCATTACGTGTGCAACAGCGCGCAAAACGGCGTGACCTGCCTCATCACCAGCCCGGGCGCCGCGCCCTCGCCCGAGGTGTGCAACGGCCTCGACGACGATTGCGACGGCATCGTCGACAACGCGGCCGGCGCCGGACGCATCGTCGAGCCCATGGTGGCAATCACGGGCGGCGGCGTCAGTGGCACCGTGTATGTGTATGCCTACGAGGCCTCGCGACCCGACGCCACCGCCACCAGTGCCGGCACCCAGACCGCACGCGCGTGCGCGCGCGCCAACGTGCTGCCCTGGACCAACCTCACCTATCCGCAGGCGGTGGCGGCCTGCGGGGCCGCCGGCAAGCGCCTGTGTAGCGAGACCGAGTGGCAGCGGGCCTGCCAGACCAGCGCTGGCACCGCCTGCACCTGGTCGTTCGCGTCTTCATGCACGACCTCGAGCACGGCAACCTGCAACACGCAGGAGTACGATACCGACCCGATGACGCCGGGCAATCAGGACTCGCTGCTGGCGACCGGCTCTCTGGCCAGCTGCTACGCCAACTGGGGCACGGGCGCGCATATTTTCGATTTGACCGGCAACGCCAAGGAATGGGCGCAGGCGCGCTCGGCCGGCGTCAACCCGCTGCGCGGAGGGTCCTACAACAACATCCTCGATGGCTCGACCTGCAGCTTCAACTTCACGGTTGCCGACGACAGCTTCCAGTTCCCCAACGTCGGCTTCCGGTGCTGTTCGAGCTCGCCGCCTTGATCGGATAGCGACCGCGCCGCCGGGCGCCTTCAGCGGCCGTACAGCCAGGCCGCCGGGCCCGCCACATCGATGAGGCTGGCGCCGCGCGGGATGGCGAACCGGTACGCAGGCACCCCCGGACGCAGCTCGACCCGCGCGTGCGCGCTCGCGGGCGCACGCAGCTCCAGCGCGCCGGTTGCGCCCTCGTCGACGCCCACCCACAGCTCGCCGTGGGGTGCCTGCACCCGGCCCTGCGGGCCGCGCGTGACGCCCGAAAGCGCGCCCTTTCGGTACAGAACGTCGACCATGACGCCGGCGACCTGGGCGTCTTTTTCCTGGCCCAGGGCCCGCATCAGCGCAGGCGCGGCCGCGCGGCCCTCGATCTCGCCCAGCGCACGCGCCGCCGCCGCGCGCACGTGCACGAAGCGATCATCGGTCAGGCGCGTGAGCAGAGCGGGCACCGCGCGTCGCGACCCGCACAGTCCCAGCGCCTGCACCACCTCGGCTCGCTCGAGCACCGCGTCGAGCCGACCCAGAAGCAGCGGCACCGCCTCCTCGTCGCACGAGGCGCCGAGCGCAAGGATGACCTGCTTGCGCAGCGCCACGTCCTCGGTGCCGAGCCCGCCGGCCAGAAACGCATGGGCAGGGTCCCGGCAATGCGCGAGCGCGATGCCGGCGCGCGCCTCCAGCTCGGGATCGCCATCGGCGAGGCTCCGGAGCAGCTTGCGCGCGGCGGGATGGCACGAACGCGCCAGCGCGGCCGCCGCCCACGGGCCCGCCTCGCGATCCCCGAGCGTCTGCGCGAGCGCCGACCGCGCGCGCTCGTCCTCGGGCAGGCGCGCCAGCAGACGGGCCGCCTCGCGCCGCACCCCCGGGTCGGAGCTGGCCAGGAGTTTTGCCAGCTCGGGCACCGCCTGCGCATCGCCCAACCGCCCGCGCTCGAGCGCACGTCGGGCCGCCTGCGTCTGCCCGCGGAAGGCGGTCTCCACCTCCAGGCGCGAATGCGTCGCGATCCACTGGTCGAGCTGGCCGCGCAGGGTGGCGAAAAGCTGCGGGTCGCTGTGAAGGCGGCTGCGCTGCTCGCCCGGGTCCTGGGCCAGGTCGAAAAGCTCGCACGAGTCGAGCGCGGTGTCGCAGATCAGCTTGTGCGAGCCCGCGGCAACCATCTTCTTGGTCTCGATCTGTGCGAACGCAGGCGGAGCCAGGCTGTCGCCGGCGGGCGGGTCGCTCAGCCAGGGCCCGAGATCGGTGCCGCGCATGCGTGCGCTGGGCGCGATGTCGACCAGCGACAGCAGCGTCGTGGTGAGGTCCACGGTTTCGACCGGAGCCGCGACGCGATGGGGCACGATCCCGGGCCCGGACAGGATGAGCGGCACTCGAATCTGCTCGTCGTAGAGCGTGGTGCCATGGTAGCGACCGCCGTGCTCGCCGAACTCCTCGCCGTGATCCGCGCTGATGGCCACGACTGCGCCCGGGCGAGCGCGGTGCACATAGGCCAGCAGGTGCCCGACCGCCGCGTCCACGAATGCAATCTCGCCGTCATAGCGATCGACCGCGCTGGCGCCGAACCCGAAACCGGGATGGGGCTCGTAGGGCTCGTGGGGCTCGAATAGGTGCACCCACACGAACGTGCGCGCCGGCTTCTCGGTCTCCAGAAACTGGATGATCTGGTCGACCCGCTTGTCGGCGTCCAGGTATTCGAATTTGACGTACTCGAACCCGAAATGCGATTCCTGGTAGGTCAGGAACTTCTTCTCGTCGATATAGAAAACCGACGGTGGATAGAAGCCCGCGGTCTTGTAGCGATAGTTGCGCAGCACCTCGGGTAGGGTCTCGTGGCGCGCGGAGTCGCCCAGCGCGGCCAGCGAGTAGACATACTTGCCGGTCAAAAGAGTCGCGATCGAAAACGACGTGTGCGGCACCTGCGCGTACGCGCGCTCGAACAGGACGCCGCGTCGTGCCTCGGCGTCGATGTGGGGCGTGGTCGGGCGCTGATAGCCGTACGCGCCCACGTGATCGGCCCGCAGCGCGTCGATCGTGATGAGAAACAGGTCGGCTCCGGGCAGGCGCGGTCCGGCCGGCAACGTGACTGCAGGCTGGTCGACCGGCACCTGGGAGGCGAGCGCACGCTGAGGCCGCGTGGGCATGGCGTGCAGTGCGGAGGCCATGCGCAGCGTCTTGCCGAGCAAGGCCGCCCGCTCGAAGGCGATGGGACGCAGCACCTCGGCGCGGCCGAGCGCGCCGAGCGCGTAGAGGCCCGTGGCCGTGCTCCCCAAGAGCACCGCGAGCGCGAACCAGGGCTCGGCCACCCGCCGCCAGCCCGAGCGCACGCTGCGCAGCGCGAGGTAGATCCCGCCGATCGCAAGCTCGGCCAGGAGGAACGCGAGCACGGCCAGCGCGACGTGGAAGAAGCCGTACAGACGCGGCAGCACGCGCTGGTCGGCCACGTACGCGACCGACGCGAGAAAAGCCAGCGCGAGCGGAAGCCCGAGCGTGAGCGCGCGCCCATACAGACCCCGCCCGAGCTTGTCCTTGGCCCGCACGCACATGCGCGCGGCCAGGTAGAAAAGAGCGATTCCGAAAATGCCCAGGCCGACCGCGATCAGATCCTTGTGGGGCAGGGTTTTCGCGCGGCGGCCCTGGAACGCGAGCGCGCAAACGAGCGCGATGCCGGGTGTCGCCAGGCCGGTGTACAGCCGAGCCGCCCACTCACCGGCGCTGGCGCGGCGCCGGCTCAGCTGGCCCGACGCGACCACCACCAGCCCGCCCAGCGCGCCCTGCAGCAGGCCGATGAGGGCGCCCGCCAGCACGAGCACCGAGAGCGCGTACAGGTCGAAGCGCACCGCAAAGCCCGGGCCCGGGAAGCTCGCGCCGCTGGCCAGTGCCAGGTACCCGATCTCGAGCAGGCCGAGCACGAGCGCCGCGCTGGACCCCAGCACGACGCCCCCACAGACCGCCCGCCGGATGCGCCTGCGTCGCTCGAACATCAAATCGAAAGTGTACCCGATGTGGCGCGATTCAACCGGCCTCTTCACCGAAGATGCGCTCGGCTGCGCGCTCGTCCAGGGCTGCCCGGAGGCTCGCGTGCTGGGGGCGCACAAGCTCCGGATCCTCATCGAGCAGCGCGAAGGCCTCGCTGCGCGCCTGGGCCAGAAGCGCCAGGTCGCGTCGCAGGTCGCCAAAGCGCAGCCGGGGCAGGCCCGCCTGCCGGGTCCCGTACAGCTCGCCGAAGCCGCGCAAGGCCAGATCCGCCTCCGCAATGCGGAAGCCGTCGGTCGTGGTGGCCATGACCCGCAGCCGCTCGGCCGACGAAGCGCCGCCGCCGCGGGGCGATAAGAGCATGCATAGAGCATCGGCCTCGGGCGAGCGCCCCACCCGCCCGCGCAGTTGGTGCAGCTGCGCCAGGCCGAACCGCTCGGCGTGCTCGACCACCATCACGCTGGCATCCGGCACGTCAACGCCCACCTCGATCACGGTGGTCGCCACCAGGAGGTCAACCTGGCGGGCGCGGAAGCGCGCCATCACGTCGTCTTTTTCGGCCGCCCCCAGGCGCCCGTGAATCAGGCCCACCCGGGCCGCCGGCAGCAGGCGGGCCAGCTCGTCCGCGGTCGAGACCGCGGCCGCGAAGTCGACCTTGTCCGAGTCCTCGACCAGCGGGCACACCACGAAAGCCTGCCGACCGGCCGCGAGCGCGCGCCCGACCTGTGCGTACGCGCGGCTGCGCGCGCGGGGTCCCACATAAACCCGCGTGCGCGGCGGTCGCCGGCCGGGCGGTAGCTCGTCGATCACGGTCAGATCGAGGTCGCCGTAAGCAGTCAGCGCGAGCGTGCGCGGAATCGGGGTGGCGGTCATGACCAGAAGATGCGGCGCCGCGGCGCCGGAGGCGCCCTTTTCGCGCAGGCGCGCGCGCTGCTCGACCCCGAACCGATGCTGCTCGTCGACCACGGCCAACCCCAGGTGCGCGAAATCGACCCGCTCGGCAAGCAGGGCGTGGGTTCCAATCAGGAGGTGGATCTGGCCGGCCTGGATGAGCGCCAGCAGCGACTCGCGCACGCCGCGCGGGGTGGATGCAGTCAGCAGCGCGACCCGCCACCCGAGCGCGCGCGCCCAAGCCTCCATGGTGCGCAGGTGCTGCTCGGCCAGGATCTCGGTCGGCGCCATGACGGCCGCCTGGAAGCCCGACGAGAGCGCCAGGTGGGCGGCCGCGAAGGCGACCAGCGTCTTGCCCGAGCCCACGTCGCCTTGCAGGAGGCGCAGCATGGGCGCGGGACCGGCCAGGTCGCGCGCCAGCTCCGCGATCGCGCGTTCCTGGGCACGCGTGGGCACGAACGGCAGCACCGCGCGCAGGCGGGCCAGCGCGGACGGCGCGTCGGCGTGGCAGGGCAGGCCGGGCTCGCGCCGGGCCGCCCCGCGTCGCCGGCCCAGCCCGAGCTGGAGCAGAAAGAACTCGCCGAACGCGAGCCGCCGATGGGCCGGCGTGCGCGCGCCGTCGAGGGCAGCCACGGTCTCGCGGGGAAGATCGGCGCGCGGTGCGTGCAGCTCGCGCAGAGCCGGGGCCAGCGCGGGCAGATCGAGGCGCGTGCGCAGCGCCTCGGGCAGCGGTTCCGGCGCCGCATCCGCGTACCGCTCGACGGCTGCTCGGGCCAGCTTCTCGAGCGCCCGCGGCGGAATGCCCTCGATGTCCGGGTACACCGGCCGGATGCCGGTCGCACCGTCGGGCAAGACATCCGGGTGCGCCATCTGGGGCTGACCCTTGTAGCGGCGCAGGGGGCCCGCCAGCAGCAATCGTTCGCCGGGCCGGAATCGCTGCGCGAAGCCCCCGTGCACATGAAACCAACGCGCGGTCAGGCGCGGGCCGCCACCTACCTCTTCGACCAGGAGCTCGACGAAGCGGCGCGGCACCGCACGCGCGCGCACGACCTGCGCCCGCACCACCACGCGCTCGCCGTCCGAGACCGGGGCCAGCTCGGCGATCGCGCGCACCGCCCGCCGGTCCTCGTACCGGCGCGGCAGAAGGCCCAGGAGGTCGCCGACCCTGTGCACGCCGCGCGCGGCCAGGAGCTCGGCGATCCGGGGCCCGCAGCCGGGCAGCACGGTGGCGGGGTCGGTCCAGGCGCCGGTCGGCCGCGGCTTGGCGAAGGGAGCCGAGCCGGCCCCGGCCGGAGCTGCGAGAACCGGCCGGTCGCCCAGCATGGCAACCAGTCGCAGACCGCGCGCAACCAGGAGCTCACGCTCGCCGCGGGCCGCCTGGTCGAATCGGTCCAGCGCGCGCCGCCACTCGAAAAGGGGCGCGCTGGGCTGCCCCGGCACCACCGCCAGCACGCGATCGGTGGCTGCGCGCAGGGTGGCCCCCAGGTCGCGCACCTTGTCGAGATGAGCGAACCCCTCCCGCGCTGCGAACGCGAGCGGCCGCCGAAGGCCCTCGAGCACACTCAACCGGGGCAACTATACGACAAGGGTCTGACAGCGCTGCCGATGACCCACGTGGGGCGCCGCCGATCCGGCTCTCGCCCACTAGCCGCGGTAGGTGAACCGCAGCTCGTAGTCGCACAGATGAAAGACGTCGCCCTCGTCGATGCGCTTGTTGTCGATGCGCATGCCCTTATAGTCGATGCCATTGGTCGACCCGAGATCCTTGATGTAATAGGTCCCGTTGCGACGAATGATGGCGGCGTGCTTGCGCGAGATGTTGCCGTCCTTGATCGCCAGGTCGCTGGTCTTGGAGCCGCGGCCAATGATGAACTGATCCTTGTCGATCGAGATGCGCTGGTTGTTGAAAATGAGGTACAGCATCGGGCCCAGCGCACCCGACGGCTCCGGCCGCGCCATGGGCGGCGCCGCCGTGCGACGAACCATTGCCGGCGCCGACGGCGGAGGAGCGCTCGCAGGTCGTCGCGGCGCGGCCGGGATGGCGCCATCGCCGCCCGCCAGCGAGGGCGGCGGCGGCGGGTTCGTGCGCCGCGCCCCCGGCCCCACCCCCATCTGCGGACGCGATTCGGGCAGCGAGGGCGGCCGACCCGGGACCGATTCGGGCCCGGTCGAAGCGCCCGGCGCGCCCGCGGCCGCCTGGTAATTCTTCGAGCGCGCGTAGTACCGCATGGCCTCATTGATCAGATAATCAATCGAGCAATCGAAGTCGTTCGCCATCTGCTCGAACGTCTCCCACAGCACGTCCCGGCAGTAAAAATGGCGCATCGTCTTCTTGCTTTGGTCCATTGCGCGCTCCGGTATTTTACCCCTTCACCTTCAATTTCTCAACAATCGCGCGCGCCTCCGCGCCCACCGTACCCCCGCCCGGGAAGCCCCTGATCCCCAGCCGGGTGCCGTCCCCGACCAGTTTTTGCACAGCTTCCACGTCCCGCCGGGTGCCCAGATCGCCTATCGCCATGGCGGCCGCCACGCGCGCCACTGGATTTTTCGATGCCAGCTCGATCTTGAGGGGCCCCAGGGCGCTGGTGCCGAGCTTGACCAGGTCACGCACCAGAAAATCCCTGACATCATCGCGTTCCCCAAACAGCCGCGCTGGCACCCGCTCCAGCACCGGCCCAATGGCGGCCGCCTTGCCCGCCGCCAGTGCGGCTTCGATCGCGCGCCGTCCTACGGTCTTGTCTGAATCACCCAGGAACGGCAGCAGCGCCTGCACGGATGCCTCGCCGCCCACGGCCTCCAGGACTCCGAATGCCTCTTCGCGGATGCTGCCGGGCTGCTTCTTGTCGCGCGCCATGCGCACAGCGAACGCCACCGCGGTCGGGTCCGGGTGCAGCTCCAGCGCCCGCATGGCGCGCAGCCGGTTTTCCTCGTCGGCCTTTTGCGCCTTCTCGATCAGATAGGCGGCCGCCGACGGACCGCCCAGCTGCCCGATGCACTTGAACGTGTCCTCGCGCGGCGGCTGCTCGGCCCGCGCGAGCTTGACCAGCGCGGCCGCCGCCTGATCCCGGGCCGCCGGATCGCCGAACCTGCCGACCAGCTCGCAGGCCACGTTGCGATTGGCCCCCGGCGCCGACGCCACCTTCGCCAGCGCCGCGCCCACCCGGGCCGGACCCGCGGCGCTCATGATCTTCTCGGCGCCCACGTTGCCGGCGGCCGCGCGGCCACCGAGATCGACCGCCACCCATCGGACCAGCGCGTCGTCGATGAGGTCGCGGTCGGCGGTGCTCGCATAGCCGCGCACGAGGAACAGCGAATCCTTGGCCGCGCGCTGCACCCGCGTCGGCGGCGCCGCCGGATCATCACCCTGCGCCAGCTTGACCAGACGCGGCACGGCCTCGTGCAGCACCGCCTGCTGATCGACCTGCGACAGCTGCTTGAGGTCGGCCTCCAGCTCCTCGTGCATGCCGAGCTCGGCCAGCGCGGCCGCAGCCTCCCCGCGCAGGGTCCCGCCCAGCGACCCATCGCGCAACGCGGCCCGGATCTTTCCGGGGCCACGCTCGGTTCCCTTCCACTCCTGGATCTTCTGTGACGTGGGCTCGCAGGCGGCAAGCGCGACCAGAACCAAAACTTGCATCACCCGCCGGCCGGCCCAACAACCGTCGACACAAGACATGTCCGCCCGAAACGTACCGACCCAACCTTGAAAAGTCAACGACCCGCATCACCAACTCTCCCCGTTCCGACTCTTCGACTCTTCGACTTTTCTTTTCGCCCCTCCACCTTTTCGACTACAGTGGAGCCGGCCATGCGAATGCGGCTCGCCGGCGCCGGCGCTGTTGTGCTCCTGGGCCTGCCCGCGCGCGTTCTGGCGGGCCCGCTCCTGGCCGCGCACCCGGGCGGCATCGGCTTTTTCGGGCCCACCGATCCCGAGGTGACCGCAATCTGGTGGAACGCGGCCGCGCTGGGTGAGCTTGGCGGCACGCACCTGCATCTGGCCGGCTCGCCCACCTTTCTGTCGCAAAAGATGAGCCGCGCCAGCGGGGGCCCGATCACGGACCGGGTCGACCTGGCGCCCGACGTCTTCATCGGCGCCACCACCGACTTTACGACCGACCACGTGCGCGTGGGCGTGGCCTACCATATCCCGTTTCGCGACTATGGCTCCATCGGCTCCGACGCCGATCGCATCGATCCGGCCACCCACTCGAGCCCCCTGCGCTACCAGCGCCTGCACACGTTCCTGCAAAACCACTACTTCTCGCCCGCGGCCGCCTTCCGCATCAACTCCAGCGTCTCCTTCGGCATCGGGATGAACATCGTCTACACGATCGCAGGCCTGTCCTTCGATCGCGACCGTCCGCTCGACACCGGCGTCGACGACCACGAGAATCCGGCGCAAGCCGAGCGTATCGACGTCAACGGCACCGCCGGATCGGTCGGCTTCCAAGCCGGGTTCCTGTGGCGCATCAAGGGCCGGGTCACGCTCGGGGGCGCATTCGTGTCGCGCGCGGCCACGCTGTCGCGGACCAGCATCCCCGCCGACCGGTACGGCTCCGGCGAGCTCAACGCACACATCACGCAGCCCGGCGGCGGCGCGCTCAACGGCTATGGCGAGATCTCCTTCAAGCTGCCCGACCTGGTCCACTTCGGGGCGCGCTGGCTGGTCAGTGATCGGCTGGAAGCCGCCGCCACCTTCCGCTACGCCGACTGGGGCCAGCGTTCCGATTCGATCCGGATCCACATGACCTCCCAGCAGCTCCGCCAGGGTCAGCCGCCCGCACCGCCGGAGCCGCAGGAAATCATCCTGTACCGGGGCTACCGGGACAGCTATCAGGTCAGCGCCCGCGGCGCATATTGTGCGCGCAGGCCGCTCGCGGCTGGTGAGCCCTGCCGGCTGCGCCTGGGCCTTTCGGCCGGCTTCGACACCGGGATGTATGACCCCCAGGCCGTGCAGGCCGACGCGCTCGACGGGCCCACCCTGGAGCTGGGGTTTCTGGTCGAATGGCGGCTGTCGAGCCACTTGCGGCTGGTGGGCGGCGGCACCTACGCCGCCATGATGAGCCGCCAGGTGACCGCCTCGGTGTACGACGCCAACCTGGCCCTGGGCTGTGTGAATTCGGGCTATTCCGCGCCCGCCTGCACCGGCTACGACCTCGGCCAGGGCCTCCCCTCCGCCAATGGCAGCTACAACCTGCAGACCTACGCGGCCAGCCTGGGGATGGTCTTCGATTGGTGGGGGCGGTAAGCCACTGCATGCTAGCGGCGCGAAAAATTTGACGAAAACCGGGCAGTTGGCCAAAATGAGCGGCACCCGATGGTAGTGCACGTCGCCAAAGCCGACGTCTCCCGGCTGCCCGTCGACGCCGTGGTGACGCCCTCGAGCATCCAGGGCGTGATGGTGGGCAGCGCAGCCCCGGCCCTGCGCATGCGCGGGGGTGATTCCATCGAGGACCAGGCGCGCGCGCTGGCCCCGATCGCGGTCGGTGCCGCCATCGTGACCGGGGCGGGCAAGCTGTACTGCCGGCATGTCATTCACGTACCGGTGGTCGAGGAGCCGGGTGATCGCATCGGGATCGAGAACGCGCGGCGCGCCACCCGGGCGGCTCTGATCGCGGCCAACGTGCATGGATTCGACATGATCGGCATCCCCGGCATCGGAATCGGCTCCGGCGGGCTCTCGGTGGAGGAGGCGGCGCGAGCGATCGTGGACGAGGTGCGCGGCCACCGGGGTGGCAAGCCGAACACGGTCTACCTGGTCGATCTCAACGACGCCATGCTGCGCGCCTTCGAGGACGCGCTCCGGCAGGCTCAATGAGGCGCCCCCACCGGCGCGAGGTTTGACACCCGATCGGCGCTTTTCTATATAATGCGCCGCGACGATGCTCACCGACTATATCCCAGCCCTGACGGCGATTTTGTTCGGGCTCGGCTTCGCCGGCCTGTTTCTGGTGCTGGCCGTCGTGCTGGGCCCGCGCCGGCCCAACCCGGTCAAGGCCGCGCCGTTTGAGTGCGGATCCGAGCCCGTCGGCTCGCCGCGCGTCCGCTTTTCGGTCAAGTTCTACCAGGTCGCCATCTTGTTCCTGGTGTTCGACGTCGAGGCCGCGTTCCTGTACCCATGGGCGGTCCAGTATCGCGAGCTGTCGACGAGCGCCAGCGGCAGCGTGGCTCTGCTCGGCTTCGTCGAGATGCTGGTCTTTCTGGCCGTGCTCGTGGTTGCGCTCATCTATGTCTGGCGTAAAAAGGCAGTCGGATGGGACTAGAGTTTCATACCTCCCGGCTCGCCGACGCGGTCAACTGGGCGCGCAAGTTTTCGCTGTTCCAGTACCCGTTCGTGACCGCGTGCTGCGGCATGGAGTTCATGGCTACGGCCGCGCCCAAGTACGACATCGCGCGCTTCGGCGCCGAGTTCCCGCGCTTTTCGCCGCGCCAGGCCGATCTTCTGATCATCGTCGGGACCATCACCGAGCGGCAGGGCCCGATCCTCTTGCGCATCTACGAGCAGATGGCCGAGCCCAAGTGGGTGATTGCGTTCGGCGTGTGCGCATCGACCGGCGGGTTTTACCAGAACTATTCGACCATGCCGGGCGCCGATCAGGTCATCCCGGTCGATGTCTACATTCCGGGTTGTCCGCCCCGCCCAGAGCAGGTGCTCGACGCTCTCATCATGCTGCAGGAGCGCATTCAGAAGGGCGAGGGGCACAGCCAGAAGGCCCTGCGCGTGGAGGCGCAGGCCCACAAGGCGGGGCAGCTCAAGGTGCTGCCGTGAGCATGCTGGCGCTGGAGCGGCTCAAGGAGCGCTTCGGTCCCGCCGTCCTTCACACCGCGAGCGCGCACGGCAACGAGATGGCTACGGTCGAGCGCGCCCGCAGCAAGGAGATCCTGGCCTTCCTGCGCGACGACGCCGAGACCGCATTCGACTTCCTCTCCGACCTGACCGCAGTCGACTATGTGGCCTACCCGCCGGCCGGGCGCGAGCCCCGGTTCGAGGTGGTCTATCAGCTCTATTCGACCAGCAAGCAGCACCGGCTGCGCGTCAAGGTCGGGGTGCCCGAGGACCATGCCGAGGTGGCGAGCGTGACCGAGCTGTGGCCGGGTGCGGGCTGGCTCGAGCGCGAAGTGTGGGACCTGTACGGCATCAAGTTTGCCGGCCATCCCGACTTGCGGCGCATCCTCATGTACGACGAGTTCGTGGGCCACCCGCTGCGCAAAGACTACCCCAAGGAGAAGCGGCAGCCGCTGGTGCGCCGCTCGACCTAGCCGACCTGACCATGGAATCCTCGAGCAAACCGTTGCGCAGGGTGGTCCTGGGCCAACCGGTGCCCGCCGATCTCGACGACGAGCCGCTACCGACCGAGCCCATGACCATCAACATGGGGCCGTCGCATCCGGCCACGCATGGCACCGTCCGCATCGTGCTTCTGGTCGACGGCGAGTTCGTGCAGGATGCCGACGTGCAGGTGGGATTCCTGCACCGCTGCTTCGAGAAGGAGAGCGAGCACGCCACCTACACCCAGGTGTTCCCGTACACCGACCGGCTCAACTACGTATCGCCGATGCTCAACAACGTCGGCTACGCGCTGGCGGTCGAGAAGCTTCTGGGCATCGACCAGCAGATCCCCGAGCGCGCGCAGTACATCCGGGTGATCGTGGGCGAGATGTCGCGCATCACCGATCATTTGACCTGCAACGGCGCGTCCGCGATGGAGCTGGGCGCCTTCACGCCCTTTCTCTATCTTATGAAGGCGCGCGAGTGGCTCTACGAGCTGCTCGAGGAGGTCTCGGGCGCCCGGCTGACCCATTCGTACGTGCGCATCGGCGGGGTGGCGGCCGATCTGACCGCCGGTTTTGCCGACAAGCTGCGCGCCATCCTGCTCAAGCTGCGCGAGGCGGTGCGGGATGCGGATGCGCTCCTGACCAAGAACAAAATCTTCCGGCTGCGCATGGACGATGTCGGCACCATCGACGGCAAGACCGCGATCGCATGGGGTTGGACCGGGCCCTGCCTGCGCTCGACCGGGGTCGCCTACGACGTGCGCAAGGATCACCCGTATCTTACCTACGACCGCTTCGACTTCGAAGTACCGGTGGGCAGCCGCGGCGACAACTTCGACCGCTACGCAGTGCGCATGGAAGAGATCCAGCAGTCGGCCAAGATCCTCGAGCAGGCACTCGACCAGATCCCGGCCGGCCCCATCCTGCTCGACGATCCCCAAATCGTGCTGCCGCCCAAGCGCGAGGTCTACAACACCATCGAAGGCATGATCAATCACTTCAAGCTCATCATCGACGGCATCCGGGTGCCACCCGGCGAGATCTACTCGTATACCGAGGGCGGCAACGGCGAGCTCGGCTTCTACATCGTGTCCGACGGCACCGGACGCCCCTACAAGTGCCGGGTGCGGCCACCCTGCTTCACGATCGTACAAACGCTGCCGGTGCTCATCAAGGGCCGGCAGATCGCCGACATCGTGCCCACCTTCGGCATGCTCAACATGATCGGCGGAGAGTGCGACCGATGACCGCAGCCCCGGCGCCGACTCCGCAAACCGTCACGCTCAAGATCGACGGCCGCACGGTCACCGTGCCCAAGGGCACCAACGTGCTCGAGGCCGCCCGCCAGCTCGGCATCGACATCAGCTATTTCTGCTACCACCCCGGCCTTTCTGCGCCCGCGGTGTGCCGGCAGTGTCTGGTCGAGATCAAGGGCCAGCCCAAGCTGGCGCCGTCCTGTTACACGCCGGTGGCCGACAACATGGAGGTCTTCACTGCCAACGAGAAGGTGCTTCTGGCGCGCCGGCAGATGCTCGAGTTCACGCTGGTCAATCATCCGGTTGACTGCCCGATCTGCGACAAGGCGGGCGAGTGCACGCTGCAGAAGCTGTACTTCGATTGGGACAGCAAGGCCTCGCGGGTGGACGTGCCCAAGGTGCGAAAGCCCAAGGTGGTGGACGTGGGCCCCAACATCGTGCTCGACCAGGAGCGCTGCATCCTGTGCACGCGCTGCATCCGGGTGTGCGACGAGGTGGCCCACTCGAGTCAGCTCACCATGGCGCTGCGCGGCGACCGCGAGGTCCTGACCACCGCGCCCGGCCAGAAGCTCGACAACCCCTACTCGCTCAACACGGTCGACGTGTGCCCGGTGGGCGCGCTCACCGCCAAGGATTTCCGCTTCACCATGCGGGCCTGGGAGCTTTCGATGGTGCCGTCGATCTGCACCGGCTGCGCGACCGGTTGCAACGACGAAATCCAGTTCGCCGCGGGCCGCATCTATCGCCTCTACCCGCGCCACAATCCCCAGGTCAACCAGTACTGGATGTGCGACGAGGGCCGCTTCACCTATCACGAGATCCATGAGGGGCGTATGGGCGCACCGACGGTGGCGGGGGCGGGGGCGCCGTGGGAGCAGGCGTTGGGCGCGGCCGCGCACAAGCTCCTGGCACCGCTCACGCACGACCGCGCGCGGGTGGGCGTCGTGCTGTCGGCGCAGGCCTCGAACGAGGACAACTTCGCGCTGGCGCGGCTCGCGTTCGACGGCTTGGGCCTGGAGCGAGCCTATGTGGGCGGCCGGCCGCCGCGGCCCGAGCGCGCCGACAAGATCCTGCGCCACGCCGACGTCAATCCCAATGCTGCTGGCGCGCTGGCGGTCGGGCGCGGACAGCTGAAGCCGATGGCCGAGCTGTCGGCCGACCTCGAGCGGGGCGCGCTGCGGGCGCTTCTGATCCTGGGGGAGGAGCTCTCGCTGACGGCCGCGGGCGCGCAGGCGGCCGCGCGCCTGGACGCGCTGGTCGTGTTGGCGTGCCACGAAAATGAGCTGGTGCGGGCCGCGCACGTGGCGTTGCCGCTGGCGGCCTGGGCCGAGATCGACGGCACCATGGTCAACGCCAAGCACATGGTGCAGCGGCTGCGGGCGGCGTTGCCGCCGGCCGGCGACGCGCGGCCGGGCTGGCACATCGTGAGCCTCCTGGGCGGCAAGCTGGGCTTTAACCTATCCTGGACCGAGCCGCGCGCGGTATTCCGCGAAATGGTGGACAAGGTGCCTCTCCTCAGGGACGCCCAGTGGGGCCGCACCCACGTGCCGATTCAGCTGCGCTTCGCAGGATCGCGGGGCTGACATGCCGACGACCACGCAGATCGTCGCCCTCGCGCTCGGCAAGCTGATCTTTCTGGTCGGCATCGTGGTCATGCTCCTGACCTCGGTCTTGACCTGGGCCGAGCGGCGGCAGAGCGCCATGATGCAAGACCGGCTCGGTCCCAACCGGGCCAACCTGGGGCGCTTCCGATTCTGGGGCCTCACGCACTTTCTCGCCGATGCGCTGAAGATGCTGTTCAAGGAAGACGTCGTGCCGGCGCGGGCCCACAAGCCGCTGTACACGCTGGCACCCGTGCTGGCGCTCGCGCCCGTGCTCATCGTGTTTGCGATCATCCCGTTCGGCGACTTCCTGTGCCTTCACGACCTCGGCGCGCGCGGGATTTCCGATGCCGCCCAGTGCAGCCAGGGCTCGACCTATCTGCAGGTCGCGCACATGGACATCGGGATACTGTTTTACTTCGCCATCGCGTCGCTGTCAGTGTATGGCGCCGTGCTGGCCGGCTGGTCGTCGTACAACAAGTTCGGGCTGCTGGGCGGCCTGCGCGCCAGCTCGCAGATGATGGCCTACGAGGTCACGCTCGGCATGTCGCTTCTGGGCCTGTTCCTGGTCTACGGCACCATCGAGCCCCACACGCTGGTCAAGGCGCAGGGCCCCACGCTGTGGCACTGGGGCATCGTGACCCAACCGCTCGGCTTTCTCCTGTTCCTGACCAGCGCCCTGGCCGAGACCAAGCGCACGCCGTTCGATCAAGTCGAAGGCGAGCCCGAGATCATCGGCCACTTCGTCGAGTATTCGGGCCTGCGTTTCGGCATGTTCTACCTGGGCGAGTTCATCGAGGTGGTGTTCACGGCGGCGGTTCTGACCACCTGCTTTTTCGGCGGCTGGTATCTGCCGTTCTGGGACGCCACGCAGTCGAGCCTGCCGCACTGGCTGGTGGTCTTGATCCAGTTTGGCACCTGGTTCGGCAAGGTCGCATTCTTCTGCTGGCTGCAGCTCATGATCCGGTGGTCGCTGCCGCGCTTCCGACCCGATCAGCTGCTGCAGCTGGGTTGGTTGCGCCTTCTGCCCGCCTCGATCCTGAACGTGGTCGGAACCGCGGGCGTTCTCTTGTTTGTCAGGTGACGCCATGCCGATCAAGGTCAAAACCGTCGCGCGCCCCGAGGGTCTGGCAGTCAACGCTTTCCTGCCCGAAGTGCTGCGCGGGCTGGGCGTGACCATGCGCCACTTCTTCGCCAACGTGTTTGCGCGCAAGTACACCGCGACCATCGAGTACCCCGAGGAGCGGCCGCCCTATCCCGAGCGCAACCGCGGCCTGCACCGGCTCATGGTGCGCGCGGACGGCCAGGTGCGCTGCGTGGCCTGCATGTGCTGCCCCACCGTGTGCCCGGCCCACTGCATCACCATCGTGGCCGAGGAGGCACCCGACGGCTCGATCGAGAAGCGGCCCCGGATCTTCGAAATTGACGAGCTACGCTGCGTGGTGTGCGGGCTGTGCGTGGAGGCCTGCCCGTGTGACGCCATCCGCATGGACACCGGCGTGCACGCGCCGCCGGTCTACGAGCGCGCCGACGCTGTGCTGGGCAAAGTCGACCTGCTCAAGATGGCCGCGCAGTCGGTGGCCAAGCAGGGGGTCAAGGATCCGACCTGGCGCGAGGAGCCCGAGGGCGCGCGCTCGATCGCGCGGCCCGAAGAATTGCCGCTGTCCGCGAGCAGCCGGCTCAAGGCGCGGTGAGCGCCGGCCGCGGCCACCGCGCGCTGGACCTTTTCGCCCTTGCGATTTCAATTTTCGCCGCCGCCGCCACGCTGCGCCCGATCGGCGACCTCGACCTTTACTGGCACCTAAGAACCGGCGAGTGGATCCTGGGCGGGCACGGCATCCCGCATACCGACCCGTTCTCGCACACGTTCTTCGGCCAGCCCTGGCGGCTGGTCGACTGGGGTGCCGAGGTGCTGCTGGCGCTGCTTCACCGGAGCGGCGGGGCCCCCGCTCTTATCGGAGCCACCGCGGTGCTGGCCGCGCTCGCGCTCTTGTCGGTGGCGCAGCGCATGCAACCGGTCGAGCGGCATCCGTCCATGTTGTTGGCGGCCGCCATGCTGCTGCTGGTGTATGCATCGGCGGCGCCCCGCTTCACCGTGCGGCCGCAGATGTTCATGTTCGTCCTGGCCACCCTCGAGCTCGGGCTGCTCGAGGAGGCCACGCAGCCGGGCGGGCGCTGGCTGGTGGCCGCGGTGCCGCCGCTCCTGGGCGTGTGGTCGAACCTGCACGGCTCGTCGTTTCTGGGACTGGCGCTCCTCATCGCCTATGTGCTGGCGCGGCTGCCCGGCATGGCGGCGCGCGATCGCTGGCTGCTGGTGGCGATGGGCCTGCTCGGGATCGGGGCTGCCTTTCTGGCGCCCAACCCGACCGGGCGGCTGGCCTCGGTCACCCACACGTTCCTGTCGCCCACCATGCGCAACGTGATCACCGAGTGGCTGCCGACACCCGTTCACACGCTGCGCGGCCCCGCGGGCGTGCTGCTCGCGCTCATCGTCCTCGGGTTTCTGGTCGACTACAAGCGGGTGGCACTGTGGGAGATTGCCGTGTACGGCGTGGTCCTGCTTCTGGCCATGCGCACGGTGCGGTTCGTTCCGCTGGCCGCGCTCGCTCTGGGGCCGCCCGGCTACCGCCACCTGGCGGCGGCGCTGGCGCGGCTGCCCGATCACGCGGCCTTCAAGATCCCCGACCGCGTGGCGGCGCTTCTGCTGGTCGCGGGCGCTTTGGTGCTGGCCTTTCGCCTCGATCGGCCGACCGAGTGGCTGGGCTTTGCGCGCCGCCCGCGCCTGGGCCTGGCCGAGGACACCTATCCGATTGCCGCCGCTGACGTGCTGGCGCACGAGCGCCCGCGCGGCAACATGTTCAACTCGTTTCTGTTCGGGGGCTATCTGGTGTGGCGCCTGGCGCCCGATATGCGCGTGTTCGTCGATGGGCGCACGAGCATCGTCTACGACGACGCGTTCCTGAGCGAAGTGGCCGCCACCAGCGGGCGCAACTTCCACGCGCTGTTCGCCAAGTATCACGTAAGCTACGCGATCGTGGCCCATGGCGACCTGGCGGCCGCGCTGGATGCGGATCCGGACTGGCGCCTGATCTACTTCGACGACCTAGCCGCGATCTTCGTGGCGCGCGAGGGCCCCGACGCGGAGCTCGCCGAGCGTCGCGGCTACCGGGGCCTCTCGCTGGCCAGCCTGTCCGAGGTGGAGCGCGACGCGGATCGGCTCAAGCAGGCGCTCGAGGAGGTCGATCGGGCAGTCCGCGAAGCCCCGGGGGCCGGCCTGCCGCTCGTGCTGCGCGCGATGCTGCGCGGCGGGGTCGGCGACGAGGCCGCCTTCGCGCGTGACCTGGCAGCCGCCACCGTGCGCAATCCGCGCTTTCCCGATCCCTGGTACCGCCTGGGCAAGTATCATCTGGCCAGCGGACGCGCGGCCGATGCGCGGCGCGAGCTTGCGCGCGCAGTCGCATTGCGGCCCCAGAACGGGACCTATCGGCAGTTCCTCGCGCTGGCCTGTCTAGCCGATCACGACCCGGCGGCCGCACGCGCGGCCATTCGCCCGCTCGTCGCCGATCGTGATCCGGACGCGGCGCTCTACCAGCTCGAGCACAGCCCGGCAGGCCAGCAGATCCAAGCGCACTGATCGTTCAGGGGCGCCGCTTTTCGCCCCCGCCCTGGCCCCGCGCCGGGCGGCGCGCCTCCATCTCGGCTGCCATCGCGTGCTGTGCGGACGCGTCGAGCAGCCGGCGGGCGCTCGGGAACAGCTCGCTCTCTTCGCGCGCGATGTGGCGGGCGTAGGCGGCCTGCAGCCGGGCCACCACCTGCGCCACCTGGGCGCCACGGGCGCCCTTGAGCTCCTCGTGCAGACGGGCATGCTCCGCGTGCTCGCGCTCGAGCGCGGCCAGCACACCCGCGAGCTCGGCCACCCCGCGCAGGCGCGGAAACAGCGACTCCTCCTCGTCGGCCTCGTGGCGGGTCATCGAGCGTTCGAAGTAGTCGAGCACGTCGGCCACCACGCGCGCGTCGGCCCAATCCCGCATCAGCTCCGCCAGCCGCTCCTCGACCCGCCGGTGACAGCGCTCGAGCATCGCGAACGGATCGGTCTCGCCCTCGCGCCTGCGCTCGCCGCTCATTGTGTTCCTTCGCAGCTCGCTCCGGTGCGGCTCGGCGGCTCGCTCCGCGGCACTCCGCTCGCAAGCCTCGAAACCCCGCGCCTGCGCTCGCTGCTCATAATGCGCAAGCCTACCACGCCGTGTATGCTTCGAGCAGATGTGTGGTCGCTTCACGCTCACGGTGCCCGACCTCGACCTCCTGGCCGAGCTTCTGGGTGTGCCGGCCGATCCGGCGCTGGCCGAGCGCTATCGGCCCCGCTATAACGTCGCGCCCTCGGATGCCCACCTGATCGTGGCCGGCGAAAAAGGCGGTCGGCGCCTGGTGTCTGCGACCTGGGGACTGGGCGCCCAGCTTCGCATCAACGCCCGCTCCGAGACCGCGCGCGAGCGGCCCACGTTCCAGCGCGCGTTCGCGCGCGGCCGCTGTGTGGTGCCGGCCGACGGGTTTTTCGAGTGGAGCGGGCCCGAAAAAGCGCGCCGACCGCTCTGGTATCGGCGCGTGGACGGCGGCCTGCTCCTGATGGCGGGCCTTTTCGAGCCGGGGCCGGCTGGGCTGCGCTTCACCATCCTGACCACACCCGCCAACCAGCTGGTGGCGCAGGTGCACGATCGCATGCCGGCCCTTCTTGCGCCCGCCCAGATCGACGCCTGGCTCCATGCCAGGAGCGCGGCCGAGGCGCAAAAGCTCTTGCGGCCCGCGCCCGAGGACATGCTCCAGGTGACAGCGGTGTCGCGGCGCCTCAATGCGGTCGCGAACGACGACCCGGCCTGCCTGGAGCCCGATCCGGAGCCTCCGCGCCGCCCGGCCAAGCAACTGCGCCTGCTCTGAACGGGCGCTCCCGTTGACCGGCCCCACCGCCGCTCGTATAGTAAGAAGCAAACCTGCTGCCCGGTACGTCAGGGGAAGAATTTTTTTCCCCTACGAGCAAGCCCCGGGATCCGCCGCTGGTCGTGGCGCGCAAGCCCGCTGAGTCGGGAAGCCCAAAGCGACTATTCGCGGAGCCCACCTATGGAGGTAGGGGGTTTGAGATGCTTCCCCAACGGCCAGGGCGGGAGGTTTTTTGTCTGCCGGTCTACCGACGCTGGTACACGCTCAGCGTGCCCACGTACAGGAACCCGCACAAGAACAGTGCCAGGAAGGGCATCGAGATGTAGTGGCCGCCGCGCAACGCGACCGCCATGGCGACCCCGAAGTAGGCGGCAAACAGAAGCTCCACGAACGGGATCAGGTTCCGGCCCGCGCGATATTTCTTGGCCGTCCAGCTCTCGAGCCGTGACTTCACGCCATGCTTGGGCGTGCGCACGAACTCGGTTTGCCGGCCGAACAGGGCCTCCAACACCGCGCGCGTCTGGTTCACGCACAGCCCGATGCCGAGCGACATCACGAGCGGCAGCCGCTTGATGGCGCCCCGCCAGTTGGTCGGATCGATCTCGCGCTGCGAGGCCAGGTAGAACGACGCGATCGACAGCGTGGTGCCGAAAAACAGCGGAAGGTCGATGAGCAGCACCTCCCGAATCCCATGCTGCGTGCGGAAGGCCAGGTTGGGCAATAGGAGGAGCGACAGCACCAGCAGCAGCGGATAGGCGATGTTGTTGGTCAGGTGGAAGAAGGCCTCCAGCTTGACGCCCAGCGGCACGTCCGCCCGCCAGATGGTCGGAAGCAGCTTGCGCGCCACCTGGATGGAGCCCTTGGCCCAGCGGAACTGCTGCGACTTGAATGAGTTCATCTCGACCGGCAGCTCGGCCGGCGCGATCACCTGCGGCAGGTACACGAACTTCCAGCCGCGCAGCTGCGCGCGGTAGGACAGATCCATGTCCTCGGTCAGCGTATCGTGCTGCCAGCCGCCCGCATCCGCGATCGCCGTGCGACGCCAGATGCCAGCGGTGCCATTGAAGTTGAAGAAGCGCCCGGCCCGGTTGCGCCCGGCATGCTCGATGACGAAGTGGCCGTCGAGCATGAGCGCCTGCACCTCGGTCAAAACCGAATAGTCGCGGTTCAGATGATCCCAGCGCACCTGCACCATGCCGACCTTGGGATCGGTGAAGAAATCGATGGTTCGACGTAGGATGTCGGGTTGCGGCAGGAAATCGGCGTCGAAGATGAGGACGAACTCGCCGGTGGCCGTGTGCAGGCCGTGCTCGAGCGCGCCCGCCTTGAAGCCGGTGCGGTCGGTGCGATGCACGTACGTGATGTCGAGCCCGCCCTGGCGCAGCTCGTCCACCTTGGCCTGGCACAGCGACTGCGTCTCGTCGGTCGAGTCGTCGAGCACCTGCACCTCGAGCCGGTCGTGCGGGTAGTCCAGCCGCGCCACCGCATCGAGCAGGCGGGGCGCGACATACATTTCGTTGTAGAGCGGAAGCTGGACCGTCACCCGGGGCAGCTGGCCGCTCCACGGCGAAAGCGGCTTGGGCTGGCGATCTCGGTAGCGGTAGTAGAAATAGACCAGCGTCGAGCGATGGAAGCCGTACAGGGCGAGGGAAAGCAGGATGATGAGGTAGAGAGCGGTCAGCAGGGATTCGAACATGGGCATGGGCACACTCGTGAGTTGGCCAATATGTGTACACCGAAGGTGAGGTTTCAATTGTCACGAAGTTGTATTTTTGTGTAATTGTTTGTCGTGTTGCCGACATGTAGTTTCGAAATAATGTTCGATGCTTAGGAGGCCACCCTTGACAGTCCTGACGCGCAGCGTAAATTGATCGGTGACGCGGCGCGTTACAGGCGCCGGGAAAGGACGAAGACCTGATGACCCAGACCGAGCTCGCGGAAAAGTGGAAGACCCGGTGGAGCGACGCGCGCGCCCGAGCCAAGGATCGCGCGGCCCAGATCGAGAAGCGAGCCCGTGCGCTCGAGCAGCGGGCGCGGGACTCGCTGGCGCAGATCGATGTGCCCGCCGAGCTGCGCGGGGCATGGGACAAGGTGCTCGGCCAGATCAAGAGCGCGCTCGACGTGGCCACGCGCGAGGACATCGCAAAGCTGTCGGACCGTCTGGAGGCGGTCGAGAGCCAGCTCAAGCGGCTGGTCGCGGTCCAGAAGAAGCGCGCGGCCGCCAAGCGAAGGCCGTAGCGAGCAACTGCCAGCGCCCGCTGGACAGCTCGCCCGACGGGCGCAAGGAAGCGTAGCGCCGCCACCCGCTAACGCCCGGGCGGGAAGCTGCCCCAGTGCAGAAGCGAGAGCACGTCCATGGTGAAGGCGACGCTGACATGGATGGCCACGCCAAACCAGATCGAGCGCGTGCGCAGCGCCAGCGTGCCCAGCACGATGCCGGCAAAGATCGCGCCCAGCACTTCCGCGATCGGCTTGTGATAGTGGATCATGCAGTACGGCACCACCATGGCGAAGATCGCGTAGGCGCCCATCGCGCGCCGCAGCGAGAACAATAGAAACCCGCGGAAAAAAAACTCGAGGGTCAGAAACTGAAAAGCGTACAGGCCCTCCCAGGCCCAGAATTCGCTCCAGCTCCGCGCCGCGCCCTTGTAAAACGGGTAGGTGTGCTGGAAGGCGTGCGTGAACGAGGCGCCGATCACGAAGGGGAGCACGGCACCGAAGAGCGCACCGTAGATCCAGGCATGGCGGATGAAGCCGCGCAGCGACAGCCCGTACTCGGACAGGCGCTGGCGTTGGAGCAGCAGGGCGCTCATCGGGATGATGCCGTAGCCAATGCCGCGCCAACCCGACCACCAGGCGAACGCGCCCAGCTCGTCGGGGGACCGATGCATGAATTGTGAGTAGTAGTCGCGATCGCCAAAGTACTCGTGCAGGGTCAGATCGACCGCGCAGATCACGAGCGCGATGAGAGGCCGCCAATCCCAGCGCTCGCCGTCGGCGGCCCGTTCAGCGCGCGCCTCCGCGTTGATGGCCTGCCACTGCTCGAAAAATAGCTTGCGGAAAAGCCACCGCACGGCCCGGCGGGTTTTACCGTGCGCGGTGAAGCTGGGTCAAGCCGTTGGACGTGCTATCCTTTCTTCAATGCGCCGCTTGGCTTTTCTGATCGCTCTCGTGTGCACCCTCTCACAGCCCGCCTCTGCTACCATCGTCGAGACGCTGGACACGCGAGCGCTGGTCGCAGAGTCCGATCAGATCGTTCGGGGCCGGGTGGTCGCGCAGATGGCGCGCTGGGACGACGCGCACGAGCGCATCTTCACCGACGTCACGATCCGGGTGGATGAGACCTACAAGGGCGCGCGCACCGCAACGCTTCTGATTCGGCGCCAGGGCGGCAGCGTCGGCGGCATCGGCATGCGCACCATCGGTGAGGTCGAGTTCGCCGCCGAGGAGGAAGCGTTTCTGTTTTTGCGCCGCATCCCCCACACCAACCTGTTTCAAACGGTCGCGCTTGCACAGGGGAAGCTGCGCATCGTGCGCGACCGCGCCGGCGCGCGTGTGGTCTCGGATCCGCGCGGCGCCACGCTCATGACCCGGGACGCGTCCGGGAACGCGGTGCTCGCGCCCGGTCGGCCGAGCACGCAGCCGCTGGCCGGTTTCGAAGCCGAGCTGCGCCGGCTGGTGGGAGCGCGCAGGTGACGCGCGCGCTGGCAGTGGGCCTTCTGTGCCTGCTCGCGCCGGCTCTCGCCCGCGGCTACGTGCGCCAGACCACTTCCAAGAACTACGCACCTCTGGCCTGGCGCTCCGGCTGCGTTTTCGTCACCCCCGACGTCAGCGGCTCGCGCGACATCCCGGCCGATATGGCGCTGGGTGAGATCCAGCAGGCCGCGCGCAACTGGACCGATCGCACGGCAGCCTGCTCGTACATGCAGTTTCGCATCGACGGCGCGCAGACCGGCCGTCGCCCCGGGCTCGACGGCTTCAACCTGGTCATCTGGCTGGACGATAAGTGGGGCCACACCGTGAACGGCCAGTTCATGCCCTACAGCTCATCGGCGCCCGCGCAGACCACCATCATCTTCGTCGACGATCCCAAGAGCGCCGACAACGGCAAGATCCTGGACGCCGACACCGAGATCAACGGGGTCAACTTCCACTTCGGCATCATCACGCCGCAGAGCCCCATGTGCCTGCCGGGCGGCTGTCCGGGCGCGCCCGGGTGCGTGATGGATCTGCAAAACGTGCTCACGCACGAGCTCGGCCACATGCTGGGGCTCGACCACACCTGCTACGATGGCTCAGAGCCGGTACGGCCGCTCGACGACCAGGGCCAGCCGGTCCCGGATTGCACGTCTACCCTGCCCCCCGCGATCACAGAAGCCACCATGTACAACTACGCCGACTGCAACGAGACCAAGAAACGCTCGCCCGAGGCCGACGACGTGAACGGCATCTGCGGGGCCTACCCGCTCAGTCGCGACCCCAACCGGTGCGCGCGCGTGGAGCCCAACGATCGAGGCGGCTGCTCGTGCGCGGTCGGCGCGTCCACGCCGGGCAGCCTCGCCACCGGCACCCTGCTGGTCGTTACGGCACTAGCTTGTATCCGTATCCGTAGACGGTCAGGATGTGGCGCGGCTGCTTGTGGTCGGACTCGATCTTCCGACGCAGCTTGACGATGAAATTGTCGACGGTGCGGTTGGTCGGGTAGGCCTCGATGCCCCAGATCTTGTCGAGGATCTCATCGCGCGAAACTGGTTGCTCGGCTCTTTCGTGGAGCAGCTTCAGGAGCTCGACCTCGTAAAACGACAGCGCCTCGGTGCGGCGGCCGCGCGCGAGCTGATGCTTCTTGAGATCGATCTCGACCTCGCCGATGCGGATGGTTTCGGGCACCGACTCGGCTCTGTGCAGACGCCGGAACATGGCCTTGATGCGCGCCAACAGCTCACCGACCGAAAACGGCTTGGTCACGTAGTCATCGGCGCCCACCTCGAGGCCCCGGATCTTGTCGGATTCCTCTCCGCGCGCGGTCAGCATGATGATGGGCACGACCGCGTTGGTCTTGCGGATGTCCTGGCACACCGAGTAGCCGTTCAGGTCGGGCAGCATGAGATCCAGGATCACGCAGTCGGCGCCGCGGTCACGCGCCAGCTTGATGCCCTCGCGGCCCTCGTTCGCGGCCGCTACCTCGAAGCCCTCGAACTCGAGCGCGTCGCGAAGGCCGCGCACAATGTCGGGCTCGTCCTCGATGATCAGGATGCGCTTTTTCATGATGGGCTCACGAGCGGACGCGCGGGCTCGCTCTCGGGCAGGGCCTCCCTCGCAATCGGGACCGCAATGGTGAAGGTCGCACCCTGCCCGGGCAGGCTGCGTACGCCCACGCGCCCGCCGTGCGCTTCCGCGATGTGCTTGACCAGCGACAGCCCGATGCCCGAGCCGCGCACGCCGCGGCCGCGCGCGTTCTTGGCCCGGTAAAAGCGGTCGAAGATGCGGGCCTGCTCGTCCTCGGTGATGCCGGGACCATGGTCCTGGACCGAAAGCTCCAGCATCTCGCCCGCGCGCTTGAGCGTCACCCGCACGGCGCCCGGCGCCGCGTACTTGACCGCATTCTCGAGCAGATTGAGCAGAGCCAGCGTCATCGCGTTGTCGTCCAGGCGCGTGGGTGGCAGGCCGGGCTCGATCTCGCTGGACAGCGTCATCCGCTCCCGCTCGAGCCGATAGCGATACACGTCGAGAGCGCGCTCGACCACCTCGGCCAGATCGCCGGTCGCAAAGTCATAGGCCGCTTTTCCGCGCTCGATGCGCGCAAAGTCGAGCACGTTGTCGATGAGGCGCGCCAGGCGGTCGCTCTCGCGCGTGATGATCTCGGCGTACTCGCGACCCGCCTCCGGGTTCTTGACCCGGCCCAGCGCAATCAGCTCGGAAAACATGCGGATCAGCGAGAGCGGGGTCTTCAGCTCGTGCGAGACGTTGGCGATGAACTCGCTCTTGAGCTCGCTCGCCCGCTGCTGCTTGCGCACGGCCAGGAGCAGAACCAGCATGCCGGCGGTGATGACGAGGAGCGAGAAGCTGATCAGAACTACGTCGGCCGCGCGGCGCCGGCTGCTTTCGCTCACCAGCTGCCAGATGTTGCGCGGCGCCATCTGCAGGCGCCAACGCCAGAGCGTGGACGGAAACGGCTTCTCGTACAGGAAGCCGGAATGCCCGTCGAGCAGGTCGCCGTAGATGATGCGGCCCGACGAATCGACCACCGAGAAGCGCGAGGTATCCCGCAGATCTTCCAGCTCGGCCGGCAGCAGCTGCCCGAGCACGTTGGCCATGTCGACCGACAGCGCAATGTAGTAGTCGCGGCCCGCCGATTTCCGGTGCGTAAACGAGATCAGCACCTGCTCGCCGTCGAAATCGGCGTGCAGGTGCTTGTGCTGGTCGGGCGCCAGGGTCGACAGGCCGAGCGCGGGCAGGATGCGCCGCTCGAACAGGCTCCGAAAGCGCCCCTCTCTGCCACCGCGCGAGGCCAGCGCCAGGATGTGCTGCTTGTCGTCCAGAACCACCACCGCGTCCACGTTTGGCGACAGGCGCACGTTCTCGTTCCAGCGGTCGGTGAAGCGCTTGAGGTTGGACAGATCGATCAGCTCGAACAGCGTGTGGTCGGACGCGATGATCTCCTTCTCGATGACCGAGACCACCTGCTCGGCCACCGCCTCGTTGGAGTCGCGAATCGCCTGCTCGCTCTGCACGCCCAGGGCCTTGGACTGTAAATACGCATAGCGGCCCAGCGCGAGGGCGGCCGCCAGGATGACCGGAAAGACCAGAAAGAGCGGGGGAATCCGCTTGGGCGCGCGCGGAAGCGGCACGCGAAGGTTCTAGCGCAGCCCGTGCGCCAGCTCAAGTGTGCAGAAATATTGCGTAGTTTCAGCACCTTACAGCGTTTCTGCAAAGGCCCGCGGGAGCGAAGAAGGTTGCAACCGACGGGCAGCTGTGTTAGGAAGCTTAACTCGCGTGAGAAGACTTGCCGGCGGCAAGGAAGTGTGGTAGGGCCGCGGGCCCAAGGATTCCGAGGTTCCGGCGCAGAGGGTCACCATGTTTGAGAGGGCCGCCACGATGGATTCAGACTCCTTCATCTTCGACGATGACCTCGAAGAGATCGGCTCCGACGTTGAAGCCTTTTGCCCCAAGTGCAAGGGGGACACCCCCCATGTGATCATTACCAAATACGAGGACGAGATCCGGCGCGTACAGTGCAACTCGTGCTCGGACGTGCACGCGTTCCGGAAGCCACGCGGGGAGGCCGAGGAAGAGCCGCCCGCGGAGCCCGAGCGGCCCAACAAGAAGCGGGTACAGAAGAAGCCGACCTGGGAGGAGTTCTTCGCCAAGCACGACCCCAACCTGGCGCGCCCGTACAGCTTTCGCGACAGCTACATCGAGAACGACATCGTTCATCACCCCAAGTTCGGGGTCGGATTCGCGTCCGAGACCACCGACGAGGGCAAGGTCGAAATCACATTCAAGGACGCGCGGCGGGTTTTGGTTCACAACCGCAAGGAGCTGCCGGGCGCGCCCCCCGAGCTGGCCCGGCCACCCCGCCCGCGCCCGCAGCCCAAGATCGAGAAGGGCAAAGGCAAGGGCAAGGCGGCAGTGGCCGCAGAAGCGCAGGTCAAGCCGCAGGCGCGGCCGCAAGCCCGCGCCGCCGCTGCCCGGCCGGCGGTCGCGAAGGCGGTTCCGAAGCCGGCCGCGAAGCCCGCGGTCAAGCCCGCGGTCAAGGCCAAGCCTGCGCGCAGGCCGGCCGCCAAGGCCCGGCCCAAGCCCAAAAGCAAGGGGAAAGCCAAAGCGCGCGCGCGTGCGCACGCGCGGCCCAAGGCCGCCAAGAAGGCGCGGGCGGCGCGCAAGAAATAGGGTCGATTAGCCGGAACCCGCGTCGGAGCTCCCGGCCTCGGGGCTCCCGGCGTCGAGGCTCCCGGCCTCGGGGCTTCCGGCCTCGAGGCTCCCGGCTTCGGGGCTCCAAGGCCGAGCGCACACGTTGTCAGAGCTCGACGGACAGTCGAAGCCTCTGCATTCCAGGCAGGTAAGCCCCGACTGACACAGTGGGACCGCGCCGGTTACACAGCACATGTGCCTCTCGGCGCCGCAGGGCTGGCACGTCTTCTTCCAGCTCAGGAAGTTGCCGGCGCACTGCAGCCCCGATAAGCAGTGTGTGAACTCGCAGCACGGATCGTAGAGTCCGCCACAGGGGGCGTCGGGCGGTTCCGCCTGCTGACCGCACGCGCACGCGAGGACGCTGAGCAGCGCAAGGACCATGGCCGCGCGCATGGATGCCTGCTCAGCAATACCCATGCCCAAAGCACGAGCACGTGGCCTTCCGACCTGTTGCCGCCTGTAACCGGGCGACGATCGCGACACGGATGCCCGAATCCGCAGCCGAGCCGATTGCAGCGACGGTCACGGTTGCAGCTTACAGATCACGGATGCGGCGACGATCACGCGGCTGCGGTCTCGGTCACGGTTACGGCTACGGGCCCGGTTGCGGGCGCTCCTCCCCGGCCGCTGGCTGCGGCTTCACCGCCAACGGCAGGGTGACCGTGAACTCGGTGAAGCCCCCCTCCTCGCTGTCGACGCGAATGCTGGCGCCGTGCAGCTCGACGATGCCCTTGGCGATGTAGAGGCCGAGCCCGGCCGAATCGGGCGACTCCGAGGTGTGGTGGCGCGCCTCGATGATCTCGCTGAAGGGCTCGAAAATCTTCTTACGCGCCCATCCCGGGATCCCGATGCCGTTGTCACGCACGCGCAGCGCGACGTGGCCGGAATCGGGCTGCCAGGTCTCCAGGCGCACCTCGCCGCGCTCGGGGGTGTACTTGATGGCGTTGCCCAGCAGGTTGGCCACAACCTGGTGGATCTTGTCCGGATCGCAGTCGACCGCCGGCAGGTTGGAGCCGGCTACGAACGTGACCTCGTGTTTCTTTTCGGTCCAGAACGGCTCCTGCTCGGTCAGGGCCGCCTGCACGATGTCGTTGAGCTGGGACATCCGGCGCTTGAGGACCATGCGCCCCGACTCCAGGCGGCTCACGTCGAGCAGATCCTCGATCAAGCGCTTGAGCCGATGTGCATTGCGGTTGAGCGACCCGATGGGGCGCCGGAGCGACTCCGGGATGGGGCCCAGGCGCTCGGCCGCCAACAGGTCGAGGTAGCCGATGATGGCGGTCATCGGGGTGCGGAACTCGTGGGCCGCAATCGAGATGAACTCGCTCTTCAGGCGGTTGAGCCGGTCCAGCTCGACGTTGCGGCGGCGCAGCTGGGCCTCGGATTCGGCCAGCGCCCGGGTCCGCTGGCGCACGATCTGATCGAGGTTGGCGGTCAGGTCGTGCAGCTCGCGATTGGCCTCCTCGAGCGAGCGCGTCTTGTCGGCCAGCTCGCGCGTCCGCGCTGCCACCAGCGCCTCCAGGCGCGCGGTGGTCTCGAACACCGAAAACTCACGGGGCCCCTTGCCGCTTTCGAGGCGCCCCATGAGCGACTGGATGGTCTTGCGGGCCGCTGCCAGCTCGGCTTCGAGCTCGGCGATGCGGTCTCGGGAATCTGGGTTCACATCCACGACGGCGTCCCTCCTCACTCGATCCTCCTAGGCTCCCCTTGCGAGGTCCGGCACCGCGGTGTGGTCCTTCCCGCCCATCCTCCCGTGCCTTTTATCAAGCTTAACACGCCTCGATCACGCGCGCGCGCGCCAAATCATCGAGCTCACTGTCGGCCAGGGAAAGAAGATCCTGGAGTGCGCGCCGGGTGTGCTCGCCCAGGCGCGGCGCGGGTCTGCGGATGGCGCCCGGGGTCTCGGACAGTCGCATGGGCACGCCGGCCAGAGCCAGGCGGCCCGCGGTCGGGTGGTCGACCGTGCGCACCATGCCGCGCGCCTGCACCTGCGGGTGCGCGAGCGCCTCGGTGACGCTGGCGATGCGGCCGCACGGCACGCCCGCGCGATCGCATCGCTGGAGCCACTCGGCCACCGGTCGCGTCTTGAGGAGCGGGACCAAAAGCTCGTCCAGCGCCGCCCGGTTGCGCACGCGATCGGCATTCTTGGCAAAGCGCGGGTCCTTGGGGAGCTCGGGGCGCCCGGCTGCCTCGGCGAACGCTTGAAACAGGGCATCGTTGCCGCACGCGAGGTTGATAAAGCCGTCCAGGGCCTGGTAGGTCTCGTAGGGCACGATCGACGGATGCGCATTGCCCATGCGGGCGGGCGCCTGGCCGGTCGCAAACGCAATCCCGGCTTGATAGGTGAGCAGCGAGATCTGGCCGTCGAGCAGCGAGACGTCGACGTGCTGGCCGCGCCCGGTGCGCGTACGCGCGTGCAGCGCCACCAGCGTGCCAGCAAGCGCATACAGCCCCGCCGCCAGATCGGCGATCGGAACGCCCACGCGAAACGGCGCCCCGTCGGCGGGCCCGGTCAGAGAGGGCAGGCCGCCCTCGCCTTGCATGATGAGATCGTAGCCCGGCCGACGCGTGTACTCGGGCAGGCCGGCATGGCCGTACCCGGTGACCGAGACGTAGATGAGACGCGGATTGCGTGCCAGCGCGTCGGCTGGGCCCAGGCCCAGGCGCTCCAGCACGCCGGGGCGAAAATTTTCGACCAGCACGTCCGCGCGCTCGGCCAGCTTCTCGATCAGAGCGCGACCGCGCGGCTGCTTGAAGTCGATGGCCACCGACTCCTTGTTGCGATTGATGGACAGAAAATAGGTGGACTCGCCCTGCACAAACGGCGGACCGTAGCCGCGCGTGTCGTCGCCCTCGCCCGGCCGCTCGATCTTGATCACGCGGGCGCCCAGGTCGCCCAGATACATCGAGCAATAGGGTCCGGCCAGGACGCGCGACAGGTCGAGGACCAGAAGATCGTCGAGCGGCAGCATGGGCGGGTACGCTAATACAGGTTGGGGCCGGCTGCTCGTGAAAAAACTTGCTCCCCGTGCGGGCGCGTTTTCTAATTTCGGTCGATGCTCCGAAAGCCGGCCCCTGAAACCCCACGCAGACCCTACAAGCTGGTGTGCGTCTCGCTCTACCTGGAGGACATCGCGCGTCTGGAGGCGCTGGTGGCCGAGCTCAAGCGGCGCGGACATACGCGCATGAGCAAGTCCAGGATCGTGCGCCTGGCACTCGCGGAGGTCGATCTGGCCAAGCTGGCCGAGCCGGGGCCTAAGGCCACCGCCTCAGTCGGCTGATCGCCGGCAGAATGCCCGACGAAATTGAAGAAGTTGAGCCGCCAGCCGAGCAGGCCCAAAAGGCCGCCGAACCACAACAGTCCCACCGCCTGGGTCGCCAGCGCCGGCGCGGCTCGGCGTCCGCCGAGCACGGTAAGGACCAGCGCCACCACGCCCAGCGCGGCCGCGCCGAGCGAGCTGCGAACCGCTCGGCCGTTGAGCCGCCCGAGGGCGAGCCCACAGCCGATGGCAACAGCCACCAGTGCCAAGACGCGCAGGGCGCGGCGAAAATCCATGGCGGCCGGCACTGCAACCGCGAGACCAGTGTCGATCTCTTTGTTTTCACTTTGGTTGCTGTCGAGGAGCTGACACTTCTCGTGTGACTCTCGACAACCCTGACCGAGCCGCGCGGTTGCCGCCGACCGGGACGCCGCCTCTGCCGCCTCTAATACTGGGTAGGATCGAGCAGCAGCTCGGCCGCCCGGTCGCGCAGGATCTTCTGCAGCGAGTCGTTGACCGTGTCGCCGCGCTCCATGATTTCCTGGTATACGCGCTCGAACTTCTTGAACTCGGCGAAGCGGGCCTCGAACTGCTCGTAGGGCAGCTTGGTGACCAGGCGCCCCTTCCACTTGGCCGGCGTTCCGAAGTCGACGTCACCGACCAGCCGATCGAAGCGCTGCAGATACTCGCGGTACTCGTCGATCAGGTCCTGGTCGCCGCCCGGCATCAGGTGCAACCTAGCTTAACGTTCGGCCGACTGTCAACGCGAGTAGGAGATGCCGATCAGGATGATGTGATCGGTGTTGGTGCGGTTGGCCCAGCTGCCCTGCCCGCCCAGGCGCTCGGATGGGCCCTTGAAGTTGGTCGAGAGGTACTGCAGCTGATAGCCGCCCTCGGCCGCCCAGGCCTCGCCGAAGCGGTAATCCAGCAGCAGG
>DATFWX010000089.1:0-14082 GCA_035258845.1 Polyangia bacterium | reverse complement strand
TCTACATCGTGCGCCAGATCGTGGAGGCGCTCGACGGGCGGGTGACGGTCACGAGTCGGCCCGGACAGGGCGCGACCTTCACGGTCGAGCTGCCCGTGGCCGGACCGCAAAAGAAGCTGACCCTGCCACCGGGATCCATGGTCGGGGACGGTGCAATCGTCGGCGAATCGTGATACTGAACCGGCATGGCCGGTCCCCCCCTCACCGACTACGAAAAATATCTGCGCACCGAGGAGCTGCTGGCGCTGCAGAAGGCCCCCGGCGAGTTGGTGACGCACGACGAGATGCAGTTTCAGATCGTGCACCAGGTGGCCGAGCTGTGGATGAAGCTGGTCGCACACGAGATCGATCGACTGATCGTTTTTCTGGGACAGGACCAGATCGCGGGCGCGACCTATGCGCTCAACCGCATCTCTGAGGTGCAGCGCCTGCTCGAGCAGCAGCTCCGCCTGCTCGACACCATGTCGCCCAAGGACTACATGACCATCCGAACTGCGCTCGGGCGTGGCAGCGGCCAGGAATCGCCCGGGTTTCGGCATCTTCTGAAGGTGCCGCGCGACATCTGGGTGGCGTTCGTGGCGCTGCTCGAGCGGAAGAAGGTGAGCCTGCGCCAGATCCACGAGACGCCGCACCGGCACGCCGAGCTGTTCGCGCTGGCCGAGGGGCTGACCGATTTCGATCAGGCGCTGCAGCTGTGGCGCTGGCGTCACCTCATGCTGGTGTACCGGATCATCGGCGCCGGCACACCCTCGCTCAAGGGCAAGCCGGTCGATCTGCTCGAGCGCGGGGTCAAGGAGCGCTTCTTCCCGGAGCTGTGGCAGGTGCGCGACGAGCTGTTCGCGGAGTGGACCGCGCAAGCCAAGAAGGACATGGGATACCACTGATGGATGATCTGTTGCGCTGGCGCGCCGAGTTCCCGGCGCTCGAGGGCTCGGTGTACATGGTGTCGCACTCGCTGGGCGCGATGCCGCGCGCGGCTTACGACGCGCTGCGCGAATTCGCCGATCTATGGGTGAAGAGCTCGATCAACGCGTGGCTGGAGGCCTGGCTGCCCGAGGTCGACCGGGCAGGCGAGCGGGTGGGGCGCATCCTGGGGGCGCCGCCCGGCAGCGTCATCATGCTTCCCAACGTGTCGACCGCGCAGTCCATCGTCGCGAGCTGCTTCGATTTCGACAGGGAGCGCCGCAAGGTGGTCTACACCGACCTGAATTTTCCAACCGTGTCGTACGTGTGGAAGGCGGAGGAGCGGCGCGGTGCCAAGGTCGAGATCGTGCGCTCGGACGACGGCATCGGCGTTCCGACGGCGCGGCTTCTGGAGGCAATCGACGAGCGCACCCTGATCGTGCCCATCTCGCACGTGCTCTTCCGCAGCTCGTTCGTGCAGGACGCGGCCGCGATTGTTGCGCGCGCGCACGAGGTGGGCGCGCTCGTGCTGCTCGACACCTATCAGAGCGCCGGCACGCTGCCGCTCGACGTGGGCGCGCTCGGTGTCGACATGGCGACCGGCGGTTCGGTCAAGTGGCTGTGCGGCGGCCCCGGGGCTGGCTATCTATACGTGCGTCCCGACCTTCTGCCCAGGCTGCGTCCGCGCGTGACCGGCTGGTTTGCCCATCGAACGCCCTTCGCATTCGAGATGCCAGAGCAGGACTACGCGGACGGGCCCTGGCGCATGATCGGCGGCACGCCGTCGATTGCGCCGCTCTACCAGGCGCGCGCGGGCGCCGAGATCATCGCCCAGATCGGTGTGGACCGGATCCGTGAGAAATCGCTCCGCCAGACCGAGCGGCTGATCGCGCTGGCCGACCGGGCGGGTTTCCGGCTCGGCTCGCCGCGCGAGCCCGCACGGCGCGGCGGCACCGTGTGCTTCGACTTCGACGGCTCGGGCGAGGTGGCGCGCGAGCTCAACCGGCGCAAGTTCTTCTGCGACCATCGTCCGCAATGCGGGATCCGAGTATCGCCGCATTTCTATACCACCGACGAGGAGGTCGACCGTTTCATGGAGGAGGTCGACCGGATCCGGAAGCGCCGGTAGGCCGGAAAAGCACGCTTGTCCGCGGGGCCGGGCCCGGGTAGATTGCGCGGCAAGATGAGCCGCGAAGGAATCAAATGACCGATTTGGACGGCCGCGTGGCTGTCGTCACCGGCGGTGGCCGTGGCATCGGCCGCGCAATCGCGCATGCGCTTGCGCGCGCGGGCGCGCGGGTCGCGGTCGCCGGGCGCAGCCAGGCCCCGCTCGATCAGGTCGCGCGCGAGACCGGCGCGCTCGCGCTGGTGTGCGACGTCGCCCAGCTAGCCGAGGTCGCGCAGCTCCACGCGCGCGTCCGCGCCGAGCTCGGCGATGCCGACATCCTGGTCGCCAACTCGGGCATCACGCACTCGACGCCTTTTACCAAGGAGACGCTCGAGGGCTGGAACCAGGTGCTGGCGGTCAACCTCACCGGGACCTTCCTGGCCGCGCGCGCGTTTCTGCCCGCCATGCTTGCGCGCGGACGGGGGCGCATCGTGTGCGTGGCCTCGACGGCGGCCCGGGTTGGCTTCAAGTACACGGCGGCCTACTGCGCCTCCAAGCACGGAGTGCTGGGGCTCGTGCGCTCGCTGGCGTTGGAAGTGGCCGACCGCGGGGTCACGGTCAACGCGGTCTGTCCGGGCTGGACCGAGACCGACATGGTGCGCAGCGCGGCCGACAAGATCGCAGAAAAGACCGGCCGCAGCCGCGCTGATGCCGCCCAGGTGTTGGCCGAGATGAGCCCGCAGCGGCGCCTGATGAGCGCCGACGAGGTGGCGGCTCTGGTGCGCTTTCTGTGCAGCGATGAGGCCGCTGGCGTGACCGGGCAAGCCTGGAACGTCGACGGCGGACAGGTGATGGCCTGATGAGCGTGCGAACCATCAACCCTTTGGGCTTGGCGCCGGGACGCGGCTACGCGAACGGCGCCCAAGCAGGAGGCATCGTGGCGATCGCAGGTCAGATTGGCTGGGACCAGGCGGGGCGCATGGTGTCGGACGACATGGCGGCGCAGTTCGAGCAGGCGCTGGCAAATGTGGTGGCGGTGGTGCGCTCCGCCGGTCTGGGCCCGAGTGATGTTCTGCAGATGCGGATTTACGTGACCGACAAGCGCGAGTACGCGGCGCGCAGCAAGGACATCGGGGCGGCCTGGCGGCGCCACATGGGGCGCCACTATCCGGCCATGGCTCTGGTGCAGGTGGCCGCGCTGCTGGAGGACGCTGCCAAAGTCGAGATCGAGGCGCTGGCGGTGGACGGCGGCGGGCGGCGGCGCGGGCCCTTCCGGGGGCAGCCATGAGCGGGCAGGTACCGGCGCCGCGCAGCTTCCGTTACGAGGAAGACCCGCAGACCGGGGTCGCGACCCTGACGCTCGACCGGCCCCAGGTTCTCAACGCGCTGACGTTCGAGACCTACGCCGAGCTGTCCGAGGTGCTGCGCGCGCTGCGCGAGCGCGATTCCGTGCGGGCCCTGGTGGTAACCGGCGCGGGCCGCGGCTTCTGCTCGGGCGGCGACGTCGACGCCATCATCGGCCAGCTCTTCGCGCGCGACGCGCGCGGGCTGCTCGAGTTTACGCGGCTGACCGGCGAGGTGGTGCGCAACCTGCGCGGCCTGAACAAGCCGGTCATCGCATCGTTGCCTGGTGTGGCCGCGGGCGCGGGCGCCGTGATTGCGCTGGCGAGCGACTTGCGGATCGGATCCGAGCGCGCCAAATTTGCCTTCTTGTTCGTGAAGGTGGGACTGGCCGGGGCTGATATGGGCGCTGCCTTTCTGCTGCCACGCGTGGTTGGGCTGGGCCGGGCCACCGAGCTTTTGATGCTGGGCGATACCATCGATGCCCAGACCGCCGAGCGTTATGGTCTCCTCAACCGCGTGGTGCCGGAAGCGGAGCTGGGCGCGGCCACGCGCACGCTGGCCGAGCGGCTGGCGCGCGGCCCCGGGTTCGCGCTGGCGATGACCAAGGAGATGCTGAATCGGGGTCTGTCGATGGCGCTCGACGAGGCGGTGGAAGCGGAGGCGCAGGCGCAGCAGATTTGCATGCAGACGCGCGACTTTCGCGAGGCCTACGAGGCCTTCACCGCCAAGCGCGAGCCCCAATTCCAGGGCCGATGATGATTGGGAAGCTTATTCACCCGGACTCTTCATCATGAATCCTTTCTGGCAGGAGCGGCACCAGCGCCTGCGCGAGCAGACGGAAGCGGTCGCGCGTGCGATCGAGCACGAGCACGACCCGCCCAAGATCGTGCGGATCCTGGGCCAGGAGCTGGGCCAGCATCTGGAGCGCGGTGAGGTCACGTCATTGTGCGTGATCCGCGAGGCGCTGGCCGAGCGCACCGCCCTCGGCGACACGCTGTTCGCGATGCAGGGGCTGGGCAGCCAGCCCATCCGGCTCGCCGGCAGCGAGGAGCTCAAGCAGCGCTACGTGATGCCGGCCGCGCTGGGCCGCAAGCTGGCCGCGTTCGCGCTCACCGAGCCCGAGGCGGGCAGCGACGTAGCGAGCCTGCGCACCCTGGCTCGCCGCGACACCAGCGGCGGCCACGGCGGTGGCGGCGACAGCTATGTGCTCGACGGCGAGAAGACCTTCATCTCCAATGCCGGGCTGGCCGACTTCTATGTGGTGTTCGCCAAGACGGACGCCAGCGCCGGCGGCAAAGGCATCAGTGCCTTCGTGGTGGACCGGGATGCGCCCGGCCTGACCTTCGAGCCGCAGACCTTGATCGCCGACCATCCGATGGGGGCGCTGACCTTCGAGCGCTGCCGTGCCGCCGCCCGGCTGGGCGCCGAAGGCGACGGGCTCAAGATCGCGCTCGGTACGCTCGATCGGTTCCGGCCCACGGTCGGCGCAGCCGCCTGCGGCATGGCCCGGCGCGCGCTTGCCGAAACCCTGGTGCGCGTGCGCACGCGTGTGCAGTTCGGCAAGTCGCTGGCCGAGTTCCAGGGCACCCAGTTTGCGCTGGCCGACATGGCGACCGAGCTCGACGCGGCTCGCCTTCTGGTGTACCGCGCCGCCGCGGCTTGCGATCGGGGCGAGCGGGCCACTCTCGAGGCCGCCATGGCCAAGCTCTATGCCACTGAAATAGCTCAGCGCGTGGTCGACCAGGCGCTCCAGCTCCACGGCGGGGCCGGTCTTCTAGCCGGGACCCCCACCGAACGCCTCTACCGCGACGTGCGCGCCTTACGCATATATGAAGGGACGAGTGAGATCCAGCGCATCGTGATTGCGCGGGAGCTATTACGCTCGGGAACATAGGCGGGCAATGCCCCATTTCGAGAAGCACATCTTCATTTGCGAGAATCGGCGTGACCCGTCGAATCCCAAGGGCTGCTGCGCCGCCAAAGGCTCCGAGGCCATCCGCAACGAGTTCAAGCGGCTGCTGGCCGAAAAGGGGCTGCGCGGCCGCATGCGCGCCAACAGCGCGGGCTGCCTGGACCAGTGCGCAAACGGCCCGTCGGTGGTGGTATACCCCGAGCAGATCTGGTACACGGTGCCGCGGGTCGAGGACGTGCTCGAGATCGTGGAGCAGCACCTGATCGGAGGGCGGCCGGTGGAGCGGCTGCTCATGAAGGACCAAAAAAAGGAGTGATGACAATGAGCGACGAGCGGAGAGCGCGGGAATTCGAGGCGTGGAGCGAGGCGCAGCCGAAGCGACTTGCCGAGCCGCGCTCGGAGCGAGGCGCTCGGACAACAATGAGACGCGCGTTCGTCTTGCTGGCGCTTTGGGCTGGCTGCGCAAGCTGGCATGTGTTGCGGCCGACGACGGCCAACAATGTGCAGGTGGGCTCGATGACCTTGTACGTAGTCAGCGCCGAGTACGCACAATCGGGCGACCGGCTCAAGCTCGTGCTCGTGGTCGACAATCGGACGCAGGAACCGCAGCAGTTCGACCCGGGCTGGGTGACGCTGCGGGGCGCGTCCGGGATGAGCTACACGACCGACAGCGTAAGGCCGCCCGCGCCCGGATCCGTGTTGCCGTTTTCGCGCATGCAGCTCACCTACATGTTCCGGCGCATTCCCCAGCCCGAGGTCCAGCAGCTTACGCTGATGGTGGCGGGCACCGCGACCATGCAGTTTGCCGGATACTATTAAGCCGAATCAGCTGCTCAGCGCTGGAACGAGTACGAGTTGAGGCAGAAGCTGTTGGCAGTGGCTGGGAAGTAGTAGCCCACCGCCATGCACATCTCGTTGGTGTTGGCCGACTCTCCGACCGTGATGGTCTGCGTGGTGGTGTTGCGGTAGCTGCACTCGTAGTGGATCTGCTCACCCGGGGCCAGCGTCAGGTAGGGATCGCCCCACTTGGACACGGTTGCGTGCTCCCAGTCGGTGGTGTTGACCAGCACCTCGCCCACCTGACCGTTCAGGTAGCGGGCCGCCATGGCGTCGGTGGTGCGCTTGTGCGAGTGCGTGCTCATGGTGAAGAACTTGATGCCGGCCGGAACCGAGCAGTTGCCGCCGACGGTCTGGGTCCCGCCCGGCGGGATCGAGATCATGGTGTTGAAGGTGACGAACGCGCCCGCTTTCTGGTAGCCCCCGGTGGCGTAGTCGAGGTTGACCCAGACCTGCACGGTCATCGGTGATTGCGTGGTGTTGAGATAATGCATGTTGAAGATCAGGGGCTGGTGGGCCTTGAGCGGCATGGCAACACCCGCCGGCATATTGAGCTCGTTGTGTGGATCCTGCGCCGCGTACAGCCAGACCGGCGTGTCGTTGATCCCGGTGCCGCCCACGCCCTGGCAGTCCTCGAAGGTCCCGTCGGGGCGCTGCGCCTGCGCGGTCGTGAACACGATGAAGTGATGGCTGCCCGGCGTCATCTCGGAGGAGAACTTGACGGCCGCGATGTCGGTGTCGGAGGCGATGGAGGTGAACCAGCACTTGAAGACCTCGTCGCCCGGGTTGAGCGTGAACGCGGGTGAGGCGAGCTGGATCCCGTTCTGCGGTGGCGGTGGCGGATTGTTGGGCGGTGGGTTGCCGGGCGGCGGCATCTGGGTGCCGTCCTGCCCGCAACCAAGGACCGAGACCAGCGCGAAAAGCAGACAGCTGGATCGCAGCATGGCTACCTCCTTCGAAAAAAGCCTCGTCTGGCACCTAACGCTTACGCAAGCTCTAGACCAACCGTATGTGCTTGAAATCAGGTCGCTCCATGCCGGATTCCACGACATCTGTGGAGTTTTCCGTGTCGCTTTTTTGGTCAACTCGACTGCGTTGAGATCAGCAGGCGGGGTAGCGGGACAAATCGCTCTGCAGGGCCTGCGAGCAGTCGCGCCAGGCCGGGTCAAGCCCGAACTCGTACTGATAGGGCGCCCAGACGACGGTGCCGTCGGCGCTCGTGTAGCACCAGTCGATGCGCGGCGCGCCCGTGCCCGGGGGCGCGCAGCCGATCGGGATGGGCGCGTTCTTCCGAATGCAGCCGGCAGCGCGATCGATCGGGAAGCCGGGCACCACATCGCAGCCGGCCGGGCACGCGCCTACGCTGAGCACGCACACGGGCTGCGCATCGGGCGCCGGGGCGGCGGGCCCGCTCGCTTCCAAGCAGCCCATGAGCGCGGCCGGCAGCACCGCGAGCCCGCCTCTCCATACCCTGCGCAAGCGAGCCGATCCTGCCGCCGCCGCGCATCGCCCGTCAAGCGACTTGCCGCGCCCAGCGGAAACGAGGCAGGATCGGGTCATGGACTTTCGTCCGCCCACCTTTCCCGAGCAGTTCAACCTGGCCGAGTATTACCTCAGCGCGCGCATTGCCGAGGGCCGGGGCGAGCGCACGGCGATCATCGCCGGCCAGCGGCGGCTCAGCTACCTCGACGTCGAGTACATGGCCAATGGCGCCGCCTTCATGCTGCGGCACTGGGGCGTCGAGTACGAGGACCGGGTGCTTTTGGCTTTGCCCGACTCGCCCGAGTTCGCGGCCGCGTTTTTCGGCGTGCTCAAGTGCGGAGCCGTGGTGACCATGGTCAACACCGAGCTTCCGAGCGACGATTACGCATACTATCTCGAGTACACGCGCGCGCGCGTGCTGGTCACGACCGACGCCCTGGCGCAGCGCATCCGCGCCCACACCGACAGCGCTCTCAAGCGCCATCTACACCACGTCTGGACCGTCGACGGCGGCATCGAGCCTGCCGAAGCGTTCGAGAGCGCGCAGACGCATAGGGACGATCCCGCCATCTGGCTGTTCACCTCGGGCTCCACCGGCAAGCCCAAGGCGGCCGTGCACTTCCACCACGACTTCGCCTACAACACCGAATGCTACGGCAAGCGCGTGCTCGAGCTGCGCGAGGACGACGTGACCCTGTCGGTGCCCAAGCTCTACTTCGGCTACGCGACCGGCACCAACCTCATGTTCCCGTTCGCAGTCGGTGCGGCCACGGTGCTGTTCCCCGACAAGGCGACGCCCGAGCGGATATTCGAGCTCATCGAGCGCCACCGTCCCACCGTGCTGACCAGCGTTCCCACCATGATCAACAAGATGGTCTCGGCTCCCGATGCCAAGCAGCGCAATCTGTCGTCGCTCCGGGTGTGCATCTCGGCCGGCGAGGCGCTGGCGCCCGAGCTATACCAGCGCTGGAAGGACAGCTTCGGGGTCGAGATCCTGGATGGGATCGGCTCGGCCGAGCTGTTTCACATCTACATCTCCAACCGCTTCGGCGACGTGCGGCCCGGATCGCTCGGCCAGCTGGTGCCCGGCTACGAGGCGCGCATCGTGGCCGACGACGGCAGCGAGGTGCCAACCGGCGAGATCGGGACGCTGTGGGTCAAGGGCGACTCGGCCGCGCTGTGCTACTGGGAGTCGCACGAGCGCAGCAAGGAAGTGCTGCGCGGAGACTGGGTGTCGACCGGTGACAAGTTCCGGCGTGACGAGGCGGGCTATTTTTACTATGCGGGGCGCGCCGACGACCTGCTCAAGGTCGACGGCATCTGGGTGTCGCCGATCGAGGTCGAGAACGTTCTTTTGCAACACGCGGCGGTGCTCGAATGCTGCGTGGTTGGGTACGAGGATGAGAGCAAGCTTACCAAGGCCAAGGCGTATGTCGTGCGCAAGCCAGGCGCCGAGGTGAGCGCGGAGGCGCTGCGCGAGTTCGTGCGCGAGCGGCTGGCGCACTACAAGGTGCCCCGGCGCATCGAGTTCGTGGCCGCGCTGCCGCGCAGCGATCGGGGCAAGGTGCTGCGGCGCGAGCTGAAATCGTGACCCTGCTCGGTGAGCTGACGTTCGAGGAAGCGGCCGCGCTGTGCGCACGCGGCCCGGTCGTGCTGCTCCCCGTGGGCGCGGTGGAGGCGCACGGGCCGCATCTTCCGCTGGCCGCCGACTGCGTGATTGCCGAGGAGATGGCGCGCCGGTCCGCGGCGGCCCTGGACGAACGGGCTTTTCCATCGGCGATCGCGCCCACGGTGGCCTATAGCTGTGCCGAGTACGCGGCCGGCTTCGCGGGCACGGTGTCGGTCGAGGCCGCCGGTTTCGAGGCCTATCTTCTGGGCGCGTTGTCGGGGTTGCAGCGAACCGGGTTTGCGCGGGTGTGCCTGGTCAATGCGCACTTGGAGCCGCGCCATCTCGAGGCGGTGCGGGCCGTACTGGCACGGCTGGAGCGAAAGGTGGCGTTTCCGGATGTGACCGACAAGCGGTGGGCGCGCCTTCTTCACGGCGGTCCGGCGCGGCGCTTCGACGGCCACGCCGGCGTGTACGAAACCTCGCTGGTGCTGGCGGCGCGGCCCGATTCCGTGCGCGAGCAGTTGCGCGCGGCCTTGCCCGAGGTGCCCGTGAACCTGGCGCGCGCGATCGAGGACGGTGCCAAAAGCTTCGAGCAGGCGGGCGGGCCCCGCGCCTACTTCGGCGCGCCCGCGCGTGCTTCGCGCGCGATCGGCGAGGAGCTTTTTCGGATCCTGGTCGAGATGGTGCTGATCGCGTGCGGGCAGCTGTGGCCGGAAACCGGCTTGGCTGCCGGGTTGGCTACGCCGCCCGAGGCTTAGGCAGGACAAACTGCTCCCCTTGGAACTATAGTCGGCGGTCGTGGAGCCGGCGCTGTTTCGGCAATTCCCGGGGCTGCGGGGCAAGCTGCCCTGGGAGTCGCTCGGGAGCTTTCCAACCCCGGTGGCACGGTTGCGCGCGCTCGGCGCGGCCGTGGGCGTGCCGGATCTGTGGATCAAGCGCGACGATCAGAGCGGCACGCTCTACGGGGGCAACAAGGTGCGCAAGCTGGAGTTCCTGCTGGCCGACGTGCGGCGGCGCGGCCGGGGGCGCGTGCTGACGATGGGCGCCTTTGGCTCGCACCAGGTGCTGGCCACCGCGCTCTACGGGGCGCGCCTGGGCCTGCGCGTGTGCGCGCTGGTGTTTCCGCAGCCGCCGACCGATCATGCGCGCGACACACTGCTGCTGTCGCTGGGCGCAGGCGCGTGTCTGCACCGCTCTCCGGGCCCGCTGACCAGCCCGGTGGCTGGCGCCGCCTGCGCCTGGCGGCACCGCGCCGAGGGCCTGCCCGCATTCATCGCCCCCGGCGGCTCGACCCATATCGGCACCCTCGGATACGTCTCGGGCGCGCTCGAGCTGGCCGAGCAGGTGCGCGCGGGCACCTGTCCGGAGCCCGATCTGATCGTGGTCGCGCTGGGCTCGGGCGGCACCGCGGCCGGCCTGCTCATCGGGCTGCGCCTGGCCGGGCTGACCCGCCCCCGCGTTCTGGCAGTCCGGGTCTACGATCGCTTCTTCACCAACCGATCGGCGACCACACGCCTGGCCAATCGCACGGCCGCCCGGCTGCGCGCCGCCGGCGGTCCCGACGCGGGCACGTTCTCGCGCCGCGACCTCGAGGTCGATCACGATTTCTTCGGAGGCGCGTACGGCCGCCCCACGCCGGCGGCCCAGGCCGCGCTGGCCCGCCTGCGCGACCTCGAGGGCATCACGCTCGAAACCACCTACACCGGCAAAGCCCTGGCGGCTCTGATCGCGCGTGCGCCGGCGCTGGCGGGCCGCCGCGTGCTGTTCTGGAACACCTTCAACTCGGTGCCCACGGCCGCGCTGCCGCGCCCGGATCCGGCCACGCTCCCGCGCGCGCTGCGGGCCTTCCTGGGCCTGGCCGAAGCGAGCCGCCGGGCGGCACCGGAGGCGGGCGCCTAGAGACACCAGAAAGGAATGCCATGCTCGTCACTCGCAACCACATCAAGCTCACGCTCGAGGGTGCGCGCACGATTCTGGAGGGCGCTTTTGCGCGCGCACGCGCCATCTCGGTGCCCATGGACGTGGCCGTGGTCGACGACGGTGGCACCCTGCTCGCGTTTTCACGCATGGATGGCGCCAAGCTGACCAGCGTCGAGATTGCCATCAACAAGGCATTCACGGCCGCCTGCACGCGCAAGGGCACGCACGAGTACGCCCCAGTCGCGGGCGCGGGCGGTCCGGCCTTCGGCATCCACGCCTCTCATGGTGGCCGCTTCACCATTTTCGGCGGCGGGCTGCCCGTCGTGATCGACGGCCAGACCATTGGCGGGGTGGGCTGCTCGTCGGGCAGCCCCGAGCAGGATCGCGAAGTTGCGCAGGCCGGCATCGATGCCCTGGTAGCTGCGCTGGCGCGCGAGCGTATAACGTAGCGGATGGAACAGAAGCCGAAATCGAAGCCGAAACTGAAACCAAGACGCATCCTCTCGGACCTGGCCGCCCTGGGCCGCATGCTGCGCGCCTGGACTGGTGGGCGCTATCAGAAGGTGCCCTGGCCGACCCTGCTGGCGATCGTGGGCGGCGCGGTCTATTTCTTCTCACCGATCGATCTGATACCGGATTTCATTCCGGTCATCGGGTATCTCGACGACGCCACCGTGATCGCGCTGGCGGTGCGCGCAATCCGCCGCGACCTGGGCCGCTTCCTGGACTGGGAGCAGGCCGCCCTGGCGGCTGGCTAAGTCAGCTCACCGCCCGGCTGCAGCGCGGGCACAGATCGGGCCCCTTGCGGTCGGCCTCGGCCAATGTGTTCGAGAACCGCATCGCGCAGCCGTCGGCCAGGCAATGGGCCAGCCCGAGCAGATGGCCGACCTCGTGCACCGCCTCCGTCGCCACCCGCTTTTGCGTGGGCCCCGCACGCTCCGGGTCGCGCAGCCGCGCCACCGACACCACCGCTACACCGGTGCGCTGGCTGGCCAGCCCGAATACGAAGTTGAGACCGGTCGCGTACAGATCGATATCGGTCAGCCCCAGGGCCAGGCTGTCCTCGGGCCGCACCCGCTTGAGCAGGAACAAGAGGACCTCGGCACGCGCCTGCCCACGCTTCGGGTTGCGCGCGGAGGCGGGCACGTCCAGGGGCTCGACCGTTGCCACTTCGAGACCCAGCTGCTCTCGGACCGCCGCCGCCGCCGCGTCGATTTCGGCGGGCTCGACCTGCCCGATCGGGACGAGCGTGAGCCGGGTTGCCATCCCATCCTCTCTATACGCGCGAGCCGCAGAGGAGAGTTTACTCGGTCGCGGCGACGATGACCGCTGTGATGTTGTCGCGGCCGCCGCGTGCGTTGGCCAGCCCGATGAACTGCCGCGCCGCATCGGCGAGCGGATCCAGGCCCAGAAGCGGCGGGATCTCCTTGTCCTGCAGGTAGCCGTGCAGGCCGTCCGAGCACAGCAGGAACCGATCGCCCGCCACCACCTGACAATGCGTGGTGTCCACCTCCACGTAGTCTCGATGACCGACCGCACGGGTGATCACGTTCTTGCCGGGCGCCTTGCGCGCTTCCTCTTCGGTGATCAGCCCATGCTTGAGCTTGTAGTTGATGAGGGTGTGATCCTCGGTGAGCTGCATGACCTCGTCCTGCCGCATCAGATACACCCGGCTGTCGCCGACCTGCGCGATGAATCCGGTCGAGCCGGCCACCAGCAGCGCCGAGATGGTGGTCGACATGCCCTTGTGCTCGGGATCCAGCTCCGCCATGCCAAACACCATGTAACAGGCCTGCTGGACCGCGCTCTCCAGCAGCCGGCGCACCCGATAGAGGCGGTCCGGCGTCGGTTCCTTGACGAAGCTCTCGATCTGCACCCGCTCCGCGCGCACCCAGCTCTGCACCTGCTCGACCGATTCTTGACTGGCCACCTCGCCCTTGGCGTGCCCGCCCACACCGTCTGCCACGACGTACAATCCCAATTTGTCGTCGCACAGGTAGGCATCCTCGTTGTGCGGGCGCTTGCGTCCGATGTCAGACATGCCGTGCGAGAGGATGCGCATGCTGGGGAGTCCCCCCGCCGACATTCTAGCGCGCGCCGCGTTGCGCTGACAATGTCGTGGCTTGACACCGCCGACGGGATGAGACCAGAATACTTGAAGCCCTATCTCTTTGGGCTCGGTTTTCCAGGCCGAATCGCGCGGATGACGGCTCGGCCGCTCCGCAGAGAGACCTTTAAAAAAAGGACGCAAGCACAGATGTCGCAAGGCAACTATCGGATTGTCCTCTTGTATGACGCCGATCGGAAGACTTTCACTGCGCGCGCGCCCGAGCTCGGACACTGCCAAGCCGAAGGCGCCACGCGCGCGGAGGCGGTGGCTCGCATCGAGGAAGAGATCAATGCGCAGCTGGCCAACATGCGCGAGCACGGCGCGCAGCCAACCGCGCCCATCGACGAGCAGGAGCTGACCGGCAGCTTTCCGATCAAGGTGTCGCGCGGGCTGCATCGCGAGCTCTTGTGGCAGTCACACAACGAGGGCATCGGCATCGACCAGCTTGCGGGCGAGCTTTTGGCGGGCGCTCTCGATACCCGGCGGGCGGCGCGCGCGGCCAGCCCACGCGGTCCCCAGCCCCCGCAACGCATGCCGCCGCCAGAGGGGCCGGATGACCGTGGCAACCGGATCGACACGCGGCCGCGCGGCTCGAACTATGGCGCGCGCTATCATGGCATCCTCGACGATCGCGCCAACTTCATCGAGTATGTGCGCGGGCTCGAGCAGTCTCACGGCGGCGGCGGAATGGGCGGCCGGCGGGGCGGGAGGCGGCGCGGACGCGGTGGTGGTGGCGGCGGGCGCGGTCCGGGCGGACCCATGCGCAGCGAGGGCGGCGGCGGCAGCGGCGGCGGGGGCAGCGGCGGCGGGGGCGGCGGCAGCAGCGGCGGTGGCGGCGGCAGCAGCGGCGGTGGCGG
>DATFWX010000088.1:0-20738 GCA_035258845.1 Polyangia bacterium | reverse complement strand
GGCCGTGAACTTGGCCAAACCCTTCTTCTCCAGCACTTTCGTGATCGCCGCGGTCAGCGTCGTCTTGCCGTGGTCGATGTGCCCGATCGTGCCGATGTTGACGTGGGGCTTGGTCCGTACGAATTTTTCCTTTGCCATCTCTCTGACCCTCCGCGGTGACTCGGCGCCTGATGACTCGGAGCTGACGACCGGGATTGAACCGGTGACCTCCTCCTTACCAAGGAGGTGCTCTACCGACTGAGCTACGTCAGCAGCTCTTTTGCGTCCTCACCCTCCTTCGTAGAGCGGGCGACGGGACTCGAACCCGCGACATCCAGCTTGGAAGGCTGGAGCTCTACCAACTGAGCTACACCCGCGCGCCTCCCACCGCCCGGTGGAGGGGGGAGGATTCGAACCTCCGAAGCCAGTGGCGGCAGATTTACAGTCTGCTCCCTTTGACCGCTCGGGAACCCCTCCTTTGTCGTCTGATTCGAGCCCGCTCGTTCCTCCTGTGCTCCGGAGCTGGCGACGGGACTTGAACCCATAGCCTTCTGCTTACAAGGCAGATGCTCTACCGTTGAGCTACGCCAGCACCCCGAAATCGTTCTGGATTTCCCTGTTTTTTGGCGCACTACCCCGTGAATCGGAATGCAACCTTATATATGGTGCGCCACACTGTGTCAAGAAAGATTTTAAGAGCCCAAAAGCAGAGCGATTTCAGCCAGGTGGGCGCACGAGGTCGCCCTTGCGCCCAGGCGGAGGTGGCAGCGGTCGCGGTGCAGGTGGTGGGTCGGCGCGCGGCACCCAGCTGGCTTCGGGCGCCAGGAGCCTGCGCAGGGCCTCCAGCTCGGCGCTCGAGCGGTGCACCCAGTCGTTGTCCAGCCCGGCCCGCTCTGCCATGAGCAGGGTTTGCTCGTGCGTGCGCACCGCCTTCTCGAGCAGCGGCCGAATCTTTTTCTTGAGCTCGTCCAGGTACACCTGTTTCAGATCGGCCGAGCGTGCGATGTCGTCCGGCATGGGCGCGCCTACCAGCACATCGTAGAACGAGCGGTAGAGCGCTCCGATCTGGAAGCCGGCGGCAGCCGCCCAATGCGCGTTGCCGACCCGGACCGTCTTGATGTATTTGGCCTGCGCGTCGAGCAGCAGCCCGGCCTTGAGCTCCATCTCGGCGGCCATCTTCTGCTCGGGCAGATGCAGCGCAATGGCGTCGTAGCGCGCCTGCGCGACCGCGCCCAGGTGGTACTGCGCCATGGCTACGAAAAAGTCGGTATCGAGCCGCTCTTCGGTCTCGTGCTCGTGGAACAGCGCCAGCACCTGGCGGAACGTGCGCTCCGCGGTGTCGACGTCGCGCAGATTGAACTCCGCGTAGCCGCGCCTGGCCAGCGCCTCCAGCCGGTCCGACAGCGAGAGATCGGTGCGCTCGTAAAGGCGCGCGTAGGCCTCTTTGGAGGCGGGCCAGTTCTTCAGCTCGGCATAGCAGGCACCCAGCTTGTAGCGGGCGTCGACGGCATCCTTGGTGTCGGGGAAGCGCTCGGAAAGCGCGCGATAGCGCTCGGCAGCGGTCGCGTACTCGTCCTTGCCCTCATAGGCCAGCCCGGCGTTGTAGAGCGCGGGCAGGACCAAGCGCGACCCGGGAAAGCTCTGCAGCAGGGTGTCGTACTTTCGCGCGGCCTCGGCGTAGCGCTTCTGGGCCAGATCGTCGCCCGCGCGCTGGAACAGCGTTGCGTCGTCGAGCACCTCCTGGGGCGTGATGATTACGCCCTCGAGCTGCATCGGCCTGGGGGCCGCCTTCTGATGCCCACACGCCCCGCAAAGCAGCGCCAGCAGCAGCCACTTTCGACTTTCGACTTTCGACTTTCGACTATCCGTCAAGCACCTTGACCAACACGCGCCGCGAGCGCGGTCCATCGAACTCGCAGAACCAGATGGCCTGCCAGGTGCCGAGCAGCAGCCGGCCGCCTTCGACCGGAATGGTCTGCGACGCGCCCACCGCGCTCGACTTGATGTGCGCGTCAGCGTTGCCCTCGGCGTGCTCGAAGCCGCCATCCTTGGGGATCAGACGCGCGAGCAGTCCAAGCAGGTCGGTCTTGACCGTGGGATCGGTGTTCTCCTGCAGCGTCACTGCGGCCGTCGTGTGAGGCACATAGACGTAGGCGACGCCGGCGGAGACGCCGGTTTTCTTGATGGCGCCCCGCACCAGCGAGGTGATGTCGATCATCTCCTCGCGCTTGCTGGTGCGAATCTCGATCTGCTGGACCTGGGCCATGGCTTCATCCTTAATATAGCCCATGATCCCGGCGGTGGTACCGGCCTTCGACGCCGAGCGAACGATCGGCCAGGTGGTGGCGGGCATACGCGCAGCCGGAGCCGACCCGGTGTTCGTGGTCGACGATGGCTCACGCGACGCCACCTCCGGCATTGCCGCGCGCGCCGGTGCAACCGTGCTGCGCCACGCCCAAAACCGGGGCAAGGGCGCCGCCCTGTGGACCGGCTTTGCGGCGGCCCTGCGTGCGGGCGCGCGCGCGGTTGCCACTCTGGACGCCGACGGCCAGCACGATCCGGCCGAGCTGCCGCGCCTTCTGGCCGCCTGGCACGCCCACGCAGGCGCCCTGGTCATCGGGGCGCGCATGCTGGCGCCCGACCGGATGCCGGGGCGCAGCCGGCTCGGCAACCGGGTCTCGACCTTCTTCTTGCGCAGCTTCACCGGGCAGCCGCTGTCCGATTCGCAAAGCGGCTTTCGGATCTATCCGGCCGAGCTGCTGCGCGGCGTGACGCCGCGCGCGCGCCGGTTCGACGCCGAGACCGAGCTGCTCCTGGCCGCGGTCGCGGACGGCCGTCGGGTGATCGAAGTGCCCGTGCAGACCATCTACAAGCCCGGGGGCAAGACTCATTTTCGCGACGTTCGCGACACCGCGCGCATCGTCGGGGTGGTGCTGAGGTGGTTATACGCACGGCGGCTTGCGCGCTCGCGATCCTAGGCTGTGCGACCGCCGCGCCGGCGCCGCCCGCGGGCAGCTCGGCGGTTCCGGCGGGCGCGTTTGCCTGGCGCACCCTGCGCGCGGAGCATCGGGTGGTTTTGGCCGCGCACGACCGCGAGGGGCGCCCGGTCGTGCGCAAGCTGCATGGCCTGATGCTGGCCCGCCGGCCCGACCGCTTTCGCGTACGCGCGTTGGGACCGGGCGATGTGACGTTGTTCGACCTGGTGGCGGGCGCGGGCGGGCGCTGCCGGCTGCTCGAGGCCGCGCGCCCCCCGCCCGAAGACATTGTCAGAGCCGTGTGCGAGGATTTACGCTGGGCCTATAGGCTCGCGCCGCCGAGCGGGGGAGAGGCGCCCGAGATCCGATACGCCGATTGGCAGACCGTCGGTCGGGAGCCGGTGCCGATGACCATCTGGCTCCAGAACCGCGCACGCGGCTACACGGTCTTGATCAAGGCCGTGCGCGTGGAGCTGGACGTCAGCGTCGACGACGACGCGCTCCCAGCGCCATGAGCGCGAGCGCGCCCAGCACGAGAGCCCCGGAGGCGGCGCGCGTGGGCCCGAACGAGCACGAGCAACCGCTCATGTCCTGCGCACCCGAGCCGCCGCTGCCGCCGCTGCCTCCACTGGCGTCGGGCGCCGGAGCGTCGACACCGGCGTCGGGCGGCGGCGGGGTGCCGAGCGCGATCACCTCCTGGATCCCGAAATAAGCCAGGTACGAGGTGATCCACGACTGATCCTCGGTCGGCGGGCGCTGCTGGCTGCCCGGAATGCCACCGTCCATGTCCGCCATGTCCTGCGCGACCAGCCGGTCGTAGATGTCGAGCGCGACCTGGCGGTGCGCGTCCGCGTCGGCCCCGCTGAGCACGCGCGCGGCCGCAAAGTGCGCCAGCATGTTCCAGGCGTTGTGCGCGTTGCGCCAGTCGGTCCAGGACCCGGTGGTGGGCATCGATTCATCGATCCAGCCGCCCAGGTGGGGCGCGGTCTGTGCGACCCAGCCGTCGAGCTCACCCGGATGGTCCTTCAAATACGAGTTCACGACCCCATAGAAGGCGGCGCCGCCCGAGACCGCCCAGGTCGTCGCGGCCGGGCGGGACGCAAAGGCGTCGAGCCAGGTCTTGACGTGGGCGCCGATGGTGGACGCGGTCTGCTTGCCGGCCGCATCGCCGCGTGCGTCGGCCCACAGCCAGAGCCCCGAGGCGGCCCAGCCCTGGGCAGCCGCGTCGATCAGGCCGGCGATGGCCTGGCCGGGTGCATACTGCGTGATGTGATCGGCGCACATCTGGCCATAGCCACGGTGCGAGGTGTCGCCGGTCGCGGCCTCGTACTCGAGGATCGCCCGGACGCCCCAGCCGCAGTTGTAGAAGCTGTAGTAGTCCGGTCCTGGGTCACCGCCGTCCATCCACTCGTTCCAACCTGGGAAGCGCGACAGATAATCGAACGCGTTCGAGATCTGGGGCGCGTAGCCCATCTGGCCGGTCAGGCGGCGGTAGTAGCTCCAATCCCAGATCGCCTCCTGGGTGTTGTCACTCTCGATGATCATGTTGGCGGGGCCGCTCTCGACCTCGATCTGGCCGCCGAAGTTGCAGACCGTGCTGGTGCCCGCGTCGCCGTCGCAGGCGGTGGCAAACTGCATCTTTTTCTCGAACTCGACCAGCAGCGCGAGCTGTGCCATGGCGCCGGCCGGCGTGGCCAGCGGCCTGGTGCTCCGCGCAAGCCGAGCTGGCGGGTGCATCTCCTCCACCAACTGATCGCGCGGCACGAATGGTGTGGCAGCTGCGACCTGCGCCACCAGGAGGCCCAACAAAACCAAGCCAACTCTACGCACGACCCCGAGATACCATCGCTCGACCCTGGCCTGCAAGTGCAACGTGACGGTGCGCGCGCGGGTGGCGGTTGCCACGTAAAATTGCCGTAGCGTCAGCTTTTTGTTGCGTAGGGCAAGCACCTCCATATAGGATTGGCTGCAATTGCCTTTGCGACCTCCAACCAGGGGTGCCTATGCCGAGACTTCTGCTGATCTATCCCGGGAATCCCGACATCGCAGAAAAACATCGCGGCAAGCATCGGCGCTTCCCGGCCATCGGCCTGCCCGTTATCGCCAGCCTGACGCCGCCCGAATGGGACGTCACCTTCGTTGATGAGGAGATCGGAGAGTTCCTGAGCCCGGAGCACTACGATCCCGACCTGGTCGGCATCAGCTCGATGACCAGCCAGGCTGCGCGCGCGTACGAGCTGGGCGACTACTGGATGAAGCGCGGGGTGAAGGTGGTACACGGCGGATCTCATCCGTCGGTGTGTCCGGAGGAGGCCGCGCTGCACGGCGACGCGGTCGTGATTGGAGAGGCCGAGCGCACCTGGCCCCAGCTGCTGGAGGACTGGAAGCACGGGCGTATGCAGAGATTCTATCGGGGCCCGGCGCCCGAGGAAGGTTGGTACGTGGCGCCGCGGCGCGACCTGGTGCCGACCAACGTGATGCTGGGCGTCCGTCCGATGGTGGCCACGCGCGGCTGTCCTTACACCTGCTCGTTCTGCTCGGTGTTCTCGGTGTTCGGCCGCGGGTACCGGCACCGGCCGGTCAAGGACGTGGTGCGCGAGGTCGAGCAGCTGGCGGCCGGCGGCGGTAAGCATTTCGTCTTTCTCGATGACAACATCATCGGCAATCCCAAGTGGTCGAAAGATCTGTTTCGTGAGCTCAAGTCGCTCGGCATCAAGTGGGGCGGTCAGTCGACGCTGGGGGTGGCCCGCGATCCCGAGGTGGTGCAGCTGGCCGCCGAATCGGGCTGTTTCGCGCTGTTCATCGGCGTCGAGTCGGTGTCCAAAGCCTCGCTGCGCTCGGTGCGAAAGCAGTTCAACAAGGTCGACCACTACAAGGAGCAGGTCAAGGTCTTCCACGACAACGGCATCACGATCATTGCCGGGCTCATCTTTGGCTTCGACGAGGATGACACCTCGGTGTTCGAGCGCACGGTCGAGGTCGTGCATCACCTGGGCATCGGCATCGCCAACTTCTCCATCCTGACCCCGCTCCCTGGCACCGACACCTTCAAGCAGATGAAAGCCGAGAACCGGCTGCTCACCACCGACTGGGGCTACTACGACGGCGGGCACGTGGTCATCAAGCCCCGCCTGATGACGCCCGAGCAGCTTCAGGAAGGGGCCGACTGGGCCAGCCGCGAGTTTTACAAGACCTCGCGCATCCTGGGCCGCTTGATCGACAACTGGCGCAACCCCCTCTTCTACCTGACGGTTGCGACTGCCTACAAAATCGGCCACTACTTCCACCCGAAAGGCAACGCCCCGCTCATGCACCCGCTCGACAAGCTCGACCTTCTGGCCGGGCACGAGCTGGCGCCCGGCGTGCCCGACTGGCTGGCCCGCGCGGCCGAATGGGAGCCCCGGGACGACTCGCTCATCGTGACCCCGGCCGAGCGCAAGGTCAGCCTGCCGCAGGCGGCCCCGGCGCCCCAGCCGATGGTGCGCCCGCAGGCGCATCCGCTGGCCGGATTCTGAGCGGGCCGGCCCGGGTTTTCGCGTTCTCGGCGGTTCCCCTTCTCGGTCATCTCTGCTAGCGTGTGCGCCATGCCGGCCGACGTGCAGCATGCACGCGTCCCGTTTCGCCCGAGCGAGATCGAGCATCGCTACGGCGAGCGCGTGCACATCCTTTCCGATCCCTTGAGCCTGCAGATCCTGGCCAAGCTGAGCGCGCGCGGCACCGTGCAGCCCGAGGTCAGCCGCCTGCTCTCCGAGTGCTACCGCACGCTCGTGCACAACGTGATCGCGGCCGAGTTCCCGCGCCGCCAGATCGAGGTCCAGACCCGCATGATCGAGCACACCGCGCGCGGGGTCTGGATCGGCGAGGCCATCGATCCCAGGACGCCCACGGTCGTGGTCGCGGTCGCGCGCGCCGGACTGGTGCCGTCCCAGATCACCTTCGACTACCTGGTGCAGTTCATCGATCCGGCGGGCGTGCGCCAGGATCATCTGGTGCTGGAGCGCGCAACCGACGAGGCTGGGCGCGTCACGGGCGCGCGCATGTGGGGCTCCAAAATCGGCGGGCCCATCGAGGGCTGCATCGTGCTGATGCCCGATCCGATGGGCGCCACCGGCTCCACCGTCACCCGCGTGCTGGAGCAGTACAAGGATCGCGGCCGGCCTGCCAAGGTCATCGCGGTGCACCTCATCATCACGCCCGAATACCTGCGCCGGCTCAAGAACCGCCACCCCGAGGTCACCGTGTACGCGTTGCGGCTCGATCGCGGGCTGTCGTCCGACCAGGTGCTGGCCACCGTTCCCGGAACCCGCTGGGGCGAGGAGCGGGGCCTGTCCGACCACCAGTACATCGTGCCCGGAGCCGGCGGCATGGGCGAGGTGATCAACAATGCCTTCGTCTGAGCCCAAGGTGCGCGAGCTATTGAGCGCCGCCGCCATTCGCGCGCGCGTTGCCGAGATGGGCGCAAAGATCACGCGCGACTACGCGGGCGGCGACCTCCTGTTGGTGGGGGTGCTCAAGGGCAGCTTCGTGTTCATGGCCGATCTGTGCCGCGCGATCGATCTGCCCCTGTCGGTCGAGTTTCTGGGCTTGCAGAGCTATGGCGACCAGACCGAGTCATCGGGCGTCGTACAGATCACGGCCGATCTGACCCGGCCGGTCGAGGGCAAGGACGTGCTGATCGTCGAGGACATCGTCGACACCGGCCTGACCATGGACTATTTGCTCGAGAACCTCCGGCTGCGGCTTCCCCGCACCGTCAAGATCGCGGCGCTCCTGCACAAGCCCGATCGAATGATCCGAAAGGTGGCCATCGACTACCTCGGCTTCACGATCCCGGACGCGTTCGTGGTCGGCTACGGGCTCGACTACTCGCAACTGCATCGCAACCTGCCCTACATCGGGGTGCTCGAGCGCGGGGAGGAGTAGCGAGTGGCCGGGCCGGGGCCGGGACGACGCGGGCGCGCGGGCCCGGCCTTCCGGGCGCTGCGCGACCTTTTGCGCCTGCAGGCGGCCGGGCTGCCGCTCGACGAGCTCGCCCACGCGCTGGCAGAAAAGGTGCGCGCGCTCGTGGATGCAGACGGCGCACTGGTTACGCTGTCCGCGCCGCCGCTCGCGGCCTCATCCGGGCTCTCGCGCGCTCAGGCTGCGCGCCTGCGAGAGCGCTCCGGCGCACCCGAGCGAGCCGGCGACGACAACGGGGCCTCCATCGTGGTGGCGCCCATCCTGTCTCTGGGTGAGCGCATCGGGTATCTGGCCGCGCTCGCGCACCGGCGCCACGCCTTTTCGACCGCTGACGAGGAGGTGCTGGCCTTCATCGCGCGCAGCCTGGTCAGCGACCTGGAGGCGGCGCGCCTTTTCCGCCTGGCCACGACCGATCCCGAAACCGGCGCCGGCAACCGGCAGCTTCTGGCCGAGCGGCTGCCTGAGGAGGTGGAGCGCGCGCGGCGCCTGGGCGGCCGCGAGCTGGCCCTTGTGCGCGTGGTGGTGCCCGACTGGACCCGGCTGTGCGAGCTGCACGGCCAGCTGCGCGCAGCGGCGGCGCTGCGCGAGCTTACGCGGCGCGTGCGGGCTGCCTTGCGGACCATCGACTGGGTGGCGCGGCTCGAGGACGACGTGCTCGTGTGCGTGCTGCCGGGCGCCGGCGAGACCGGCGCGCACCGGGCGGCCGCAGGCGTGATCGCACGGGTCGAGGGCGCGCCCATCGCGCTGCCGGGCGGGGGCACGGTCTCGCTTGCCGTGCGCTGCGCGGCCGTCACGCTGCAGGGCGGCATGGACGAGGCCGCGCTGCTCGATGCGGCCGAGCGGGCCGATCCGGCGGGGTAGGCCGCGGGCTCGCTTGGCAGTCTTTCGCCGTGGTGCCTGCTGCGCCTGCTTCGGCGCCGCCCGGGTGGCGCCCTCGGCGCGCCGGCTGCCCACCGTCAGCCGCCGCTCCGGTGGCGGTTCAAACCGTTCCAGGCGCCCGGCGAATGCAACGTTGAGGACAGGACACCTCCGGTACGCTCAGGGCAGGCGCACCCGGCCCGGGGTGCCACCCGACAGGTGGCACGAGTTGCAGCCCCCGGGCGCCGCCACGGTGGCCAGCATCGGCGCCGCGTTGGGGCAAGCCGATGCGCTCACGGTGAGCGGATAGACCACGCTGAGCGAGGTGTAGAAGTTGCCGTTGAGCGCGCTGACCAGGGTGAGCTGCTGACCGTTGGCGTCGCGCACGTGAATGGTTGCGCCCGCAATGGGCGTGCCCCCGATCGCGCTCGTGTAGATGGTCCCGGCCACGAACCACTTGGGCGCTCCCGCCGTGTTGCCGTTGTGGCACGACATGCAGTCGGCGCCCGAGTTGTGGTGGCCGGAGTCGTTGGTGTTGGCAATCGGATCGCACATTGCGTCGGGGGCCGCGTCGGGAGGAAGGGCGGCTTCGATCTCGTCGGCATCGGCGGGCGCCCGCGGCCGCGGGCTGTACGGATCGGGCGAGAAGGAACAGGCGCCTGCGAGCGCAAGCCCAAGGCCCGCCAGCATGGGCGCCTTCCGACCCATCGCCGTCCGCCGGTGCAAGCTGCATACCGTGTGTAAACGTCTGAAAGGACTCGACCTCGCGCGGAAGGCCGGGAATTCGTGACCCCAGTTTGGAGCTCTGCGTCTCGGCTCTAACCGGAGTCCTTGAGGATCTTTTCCAGCTTCTGCTTGAACTCGGCATAGCGGCGCAGGAACTCGTAGTGCTGCGCGCGAAAGGCCTGCAGATAGCGCCGCTCGCGCCCTTTGGCCCGCAGCGCCTCGCGCAGCTCCTGGACCCGCGCCACCGCCTGCATGCCGCGCCCCAGATCGAGCGGAATCACCTTGGAGCCATCGTAGAGCTGCGCCTGGCCCGATTGCGAAAACACGACCGCGATCGTGCCCGGCGAGTTCTTGGCCAGCGTACGCACGACCATGGTGCCCGGAAGATCAGGCAGCTCGTCCTTGATGAGCGCGATGTGCACGACCTGGTTGGACGCGGCGTCAAGCGCCTCGCCGCCGGTCTGCGCGTAGCGCACCTGAAAACCCTGGGCGGCCGGAAGATGCGCCTGCAGGTTTTCGAACAGCTCCGGACCGTCGTCGGCGACCAGGACCGTGGTCTGAAGAGATTCGGTCGAGATGCTGGCCGAGCGCCCACTCAGCCGCTCTTCCAGATCGGTCACCTTGCGCGCGGTCTCCATCATGCGGCGCAAGAACTCCTCGTGCAGCTCGTGCGCCTCGCCGAGGATCTTGCGCCGGTCTACGTCCAGCCGCGACTCGGCCGCCAGCTCGATGAGGCGCTCGCGCAGATAGTCGACCTGATCGGGCGCCTTGGCGATGATGTCGGACGCGCCCGAGCGGAACGCCCGCACCGCCGCCTCGAACACCTTGCGCGCGGTCAGCACCACCACCGCGCTGGCCGGCGAGCGCTGCTTGACCTCGGCCACGAAGGCCAGGCCCTCACCCGGCGCCGGCGTGTCCAGATCCGCCACCACCACCGAGAAGAACTTTTCCAGGATGAGCCGGCGCGCGAGCGCGTCGTCGGACGCCGTGGTCACGAGCAGCCCGGATTCGCGCAGCAGCTGCTCCAGGCCCGCGCGCACCGTCGGGTCTGCGTCGAGCACCAGGATCTCGCTACCGGCCGCCAGCTCGGACGCCGACCGCTGCAGGCTCACGGCCCGCTCCCCGCGAACCGGAACGGGTAGACGAAATCGGTGGGCCCCTGGACCGGCCGTGGGAAGGTCCAGCTCTCGACCGTACGCACCAGGCAGCCCGCCAGCTCCTCGGAGCCGGTGGTGTTCTCGATCGCGTGCGCGCCCACCGCCGAGCCGTCGGGCTCGACCGTGAACTGCAGATCAATGATGCCGCGCAGCTCCGGGGCCTGCTTGAGCGCGCGCTGGTAGCACGCCTGCACCTGCGGCAGATGATGCTGCACCACGAAACGGACGCCATCCTCCTCGGGCGAGGGCGGGCTCGACTCGGGAACCGGCTCGGGGGGCGGCGCGGGCTCGCCGGGCGGGGGCGGCGCGGCCGGATCGGTGGGCGGTGGCGGCAGCGGCTCTGCGGGCTCCATCCCGGGCGGGGGCGGCGGCGCGGGCGGCGGAGCCACCGGCTTGGCCGCCTTGGGCGTGTGCACTGCAACCGGGCGCACGCGTGCCACCCGCTTGTGCGCGCCTTTGGCCAGGCTCGGCCGGTGCATGGGCGGCGGCAGCTCCTGGGCCAGCGGCACGGGCGGCGCGGACGGCCCGGGTGGCGCCGGGGCGGGTGGCGCCGGGGCGGGGACGGTCACGGGCGTGAGCGTGGGCGCCGGCGCAGGTGGGGCCGACGCGCGGCCGGTCGGTTCGACCGCATGCGCGCGCGGCGCCGCGGTCAGGTATTGCAGGATGAACCAGCCGCCGGCCCCGAGCAGCGCGGCATCGACGAGCAGGAGCCCGGCCACCTTGGCGCGCCGGGCACCCGGTGCCACCAGGGCGCCCAGGGTCGCGGTTCCGAGGCTGTCGCTCGCTCGCGTCGCCACGCGCGTTCCGCAGCGCCCGCAGAAAGTGGCGGGCTCGACGATTTCGGCGTCGCAGCTCGGACAGCGCACGGCTTTTGCAAAGCGTATCAAGAAGGGTGTGCCCGGTCAAACCGCGACATTGCGGTTTTTCTTCATGGATCGGCTCGGCCGGGGTGTGATATTCTCCCGCCATGCAGCCTGTCTTGGACCGCGTTCTGAGCGCGGCCCGGCAGCTCGGTGCCTCCGATATCCACCTCAAGGTGGGATTGCCACCCATCTTTCGCATCAAGGGTGAGCTGCGCACCGTGCGCGACGTGGCGCCCATGACCAACGAGGCCACCCGCGAGTTTGCGCTGTCCATGATGAGCGAGAAGCAGCGCAATGACTACGACCGTTTCTACGAGTGCGACCTGGCCTACTCGACCCCGGACGGGGTGCGTTACCGGGTCAACGTGTTCACCCAGCGCGGCCAGGTCGGGCTGGTCATGCGGCTGATCCCGCCCGAGGTTCCGCCGTTCGAGCGCCTCAACCTGCCGCCCGTGGTGCTCAAGCTGGCCGACGAGGAGCGCGGCCTCATCCTGGTGACCGGCATCACCGGCTCCGGCAAATCGACCACGCTGGCCGCCATGATCGACGCCATCAACTCGCGGCGCGCGGCCCACATCGTCACCATCGAGGATCCGATCGAGTATGCGTTCCGCGACAAACGGTCGGTCATCAACCAGCGCGAGCTGGGCTTCGACACCACCTCGTTTTCACGTGCGCTCCGGGCCGCGCTGCGTCAGGACCCCGACGTCATCCTGGTCGGCGAGATGCGCGACCTGGAGACGGTCGAGATCGCGATGGTGGCGGCCGAGACCGGGCACCTGGTGCTGTCGACCCTGCACACGGTCGATGCGGTCGAGACCGTCAACCGGATCGTCTCGATTTTTCAGCCGCACCAGCAGACCCAGGTGCGGCTACAGCTGGCGGGCATCTTGAAGGGCGTGATCTCGCAGCGTCTGGTGCCGCGCGCCGACGGCAAGGGCATGGTGCCAGCGGTCGAGATCCTGGTTCACACCGCCCGCGTGCGCGAGCTGATCGAAGATGCCTCCCGGACCAAAGAGCTGCACGACGCCATCAAGCAGGGGCGAAATCCGTACGGCATGATCTCGTTCGACCAGTCGCTGACCGAGCTCGTGCAGAGGCAGCTCGTCACCTACAATGAGGCGGTTCGGCAGTCGACCAATCCCGACGACTTCGCGCTTCTGTTCCGCGGCGTGTCGGGCTCCACCGACGTCAATTGGAACGACCCCGGCTTGCAGTATCAGCAAGCCGAGCCAGCGGGGCCGGCGCGGACCGGCGCGCCCAGCACCCCACCCCGCCCGGCAGCGACCCCGCGTCCGACCGGCCCGGCCGCGACCTCTTCACCCCCAGAGGCAGACATCCATGCAGAATTCCAGATCGAACGTTTTGGCAAGTAGCCGTTTGTGCGTCGCGCTCGCGCTCGTGGGCGCATGCGGGCTCTTCTTTACGCCCGCGTCGGCGCTGGCCAAGAAGCGCATCGTGATTCTCAATTTCAAGGGGCCGCAGGCCAAGAAGGCACAGGCAGCGCTGACCGCGCGCGCCCGCAAGAAATTCGCGATCATTCCCGAGGCGGCCTTCCAGAAGACGGCCAAGGAGCTCCACATCGCGCGCCCGACCGACGACGACGTGGCCAACGTCGCACGCAAGCTGCGCGCGGACGCGATCGTGGCCGGCGTGGTGCATCGGAACGGCCGCAAGTGGGAGCTGACCGTGACCGTGCGCGACGGCGCGTCGGGCCGCCCCGACCGGGCGTCGATTCCGCTCAAGGGTCCTCGCGTAACCACGCCCGTGATCGCACAGATGCACGCCGAGGTGATGCCGCTGCTCGAGCACGCCGAGGCCGGGGGCGCGCTCGCGGGCACGGCCGGGGGCGATAGCGAGAACCCGCTTGCGATGTCCAAGACCAAGAAGACCGGTGCCCTGGAGCCGGCCGCGCAACCGGTCGGAGCCGCGGATCCGACCGCGGGCGCGATGGGCGCGCAGGGCGACCGGGACAACCCTATCGAAAAGAAGGAGCCGGAGGCGCAGGCCGCGCAGGCGGCGCCGGCCGCCGAGCGGCCGCCCTGGCGACCGCTGGCGACCGCGGCACTGGGCCTGTCAGGCACCGGCCGCAGCCTCTCGCCCGACGGCAATGGAATCCAGGGCTACTCGGGCAGCCTGGTGGCCGCCTTCGACCTGGCGGCCGAGCTGAACCCGCTGGCCGGGCGATCCGATTCTCTGCGCGGCCTGGGCCTCTACTTCACGCTCGACAAGGTCATCTCGGTCAGCTCCACGCTCAAGTGCGACCCGCAGGGCATGATGACGCAGTCGCTCGACTCGAGCGAGCTCATGTTCACCATCGGCGCGCAGTATGGATATCGGCTGCGCGAGGCCGCGGATGCGGTCACGGTCGGGGCCCGGTTCGGCTACGGGCTGACCTCATTCTCGGTCACGGTGCCGCCCACTCCCTGCCTGACCGTCACCGTGCCCGACGTCTCGTACAAGTACCTGGACCTGGGGCCCTACCTCAAGGTGCCGCTGCGCGCCGACTCGAGCTACCCGATGGAGATCACGGCTCGCTTCTCGTACCTGCCGGTCCTGGACGCCGGGCAGATCGCAAGCGGCGGCCGCGCGGGCACCATCGGGAAGAATGGTAGCGCGTCGGGGCTCGAGCTGGCGCTGGGCTGGTCGTTGCGCTTCCGGCCCTGGCTCGACTTCCTGGCCGCGTTCCGCCTGCAGCGGTTCGGCGTTTCCATCGACAGCGGCGGCGCGGTGAATGGCTTCTCGGACCTTTACTACACGATCGGAGCCGGCGCCGGCATCGTGTATTAGCCGCGCAAACCCGACGCTAGGGCGGACCGCTGAGAGCTGACAGCGCGCGCTCAACCTCTGCTATATTTTCCGGTCATGTCCGATTCCGAAACCGTGCGCACGCGCTTCCTCGAGTTTTTCGGCCAGCGCGGCCACGCGATCGTGCCCAGCTCGAGCCTGGTCCCGCAGGCCGACCCGACCCTGCTCTTCACAAACGCGGGCATGAATCAGTTCAAAGACGTATTCACCGGTCGCGCCCAGCGGCCGGCCCCGTGCGCGGCCAGCGTGCAGAAATGCCTGCGCGCAGGCGGCAAGCACAACGATCTCGAAAACGTCGGGCGCACGGCGCGCCACCACACCTTCTTCGAGATGCTGGGCAACTTCTCGTTCGGCGACTATTTCAAGGCCGATGCCATCGCGCTGGCGTGGCGGCTTCTGACCAAGGACTACGGCCTGCCGCCCGAGCGGCTCACGGTCACCGTGTTCGGGGGCGACGCCGCCATGAACCTGCCCGCGGACGACGAGGCGCGCGCGCTCTGGAAGGAGGTGGCAGGCCTGCCCGATGCGCGCATCCTGGGCCTTGGCGCGCAGGACAACTTCTGGCAGATGGGCGACACCGGCCCCTGCGGACCCTGCTCCGAGATCCACTTTCACCAGGGCGATGACCTGCCGTGCCCGGAGCCGGTCTGCAAGGGTGCGGCCTGCGATTGCGACCGCTGGCTCGAGATCTGGAACCTGGTCTTCATGCAGTTCGAGCGCAACGCCGAGGGCGCCCTGACGGCGCTGCCGGCGCCGTCGGTCGACACCGGCATGGGCCTGGAGCGGCTGAGTGCGGTACTGCAGGGCAAGCGCTCCAGCTACGAGACCGACCTGTTCGCGCCGCTCATCCGCGGGGTCGAAAAGCTTTCGAAAAAGCGATTCGATCCGACCGAGTACGAAGGACCCTCGGTCTCGATGCGCGCGATTGCCGATCACGCGCGCGCCACCGCGTTCCTGATGGCCGACGGGGTCCTGCCTGAAAAAACCGGGCGCGAGTATGTGCTGCGCCGAATCATGCGGCGCGGCATCTACCACGGCTGGCTGCTTGGCATCCGCGAGCCGTTCTTGCACCAGGTGGCCGATTCCGTGATCGAAAAGATGGGCGGCGTCTATCCCGAGCTGCGCGCACGCCGCTCGACCATCATGGAGATGACCCAGATCGAGGAGCGGCGGTTCCGAGAAACCCTCGACCGCGGCATGAAGATCCTGGGCGAGGAATTCGCCAACATGACGCGGGGCGGACGGCTGGGCGGCGAGGTGGCCTTCCGCCTCTACGATACTTTCGGCTTCCCGGTCGACCTGACGCAGGTGATTGCGGCCACGCGCGGCTTCACGGTCGACGTGGCCGGCTACGAGGCGGCCATGGCGGCCCAGCGCAAGCGCTCGAGCTTCGAGGGCTCGGGCGACGAGACCACGCAGGACCTGTTCGTGCGGATGCGCGACCAGGTGGGGGCCACCCAGTTTCTGGGCTACGCCGGCACCGAGGGTGAAGGCACCGTGCTGCGCATCGTGGCCGGGGGCCGAGAGGTGCCCACCGCGGGCCCGGGACGGGTCGAGTTCCTGACCGACCGGACGCCGTTTTACGGCGAGCAGGGCGGCCAGATCGGCGACACCGGCGAAGCCACGGGCGCAGACGGGCTGCGCATCCTCATCACGGACACCAAGAAGCCGGGCGGCGATCTCACGGTGCACGTGGGAGAAGTGGTCTCGGGCCTGCTCCAGCGGGGCGCCAAGCTCCATCTGCGCGTGGACGCCGCGCGGCGGGAGGCCATCCGCAAGAACCACTCGGCCACCCATCTTCTGCATTGGGCTCTGCGGCGCGTGCTGGGCCAGCACGTGGCACAGAAGGGCTCGGTAGTGGCGCCCGACCGGCTGCGCTTCGACTTCTCGCACGGCAAGCCCCTCGAAGACGACGAAAAGCGTCAGGTGGAGGCTCTGGTCAACGAGCGCATCTGGCGCAATCAGCCCGTCCTGACCGAGGTGCTGCCGGTCGAGCAGGCCCGGCAGTCGGGCGCCATCGCGTTTTTCGGGGAGAAGTACGGCGACCGCGTGCGCGTGGTGCAGATGGCCGAGTCCAAAGAATTCTGCGGCGGCACCCACGTCGGCGCCACCGGCGACATCGGCCTGTTCAAGATCACCGAGGAGATGGGCATTGCGCAGGGCGTGCGCCGACTGGTGGCGGTGACCGGACCGGGCGCGCTCGAGTACGTACAGTGGCTCGAGGATCGGCTGGGCCAGGTGGCCCAGAAGCTGCGCGTGGGCGGCGGCGACGTGGTCGAAAAGGTCGAGAAGCTGCAGGAAGAGTCGCGGGCCCTGCAGAAGCAGCTCGCCGAGCTGCAGCGCAAGCTGGCCGCAGGCGGTGCGCGCGATCTCCTGGCCGAGGTGCGCACCTCGGGCGGGGTCAAGGTGCTGGCCACCCGCACCGACGTGGCTGACGCCAAGGCGCTGCGCGAGGTGGGTGACAAGCTGCGCGACCGGCTGGGCTCGGGAGTGCTGGTGCTGGCCGGGGTCGCGGACGGCAAGGTGGCGCTTCTGGCCATGGTGACCAAGGACCTTACAGGCCGCTTCTCGGCCGGCAAGATCATCGGCGAGATTGCGCCGCTCGTGGGAGGGCGCGGCGGCGGGCGGCCCGACATGGCGCAGGCCGGCGGCTCCAATGCCGACGGGGTCGACGCAGCTCTGGCGCGCGTGCACGAGCTGGTTCGAGGCACGTAGCGCGCGGCCCCGAGGCCTCTTGCGCGGCCGGCGCGGGCGCGGGATACTGGAGATCTCGCCATGTCGACGGGCGAAAAGGGCGACAAGCGCGCGGACAAGCGGGTGCCGGCGGTGCTGCGCATCCGCCTCAAGCACAAGGATCTCGGCACTTTCGTCGAAAAGTTCGCCGAGAACGTCAGCCATGGCGGCCTCTTTGTCTCCTCCAAGCAGCCCAAGCCGGTCGGCACCGAACTGCGCTTCGAGATCCTGCTGGCCAACGGGGAGGCCGCCATCAAAGGCGAAGGCCGGGTGGCCTGGACCAAGGAGTACGACCCCGAGGAGCCGCAGCGCGCGCACGGAATGGGCATCAAGTTCACCAAGCTTCACGGCAAGTCGCGCGAGGTGCTGCGGCGCTGCCTGGATTTCAAGAGCGCCCACAGAAAGCCCTCCACCGAGGAGTCGGGTGAGGCGGTGCATACGGGCCTGTTCGAGGTGCCCGAGCACGCGCGCACCGACGAGGATCCCGACGAGGTCGCCCAGCCCGCGGCCCCCGCAAGCCCGCCCCGCGGCGACTCCGGCGCCGCCGCAGCCCGAGCCGGAGACGGCCAAGGGTCTGCAGACGCCGATCTGGACGCGCTGCTGGCCGAGACCGGGATCACGGAGGGCACCCTTGTGAGCGTGCTGGCCCAGCTCCGAGACGAGCTGGGCGGCGTCGATGCCTTGCAAGGCGATCTCGACGCGCTCCTGATCCCGGAGGCACAGGTCCCGGTCACCGTCGACGACGCCTCGAGCGCGCTGGCGCGCCTCCTGGGCGGCGATCCGGTGCGGCGCGGGGCTCGGCCCGCGCTCGTGCACCCGGCCTTCAACGCACCCGGAAACGAGGAAGTGACCGCGCTGATGCCGCTGCCGAGCGACCTTCCTGAGCGCAGCGAAATCGACGAGCTGCACGCCCCCTTTTTTGGCGATGACGAAGCGACGTCGGTCCGGGTGCGCGAGGCCAGGGAGCCGTCGGTCGAGCGGCCGGCGGTGGCCGAAAGCGGCAGCGCACCGCTGCGCGTGTCCACCGACGAGATCGGCGACGAGCTGGCCCAGGTCCTCGACGCGATCGAGCACGATCAGGCACGCGACACCCACGTCGATACCAACCTGCCCCAGTTCCTCGGCTCGGCCGCCGAAACCGAGCTTGCGCCCAGCCCCGATGCAGCTTCCTACGACGACATCCCGGAGACCGCGGTCCGCGATCCCGAGGCGACGCCTTCCTCCGAGGAGCCCAAGCTGCCGGGCATTTCCGAAAAGCGCAAGAGTGGTTTCTTCAAGAAGCTGTTTGGCAAGTAGAGCTTCCCCGCTTCAGTAGCGCACCGCGGCCATGAGCGCGGCGGTGTCTCCGGCTGCCGCCGCATAGGCGTCGAGCACCCGGTCGGCCGGCACGCGGCCCTCTTCCACGATGCGCTCGAGCGGCGCCAGAAGCCGCGCCTCGTGGCGCAGAAGCCGCTTCGCCCCCGCTTTCGCGATTGCAATCAGCTCGCGCGCCAGCTCGCGCACGCTGCGCCCGCGCACGCGCGCCTCCAGCGCCTGCCGGGGCACGTCGCGGCGCAGCTGCTCGCGCTCGTCCATGGACAGATCGGCCACCAGTTGCCAGGCCGCCGCGCACGCGTCGCGGTCGTAGAGCAGGCCCCGCCACAGCGCCGGCAACGCACGCACCAGCTCCACCGGTCCTGAATCGGCGCCCCGCATCTCCAGATACCGCTTGAGCCGCACTTCCGGAAACAGCGTCGACAGATGCAGCTCCCAGTCGGAGAGCGTCGCGCGCTGGCCGCGAAAGCCCTCGCGCAGAAAGCGCCGAAACGTCAGCCCGCCGGCGGGCACATAGCTGTCCCGATACACGAAGAACATCGGCACGTCGAGCGCCCACTCCGCATAGCGCTCGAACAGGGCGTCCCCGCTGTCGAATGCGAACGGCAGAAGCCCGCACCGGTCGGGATCGGTTTCCAGCCACACCGCCGCCCGGTAGGTCTTGTAGCCCGACGGCTTGCCGTCCACGAGCGGGGAATTGGCGTAGAGCGCGGTCACCAGCGAGGTCACGCCCATGGCGGTGCGGAACTTGCGGCTGGCGTCCGCCTCGTCCTCGTAATCCAGGTTCGCCTGCACGGTCGCGGTGCGCTTCATCATCTCGTGGGCCAGTCGCCCCCGCGTGGGCAGGTAGGCCTTCATGACCCGATAGCGCCCCTTGGGCATCCAGGGCACGTCCGCGAGCGTCTGAAAGGGCCGGAAGCCGATCGCGAGCCACGTGATGCCGAGCCCCTCGGACACCTGCTTGACCTCGTCGAAGTGATCGCACAGCTCGCGCCCGGCTTCGTAGGCGTCGCGCGCGACCGCGCCCGACAGCTCGAGCTGGCCGCCCGGCTCGAGCGTTACCGACATCGAGCCGCGGCGCAGCGCGATCACGTTGCCGTCCTCGCGCACCGCCTCGTAGCCGCCCACCGCCAGCCGCTCGAGCACCTTTCCGATGCCGCGCTCGCCCTGGTACGGGACTGCGCTGCCGTCGGCGAGGACGCCGATCTTTTCGTGCTCGGCGCCCACGCGAAAGGCCACTTTGGGCTTCGCGCCCAGGCCGAAGTGGCGTGCCAGGTCGCGCGCGTCGGCAATGACTCTCTCGTCGGCGCCCATGTCGGTTGGATGACTCTACGGTGCGCTTTGTGTCACGGTCAACCACCATTGACAGGATCGTGCGCGCTCTGCTAACGTGCTGGCGCACGCGAACGATCTACGGTGGGGTGAGACGTGGCACAAGAGTCATTCAGCAGGCGCAAGCAGGGGTCGGACGGCCATGGCAGCGTTGGCTCCTGCGTCATCGGCAAGAACATTCAGATCCGCGGCAAGCTGAGCGGATCCGAGGACTTGGTGGTCGAGGGGCGGATCGAGGGAAACGTTGCGCTCAAAAATCATCTGACCATCGAGCAGACCGGTGTGGTGGAGGCGGACGTCGAGGTGCGCGATCTGACGGTCAACGGCGAGATGCGTGGCGACATTGCGGCCGACGGCACGGTGTCGATCACCAACTCGGCCAAGGTGGTCGGCAACATTCGCGCGCCGCGCATCATCTTGGAGGACGGTGCGCGTTTCAAGGGCTCGATCGAGATGGAGGTCGAGCTGCCGCCGGGAGTCAAGGAAGGCGCAAGCGGCGGCGGAAACGCTGGGAGCGGCAAGCACAAGCGCGAGCGCTCGTAACCCGCGATCGAGAGGAAAAGCATGGCGAACACGATCATCGGCAACAGCATCGTCATCGACGGCGAGATCTCGGGTGACGAGGAGCTCGTCATCCAGGGCACCGTCAAGGGCAAGATCGCCCTGCAGGAGAATCTGCACGTCGAGAACGGCGGGGTGGTGGAGGCCGACATCGAGACCCAGACCATCACCATCAGCGGCCAGGTGACCGGCAACGTCGCGGCCAAGCAGAAGGTCGAGATCCGCGCCGACGGCAAGATGGTGGGTGACATCAAAGCGCCGCGCATCACGATCGCAGACGGGGCGACGTTCAAGGGCAACGTCGACATGGACGTGTAAGGCGGCTTCATCATGGCCGAACGAAGCGACAAGACGACGGTCATCGGCGAGCGCACCAAGATTTCGGGTAGCCTCGAGGGCGACGAGGACCTGCTCATCAAGGGGCGCGTCGAGGGCAACGTCCGGCTGACCAAGACCCTGCACGTCGAGGCGGG
>DATFWX010000087.1:0-5580 GCA_035258845.1 Polyangia bacterium | reverse complement strand
ACGAAGAGCGCGCCTGCCGCCGCAGCCGGCAGGCACAGCGCCCGCGTCTGCGCCTTGCCGCGCCGGTCCGAAAGCGCATCCGCAAACTGGGCGGCCAGGGCCGCCGCCGGGCCCAGCCGGGCCACCGCAAGCTGCTCGGCCTGGGCCGGGGTTGCGCCCGCGCGCTGGGCGGCTGCGCACTCGTCGCGCAGGTGCTCCTCGATCTCGCGCACGATGCGCCGCTTGCGCAGCCAGCCCACGCGCAGCGCGCTCGCAAGCTCGTCCAAGTAACGCGCGATCACGCCGACTTGGTCCACGACCCACCTTGCAACACCGCGTTCATGCCCAGCGCGAACGCGCGCCACTTTCCGTGCTCAGCGCGCAGGGCCTTGCGCCCCTGCGCGGTCAGGGTATACACGCGCCGCTGGCGGCCGTTCTCGGTGGCCCACGATGAACGCAGAAGCCCGGCCGCCTCCAGCCTATGCAACGCCGGGTAGACCGTGCTCTCCGACAGATCGAAGGTTCCGCGGCTGCGCCGCCGCAGCTCGACGATGATCGCGTAGCCGTGCAGCGGGGCCGGCTCGATTACAGCCAGGAGCAGCACGTCGAGATGACCCTTGAGCGCTTCTCTGTCCATACCCCGTATTACTATGCCTCGTTTTGCGTGGTGTCAAGCAGAAAATATGCGGGTCACGTGCGGGTGGCCACCAGCACGCGGTCATGCCCCGCCAGATCGCGCAGCACGCGCGGCTCGGCGAAAGCACCGGTTGCACGCACGAGCGCACAGGCCGCCGGCCCCTGATCGGCCCCGATCTCGGTCACAAGAGCACCGCCCGCGGCCGCCAGAAGCGGAGCCGCCTGCACGACCAGCCGCCCAAGGATCGCGAGCCCGTCGAGCCCACCGTCGAGCGCCGCGCGCGGCTCGGCTCGGACCTCGGCCTCGAGCGCCGTCAGATCGGCGGTGCGGATGTAGGGCGGATTGGACACGACCAGATCAAAGGGTGCGCAGGCGCGCACGGGCTCCAGCAGGTCACCTTCGAAAAACTCGATCTCGACGTCATGCCGCGCGGCATTCTTGCGCGCCACCTCGAGCGCGCCCGGCTCGAGCTCGGTCGCCAGCACCCGCACGGACGGCTGCTCGCGCTTGATCGCGATCGCAATGGCGCCCGAGCCGGTGCCCACGTCGACCACCCGCACAGCCTTGCGCTCGCCTAGCGCGTCGATGGCGTCGAGCGCCGCTTCCACCACATGCTCGGTCTCCGGCCGCGGGATGAGCACGCGCGCATCGACCAGGAGCTCGAGCGAGAAGAACTCGCGCTTGCCGACGAGGTAGGCCACCGGCTGCCCGTCCAGGCGCTGCTGCACGAGCTGGCGGTAGCGTGTGCGCTCGGCCGCCGAAAGCGGGCGGTCGAACCCGGTATAGAGCGCCACCCGATCCAGGCTCGTCGCCGCCGCCAGCAGGAGCTCGGCGTCCAGGCGCGGCGAGGCCAATCCGGCGCGCGCGAACCGATCGGCGGTCCAGGTCAGCGCGCGAAGGACGGTCCACACCTGCTCAGCGGCCACGAGATTTCAATACTACGCAGCGTATAGATGCAGGTCGAGCAGATTGGTTCCGGTCGGGCCGGTCGAGACCAGCGTGCCCAAGGCCGCATGCACGCGATGGCTGTCGAAGCTTTCGAGAGCCGCTTCCGGATCGAGGCCGCGCCGCTCCGCCTCCGCCCAGGTCGCACCGTCGACGATTGCGCCCGCGGCCTCGGTCGATCCGTCCGTGCCGTCGGAGCCGGCGGCCAGAAAAACACCACCCCGGCCGCGCAGCGCACGCGCCACCAGGAGCGCAAGGTGCTGCGCCCGGCCCCCACGACCGAGCCGGCCCAGCGGCGCCCGCACCGTAGGCTCGCCGCCGCCGACGTAGAGCGCCCCGGGAGGCGCCGGCGCGAGGCCCGCCCAGCGGGTTGCACAGGCGGCCACGTCGTCGGCGTCGGGAGGAACCGCCAGCGCGCGCAGGCCCCGGCCCAGCGCCGCCCGGGTGGCCGCTGCGCGCAGCGTGTCGTGGTTGCCGATGACTCGCACGGTCACGCCGTCGCGCATGCGTTTGGGCGTCTCGTCGGCGCCCTGCTCGAGAAAGCGCAGGACCGCGTCCGGCAGGCCGGGCACCGAGCGCGCCACCGCGAGCGCCTCCGCAAGCGTGGAGTGATCGGGCACGCAGGGGCCCGAGCCCACCACGTCAACGGCGTCCCCGAGCACGTCCGAGAGCAGGAACACGGAGATGGTTCCGGCCCCGGCCGCCTCGGCCAGGCGGCCGCCCTTGAGCGCCGACAGATGCTTGCGCACCGCGTTGAGGCGGCCGATGTCGACGCCAGCCCGGAGCAGGGCCATGGTGGCGGCGCGCTTGTCCGCGAGCGAGAGCCCGGGCGCGGGCACACACCACAGCGCCGACGCGCCGCCCGACAGCAGCACCACCAGCGTGTCGTGGATCGAAAGCGCGCCTGCCCGTGCGAGCGCCTCGCGTCCCGCCGCCAGCGAGCTCTCGTCGGGCACCGGGTGAGCCGCCTCGATCACCTCGAGGCCGGGCAGAGCGGCGCCGTGGCCGCGCTTGGTCGTGAGCTGCCCACCCGCGACCTGCGGCCCCACCCGCTCCAGGAGGCCGCGCGCCATCGCGACCGCGGCCTTGCCGGCTCCCAAAAGGTAAAGCGGCGTCGCCGGCAGCGCGTCGGGCGCGCCCGCAGCCGCGTGCATGAGCGCGCCCCCTTCGCACGCGGCCACCGCCTCGCGGAACACCTGCTCGAGCACACTGCGCTGCAACGCTACCGTGCGACCGCCGCGCTGCGCGACCGGGCGGCGTCCTCGAGCACCTGGTTCAGCCGAGCGATTGCCTCGCGCAACCGGTCGCGCGGCAAAGCGGTGAAGCACATGCGGGCATACAGCGCAAACCCGTCGCCGAAGGCCTCGCCGGGGGCGAGCAGGACCCCGGCTTCGACCAGCCGCTCCAGAACCGGTACGCAGTCGGACGCGCCGGGCGGCACATATTCGCGCAGGTCGAGAAACAGGTACGACGCGCCCTGGGGTGCGAAAAAAGGCGCCCGCACGGTCGCTACCGCCTGCTCGCGCGCGGCCCGGTGCTCGTCCAGGGCATGCGCGATGAAGCCCTCGGCATGGGCCAGCGCGCGCACCGCTCCTCGCTGCAGGTGCAGCGGCACGCTGTATACGGTGTGATTGCAGATCTTGCGCGTCTGCGCGATCACGTCGGCGGGCCCGGCCACGTAGCCCAGCCGCATGCCCGCCATGGCGTGGCTCTTCGAAAACGAGAACGCAGTGAGCGTGCGCTCGGCCATGCCGGGCAGCGCCGCCATCGAGACATGCTGGGCGCCGTCATACAGGTAGTCTTCGTATACTTCGTCGCACAAGACCCACAGGTTGCGCTCGCGGGCCAGCTCGGCCACCCGCTCGAGCTGCGCGCGGCCGAGCACCTTGCCGTCGGGATTGTTGGGTGAGATGAGGTAGATCGCGACCGTGTGCGCGCTGACGTGCGGCTCCAGGAGAGCGCGCGGGTCGGCGCCCGGGTTGCGGTACAGCTCCTGGTAAAACGGCACCTCGCGCAGCTGCGCCCCGCACAGCTGCACGATGCCCTGGATGAGCGGCCAGTACGGCGCCGCCACCACCACCTCGTCGCCCTGATCGAGCACCGCGCGCGAGGCCGCGTACAGCGCATGCGTGGCGCCGGCCGCCACCTGGATGTTCTCGATGCGCACCCAGGGCAGACCGTTCTTGGCGCGCAGCTTGCGCGCCAGCGCATCGAGCAGCTCGGGCGCGCCCGCCGGCGGGCCGTACCGATAGCATTCGGCGCCGAACTCCTCGGGCGGATGGTGCCGCACCTCCTCGGGCGGGATGAGGTGGGTATCGCCGATGTGGAGCGGGTAGAGAGCGCTGCCTCGGTGGGCCGACATCTTCTGCGCGATGCGGGCAAACACGCTCGCCCGCACTCCCTGCGCGACCGTCGACAGCGTTCCGGGGCGTGGCATAAGAGAAGTTTTAGTCTAACATGGGGCACCCGATGCGCGACATGCTGCCCGAGATCGTAGGGTGGCTGCGTCGGCAGGCTGGCGTGGAGTATGCGGAAGCGCGCTGGGTTGCCGATCGCAGCCAGCGCATCCGCGTGCGCGACGGCGAGCTGGAGCAGGCCTCGCACGGGATGTCGGCGGGCCTGGGCGTGCGCGTGCTCTACCGCGGCGCATGGGGCTTCGCGGCCACACCCGAGACCGAGGAGAGCGAGGAACCGGCGGCGGCGGCGTGCGCGCGCAGTGCCCTCGAGGCCGCTCGAGCGGCGGCGGCGGTGACCCCGGACCGGGTGCGCCTGTGCGAGGACGAGCCGCAGCGCGGCCGCTATGGAACGCCGATCGAGGAGGATCCGTTCGCGGTGCCGCTCGAGCGCAAGCTGGCCGACCTGTGCGGCCCCATCGAGACCCTGCGGCGCGACCCCCACAATCGCATCCGCAGCGCGTCCGGCTTCGTTCTGTTCCGGCAGGTTGATAAGCACCTTTTGACCTCGGACGGCACCGACATCGCACAGACGCTCGTGCACGGCGCCTCCGGGATGCGCGCCATCGCGACCTGGAAGGACGACGTGCAGCAGCGCAGCCACCCCATGGACCACGACGGAGGTTGCGCCGCGCGCGGTTACGAGCTCGTGCGCGCGCTCGATCTGGCCGGTCACGCCGAACGGGTGCGCGAGGAAGCGATTGCCCTGTGCGCGGCGCCGGTACTGCCGGCCGGCCGCACCAACGTCGTGCTGTCGACCGAGCAGCTGGCCCTGCAGATTCACGAGTCATGCGGCCACCCGACCGAGAGCGACCGCGCGCTGGGCGAGGAGGTCAGCCTGGCCGGGCGCAGCTTCCTGACGCCCGATCGGCTGGGCCGGTTCCGCTACGGATCGGCGCTCGTGAACCTGACCGCAGATGCGCGCACGCCGGGCGGGCTGGGCACGCAGGGCTGGGACGACGAAGGAGTGCCGGCGCGCCGCACGCCCCTGGTCGCGCGCGGGCAGTTCGTGGGTTACCTGTCGTCGCGCGAGACCGCGGCCCGACTGGGTCTGGGGCGCTCGGCTGGCTGCATGCGCGCCGAATCGTGGAACCGGCCACCCATCATCCGCATGATCAATGTGTCGCTGGAGCCGCCGCCGGCCGGGCCCACGCTCGCGGATCTGATTGCCGACACGCGCGCCGGCGTCCTTTTCGGCTGCAACAAGAGCTGGAGCATCGACGATCTGCGCCTGAACTTTCAGTTCGGATGCGAGGCCGCGTGGGCCATCGAAAACGGCCGGCCGGGGCGCATGTACAAGAATCCGATCTACACCAGCTCGACGCCGGCGTTCTGGGGCGGCTGCGACGCCATCTGCGGCCCCTCGGAGTTTCGCATGTGGGGCTTTTTGAACTGCGGCAAGGGCGACCCGATGCAGACCATGTGGGTCGGGCACGGCTGCGCGCCCGCGCGTTTCCGGAACGTCGAGGTGCGAGGCGGATGAGCCCTCAGGGGCGCCTGGAGCTGCTCGAGCGGGCGCTGGGGGTGCCGGGCGCCGACGAGATCGAGATCTGCTTCTGCGGCGGG
>DATFWX010000086.1:0-35451 GCA_035258845.1 Polyangia bacterium | reverse complement strand
AATTCCTTGCCGTATCCTTCGACCTCGTGCTGGATGTCGCGCAAATACTGGGGAAGGGTCATGGTCGCTCCGCGCCTCGCTCCAGGCGCGGCTCGGCAAGTCGCTTCGGCTGCGCCTCGCTCCACGCCTCGAATTCCCGCGCCTTCCGCTCGCCCCTCATTTCTTCCTCGCCAGCGGCCGCTCCTGAAAGCGGAAGGTGGCCGCAATGAACTTGGCATGCAGCTGCACCACGCCATCCTTGCTCGCAGGCGTGCCCAGCTCGAGGTTCTCGATGTTCACGATTCGTTTGAGCTCACCGACGATTTTGGCGAACTTCGCGATCTGGTGATAGTTGCCCACCACCTCCATCGCCACCGGGATGCGCGCGTACACGTCCTGGGGCTGCTCCTCCATGCGCGTGAACGAAACGATCTCGAGGCCCGCCAGCGTGGCCTGATTGTGAATGCTGTCGAGGAACGAGGGGATCTCGCTCGACTTGGGCAGCACCTTGAGCAGCTCCTTCTGCTCGTCCTGGAGTTGCTTCACCTCCTCCTTGAACTTGGTGTACTCGGCCTTGCGCTTCTCGTAATCGCGCCGCTCGTTTTCGAGCCGGTTGTACTCGCCGTCGAGCCGGCCCAGCTGCTCGATCAGATCCGAGTAGAAGACCTCATAGTAGGCCAGCCCCACGACCCCGGTCAGCAGAACAGCAGCCGCGACCTTCTGCGCCGGGGGGACTTTTGCAATTCGGTCCAAGAAATCGTTCATGCCCTGGTCCCCCTAATACCTGACCGAGCAGTTGATCTTGAAGGCGTACGTGATGCCCCCGCTCGAGTCGGCCCCGGTTGTCTGTCGGGTTCCCTCCAGCACCACGTCGGCGAAGAAGACCGAAAGCTGCAGCCGCTTCATGAATTCGGCCACATCGTCGTTGGATTTGGCCATGCCCTCGATCAGAACTCTGCGGCTGGCCTCGTGCCAGCCGGTGACCCAGATGCGCCGCGGATCCCAGCTCGGGTTGTAGCCGGCGTTGGGATCGGTTTGCATGCGCTTGACGTAGTCCTCTTTGGAGTAGGTCGGGCCTTTATCCTGGGTCAGGATCTCGCTGAGCTCGCGCAGCACGTAGACCGGGCCGGTCCGTCCCGCCTTGAGCTTGTTGATGGCCTCGCGCTGCGTTACCAGGTCGTCCCGTTGCGCTTTGATCTCTTCGTAGTTGCCGACATCAGCCTTGAGCCGGGCGATGACGTCCTTGGACCGACTGTTCCGGTCCAGCTTCTCGCGCACTTTCCAGCTCTCGTTCATGTGAAAAACCATGATGCACACCAGCTCGACGCCCAGCCCGGCTGCAAACAGCAGCACCTGGCGCTGCCCGGTCGCGCGCTTCTTGGCCTTCTTGACCGGCAGCAGATTGATTCTGATCATGCCTTGTCCCCCTCGCGGCGCAGCGCAAGGCCCACCGCCACCGCAGCCTCGGGCGCATGCATGCGCAGGAAGCCCAGGTCGAACTTATTGTCGTCAATCACGAATTTCCGGAACGGATCGACCTGCTCGACCGGCAAACGCGAGCGCTCCTCGATGGCCCGCGCCAGTGCCGGCACCTTGGCCGACCCCCCAGCCAGGTAGATCCGCATGATGGTCGCATCGGCGCTGGTGGCCAGGTAGAAGTCGAGCGAGCGCTGGAACTCACCGGCCATCACTTCGGCCACCTGCGAAAGGATGCGCTCGACCTCCTGGGGAACCACCTCGTGCGTGAGCTCGCCGCCCAGGCCGCCGATCTTGTAGGCTTCGGCCTCGTCGTACGCCACGTTGAGCTGCTTTTGAATCTCCTCGGTGAAAGCGTTGCCGCCGATGGTCACGTCGCGCGTGAACGCCGAGAAGCCGCCCGCCATGATGTTGATGTTGGAGATGGCGGCACCGACGTTGATGAGCACCACGGTCTCGGTGGACGAGGGCTGATAGTTGACCTCGAACGCGTTCTGGGCCGCGAAGGCGGCCACGTCCACCACCACCGGATGCAGCTGCGCCTCCTTGGCCACGGCCGCGTAGTCGCCCACCACCTCCTTCTTGGCCGCCACCAGAAGCAGCTCCATCTGGCCCTGCGCGGTGTTGGGGTTCAGAATCTGATGGTCGATCTCCACGTCATCCTTGGCGAACGGAATGTGATGCTCGGCCTCCCAGGGGATCTGCTCTTCCAGCTCGTCCGGCGTCATCACCGGCACGTTGATCTTCTTGATGATCACAGAGTGGCCGGCGATCGCGATCGCGACCTCCTTCTGCCGAATCCCGAGCTTTCCGTAGATGTCACGAATGGCTTCGACGACCGCGGCTTGATTCATGATCGTGCCGTCGACGATGGTCTGGGGCGGGATCGGCTCGATCCCGAAGTTGACCAGGCCAAAGCTGCGCTTGCCGGTTTCTTTGAGCTGGACGACCTTGATGGAGCTGGATCCGATATCAAGGCCGACGCAATTTTTTCCCATCTCTGGCTCCCGCCTTTCCGGCGGAGCCGTCCATGGGGCGCCGCCGTCCTACTCGTCTTCTCCGAACACCGTCACTCGATCACTGGGCCGCAGGCCCAGGGCCTCGAGGATCTTGCGTTTGGTGTCCATCCGGCAGCTCATCCCCCGCTCGACCCGATCGATGGTCAGTGTCGAGACCCCCGCACGACGCGCCAGCTCCGCTTTCGACATCATTCGCTCCAGGCGGAGCTTGCGCAGGTTGTTCTTGCGCTGCTTCGGCTTGCCATGTACCGCCGCGCGCGCAGTTGTCGTTCCCGGTGCCGGGCTGCCGGCCTTCGCCTCCTTTTGATCTTCGCCGCTCGACCTCGCATGCTCGACCGCGGGCTCGGGCGGATCGTGCTCGCGCTCGCGCTCGGGCTGCTTCGCCTCTGCGGCGTTCTTGTTCTCGTGCATCTCCATCGCTGAACCCATTTCGAAGGCCAACTCGGCTTGGGAACGGGTTCAATTATGGTCGCGCGCACCTCCTAGCGTCAAGAAATTCTTTACAAAATGATGCGTCATTTATATTAAATTGTTCGACAATTTACACATACAGATGCCTACCTCTTCCTACATCGTACCCATCGCTGCCGGGAGCTCGAAAGAGGTGCCTCGCGGCTCCGGACTCACCTGTCATCGATCCCGAATTCCTTGATCTTGTAGAGCAGCGTGCGATGGCTGATTTCCAATATTTCAGCGGCCTTGGTTCGATTCCCCCCGGTTTTTCGAAGCGCTTTTCGGATGAGCTCCTCCTCCACCGCCCGCACCGTCTTCTTGATCGAGTACTCGGCCGCGGTCACACCGGATCGCGGCGGAACCGTTTTGTGCCTTACTTTTTCCGGCAAACTGTCCACATCAATGCGCGGACCGTCGGCCAGCACGACCGCGCGCTCGATGGTGTTCTCGAGCTCGCGCACGTTGCCCGGCCAGGCGTAATCGACGATCAGCTTGAGCGCCTCCGCTGTGATGCCCTCCGCACGCGCGCCCATCTTGGCCTGCAGGCGCTGCAGGAAGTGCTCGACCAGCGCGGGAATGTCCTCGCGCCGATCGCGCAGCGGCGGCAGGTGCACGCCGAGAACGTTGAGCCGGTAGAACAGATCCTCGCGGAAGCGGCCGGCCGCCACCTCCTGCTGCAGATCACGCACGGTCGCCGCCACCACGCGCACGTCGACTTTGATGTCCTGGGTGGCCCCGAGTGGACGGATTTCCTCCTCCTGGAGCGCGCGCAAAAGCTTGACCTGGAGCTGGAGCGGCAGCTCGCCCACCTCGTCCAGAAACAGCGTGCCGCCCGAGGCTTCCTCGAATAGTCCCTTCTTGTCGCGCGAGGCGTCGGTGAAGGCGCCCTTGCGGTGCCCGAACAGCTCGCTCTCGAGCAGCGTCTCCGGAATGGCCCCACAGTTGATGGCCACGAAGGTGCCGTCTCCGCGCGGCGAGTAGTGGTGTAGCGCGCGCGCCACCAGCTCCTTGCCGGTGCCCGACTCGCCCGTGATGAGGACCGTCGTCTTGTACTCGGCCAGCTTGCGGATGGTGCGAAAGATCTCCTGCATGCGCAGGCTTTTGCCGATCATGTCGGCAAACTGTGCGGGCCCGACCGGGGATTGCGCAATCTGGCGCCGCAAGCCCTGGACTTCGCGCAGCAGGCGCTCGCGCTCGTCGGCCCGTTTGAGCACGTGCACCACCTCTTCGGGCCGGTAGGGCCGGGTCACGTAGGCGAGCGCGCCGGAGCCCAGGGCGGCCAGCCCCACCTCCAGGTCGGCGGGCGCGCACACCGCGATGACATGGGTGGCAACGCTGTGGCGGCGTAGATCCTCGCACATCGCGCTCGCGCTGGCGGCCGGTGCGAACGCCACATCGTAGGGCCGCGAGCCCAGCTCCTTGAGGGCGGACGTGACGTCCCCCACTGAGGCCACCTCATACCCGTCCCGTGCCAGCAGCATGGTCAGGCTGTGACGTGCGGACGGGTCCTCATCGATGATGAGGATCCGTCTCAGGGTATGGCTGGCCACGGCGATCGGCACTGGTCCGAAGCAAGATGATAACATGGCGACGGAAAAGGGAGCAACAGGGATCAGGCGCTTGCGCGGCCAGATTCGGCAAGTCTTTCCACCAGCTCCTCGATGCGCCGGCGCACGCGCGCGCGCTCGAAGCGGAACTCGACGCCCATTGCCGGGTCGGGCTCCGGACGCTCCCACACCACGCGTCCCTCGACCGCGATGCCGAGCAGCGAGCCGGGCGGGTGCAGCTTGAGCGAGAGCAGCGCGCCCAGCGGCGGCGGGCTCACGCCGACCACACGCGCCCCGCCCGGCGACAGATCAATCACCTCGCCACGTGCCGGGGCGGGCGCCTGCACGCGCACCGGGAACCGGCACAAGACGCGCACGCCCGTGCGCGGGCGGTACTCGATGTCCTGACCGCGCGCGTGTGCCAGGATCATCTGCCGCAGGGGCGCCTCGTCCTCGACATCCAGCGCCACCCGGGCGCCCGACGGCAGCTCGTCCGAGCGGGTCAGCCGCCGCGAGATCACCTTGCCCAGGACCCGGAACGCATAGCCCGAGTGATCGAAGTAGATGTCGAGCACCACCGGATCGCCCACCTGTTGCTCGAGCGCCTCGGGCACGAACATCTCATCGGCCGCACCAGGGCGGCTGCGCCAGCGCGCGAGCAGCGCGGGGCCGTCCTGGAGGTGCACGGCAACCACCTTTGGCACCGGCTTATCCGATGACTCGATCCCGGCCTCCACGCTTGGCCCTGTACAGGTTGTCATCGGCCTGCTTGATGAAGGTGCCGGACTCGATGGCCGAGCTGGTGGATGCGACCCCGACCGAGATGCGTACGACCACCGAGTCGTCCTCGAACACGAACGGGGACTGCCCGACCAGCTGGCGCAGGCGCTCGGCGAACTTCATGGCGGCATCATGCCCAGCTTCGGGCAACACCACCACAAATTCCTCGCCCCCGTAGCGCGCAAACACCTCGTCCTTGCGCACCTCGCCGCGCACGCGCCGGGCCAGCTCCTTGAGCACATGGTCACCGGTCAGGTGGCCATGCTCGTCGTTGATGCGCTTGAAATGGTCGATGTCGAACATGACCAGCGAAAGCGGACGCCCGTAGCGACCGCACCGGGCCAGCTCGCGGTCCAGGTACTCCATGAAATAGCGCTTGTTATAAGCCTCGGTCAGACCATCGATGATGGTCATTCGGTAGATCTCTTCGAAGTAAGCCTGCTCGACCGAGCCGCCCGACAAGAATTTGAAGATGGTGGAGCCGACCTTGAGCAGGTCGCCGTCGCGCAGGGGTTGCTCGTGCACGGGGTCGTTGCCGACATAGGTGCCGTTGGTTGAGCCGAGATCGTGTACCACCCAGGTGTCGGACTTGCGCACGATGCGCGCGTGCTTTCGCGACACCGAGTCGCGGTCGATCTGAACCTGGCAGTCCGAGCCGCGGCCGATGATGACGTCTTTGCCCAGCTCGAAGCGACGCCCCATCATGGCGCCGGGCGGGTAGACCAAAACCAGGCAGGCCTGCGCCTCCGAGGCCGGCGCCGCGCGCGCCTGCGAGACCCGAGTGATGCGAGTCTTCCAGTCGTCCGCCATAAGTTGATGGGCGAATCGATCTTACTCCGGTCCCTATGGTATGAGAAGCGGATGGTTGCGGCCGCCAGCGCAACGAGCCCATTCGAGTTGCGCGGTGATCGGCGGGGGGTTCTGCTTCTGCACGGCTTTACCGGCACGCCGTTCGAGGTGCGCTCGCTGGGCGAGGCGCTGCACGCGCGGTTGGGCGTAACCGTGTCGGGGCCGCTTCTGGCCGGCCACGGCGGATCCGCACGCGCTCTGGCCGCGACCGGCTGGCGCGACTGGGAGGCGAGCGCGCTCTCGGCGCTGGTCGAGCTGCGCGCGCGTTGCGACGGCGTGGTGGTTGCGGGCCTGTCGATGGGGGGCCTGCTGGCGCTCCGGCTCGCGCTCGTGCGGCAGAAGGACGTGGCCGCGCTTGCGCTCCTGTCGGTGCCGCTGTGGCTGCCCGGTTGGACCGGCACGGCCGTGCGGGCGCTCGATCGGATGGGGCTCCGGGTCACGGTGCCCAAGCTCGGCGGCAGCGACGTGCGCGATCGGGCGGCGCGACGGTCGAATCCGAGCGGGCGCGGCTTTCCGGTGCGGGCGCTGGCCGAGCTCCTGGACCTGCAAGAGCAGGTGCGGCGCGATCTGCCAGCCGTTCAGAAACCCACGCTGATCGTGCACGCCGAGCACGATCACACCGCGCCGCCGGCGTGTGCGCGCGCGCTGGCCAGCCGTCTGGGCGGGCGGCACGTGCGGCTGCTCTGGCTGCCGCGCTCGTACCACCTGACGCCCATTGACGTCGAGCGCGACCAGGTGGCGCGCGAGGTCGGCGATTTCGTGGCCGAGCAGCTCTCGGCAAGGAGCGAACCCCAGTGAAAACGCTCGTGATGGCGATCGATCAGGGCACGACCGGAACCACGGTCGTGCTGCTCGACCAGGCGCTCGAGGTGCGCGCCAAGGTCAACCGCGAGTTTCCCCAGATCTACCCGCAGCCGGGCTGGGTCGAGCACGATCCGGAGCAGATCTGGAAATCGGTCGAGGAGGCGATCGCACAGGCGCTCACGCAGGCGGGTGCGCAGGGCCGAGACCTCGGCGCCATCGGAATCACCAACCAGCGCGAGACCACGGTTTTGTGGGAGCGCAAGAGCGGACGCCCGGTCGCCAACGCGATCGTGTGGCAGGATCGCCGCACCGCCGATCGGTGCGCCGAGCTGAAGCGCGCCGGCCGCGAGGACGATGTGCGAGCGCGCACCGGGCTGGTGCTCGATCCCTATTTCAGCGGCACCAAGCTCGAGTGGCTGCTGGCCAACCTTCCCGGCGCGCGCGAGCGAGCGGTGCGCGGCGAGCTGGCCTTCGGCACCATCGACTGCTTCCTGACCTTTCGGTTGACCGGCGGCGCCGCCCACGTGACCGACGTGTCCAACGCGTCGCGCACGCTGCTCTTGGGCCTGCGCTCGCTCGAGTGGGATCCCGAGATGCTGACCCTTTTGCACGCCCCGCGCGAGGTGCTGCCCCAGGTGCGCTCGTCGAGCGAGGTGTACGGGACCACGCGCGGCGTGGCTGGCCTGCCCGACGGCATTCCGGTGGCCGGGATGGCGGGCGACCAGCAAGCCGCCCTGTTCGGCCAGGCCTGCTTTGCGCCCGGAGAAGCCAAGTGCACCTACGGCACCGGCGCCTTCCTGCTCATGAACACGGGCAGCCAGCCGGTTGCATCGGCGCGCGGCCTTGTGTCCACGGTCGCCTGGAAGGTGGGCGGCGAGGTCCACTATGCGCTCGAGGGCTCGGCCTTCATCGCCGGTGCGATGGTGCAGTGGCTGCGCGACGGGCTCGGGATCATCAAGAGCGCGGCCGACATCGAGGCCCTGGCGCGCAGCGTTCCCGACGCCGGGGGCGTGGTCGCGATCCCGGCGCTGGCCGGTCTGGGCGCGCCGCACTGGCGGCCCGAGGCGCGCGGGCTGATCACCGGGCTGACGCGAGGGACCACGCGTGCACACCTGGCGCGCGCGGTGCTCGAGGGGATCGCGCTGCAGAATTACGACATCCTTGCCGCCATGCAGGAGGATGCGGGGCGACAGCTGCGCCGCCTCAAGGTCGACGGGGGGGCAGCCCAGAACGACCTGCTCATGCAGTTCCAGGCCGACATCCTGGGCGTCGACATCTTACGGCCCGCCACCATCGAGACCACGGCGCTGGGCGCCGCCTTCCTGGCCGGCCTCGCGACCGGCGTGTGGAAAAGCACATCCGAAATCGAGAAGAGCTGGCGCGAGGAGAAGCGGTTCCGGCCCGCGATGTCGCTCGAGGAAGTGCGAGCACACCTCGATCGCTGGGCGGCTGCAGTCGAAAAAGTCTGAGCGCGAGCTGCCGCCCGAGCTACTGAATTCGACCCACCTGTGCGCCCCGCGCATCGAAGCCGATCGCAAACGAGAGCGCGTCGTTGTGAATCGAAGGGTCGTCGGGCCGGTTGGCGAACGGATTGTCGACCGCCGGATCGAGATCCAGATCCGGGTCCAGCAGACGAACCCAACCGCTCCTCATCACTTCCTGGGGGCTCACGCAGTGGCAGGGTGCAGACGCACCGGCCGCGCAGGCCGGATCGGTGTTGCAGCTCTCATCGGCATCGAAGAGCCTGCGCAGCGTCTGATCGCCCTGCTTGATGGCGGCCGAAATCAGGTCGGCGACTGCGGGCACGATGCGGTCGCGGATCTCGGTGGCCGGGATGGCTCCGCAGAAGACGCCGTCTGTGATGGCGGCCAGCGACAGGTTGCCGCGCACGTGGCCGCGCTCGAGGTCGATCGCAATCGCAGGCTGACCCATGGGCAGCGGCAGATGGCCCTGGTAGTGCTCGGCGGCGAAGTCGCCATGCCCCTGGATGACCTGGCCGCCCAGGTGCGAGCTGGCGCCGCTGACCGTGAAGCGGCCGCCGGCCGTGTAGAAGTCGGGCGCTTCCAGCCCGTCCGACGGATCATGCTGGCCCGGCGCCAGCGTCAGCTCGGCGGCGTTGGTGCGGCTCAGATCGGGCGTGTAGCCCAGATCGAACAGGACCACCAGCTCGCCACTCCGAAAGGCCTGGTCGGCTGCGCCCTGGAAGTCGAACTCGTTGTTGACGGTGGGCAAGCCCGCCAGCACATTTCCGAGCGCGTTGTCGATCACGCCATCGCCGTTCAGATCACAGCCCACCATCCCGGCGCGGCCGGCGGTCGGAATGTGCAGCGCGCTGAGCACATATTGCGTGTGCGTGCAGCCATCGCAGGTGGGCCCGGTCCCGCCACCGGGTCCAGCGGGCGCTCTGGAATCGCACGCCGACGTTCCCAGCGTCCCCAGCGCCAGGGCCAGCCAGGTCACAAGGGTTCTCGTCCGGATGGGCATGCCAGTGCCGCTAGCAAGCCGTATGCCGCGTTGCGTCACCTTAGAATCACAAGGAAAATCGACGAACGATAACCCGGACGGCCGGCTAGCCGATTGGCCACCCGGGTCCGGACAGCGATTGTTCACGAACGAACACCACCGTCCGCCAGCGGACGCCCGGCGGCCTGCCCAGGCGCGACAATCGCGTCAAACTGGCTACCCAAACGCGCCCGCGGCGCGCTCACGCGGAAGTGATCCCGAACTCTTTTGAAGACTTGTACGCGTGACCGGGAAACGACCTCCCCTTGGCCCGCCGTGTGCTCTGAGGCCTTACCATGCAAAGCTACCGAACGCTGACCGATGGGGCGCTCCTCGAGTCCGTCCTCACTCGTGATGAGCAGGCGTGGTCGGAGCTGGTGCGGCGCTACCGGGGCCTCATCTTCCGGTGCATCACCAAGGTGACCTCCAAGTATGCCAGCGTGCTGTCATCGGACGATGTCAGCGAGATCTTCGCAGACGTTCTGGTCAACCTGGTGCGCGACGACATGCGGAAGCTCAGGGCCTACGATCCCGCGCGCGGCTCCAAGCTCGGTAGCTGGATTGGGCTCATCTCGATCCATACTGCGTACGACTACCTGCGCCAGCATGCGCGCCAGCCCATGCTGGATCGGCTCGATCACGCGCTCGAGCGCGAGAGCGCGGATCCGAGCCCGGAGGAAGCGGTCATGGCCCACGAGCGCTGGGAGAGGCTGGGGCGGCTGCTCGAGAGCTTCACGGCGCGCGATCGCCGCTTCGTCGACCTCTATTTCAGCCGCGGAATGGCGCCCGAAGCGGTGGCGGAGGCCATGAACATCAGCGTCAAGACCGTCTATTCGAAGAAGAACAAGATCCGGGTCAAGCTCGAGCGCATGACGCGCCGCCTGCCGGCGATTGCCAACGACAACGACGCCGGGCTGCCGCTGGCCGCCTGACGGTCAGAATCGCCTCCCAGACGTAACCGTACTGCGACTTGCCGACCGGGCTCCCGGAAGGCACGATACCCGAGATGAAGCTGCTGGTCCCGGCGCTGCCTGCCCTGTTGGCGCTGTGGGGACCGAGCGCGCGGCCCCAGGTGCTGACGGTCGAGCCGCCCGATGCGACGGAGCTGGGACCGCTGCAGATGGAGCAGGCGGCCCTCACCGTGATCGTGGCCGAGGGCTACCACGTGCAGGCGAACCCGGCCAGCGCGGATTTCTTGGCCCCGACCGAGCTGCGCGTGGAGGGCAACGAGGCGGTGCGCGTCGGCAAGATCATCTATCCGGCGGCCAAGCCGCTGCGCTGGAAGGGGGGCTCGGATCTCTCCGTCTATGACGGCCGCTTCGTGATCTCGATCGCGCTTTCAGCGCCCGCGAGCGCGCGCAAAAGCGAGCACGTCCTGCGGGGCAGCCTGCGCTACCAGGCCTGCACCGCCACCGCCTGCCTGGCGCCTGCGAGCGTGCCGGTGGCGCTGAGCGTGCATATCGTGACCGCTCGCGGACGGACCGATTGGGATGATACTATGGAGGGCGGTGGCGGACGACTCCCGACGCTTCCTAAACGTCGCCTCAACCGTGGTAGTAAAGCCAGCCGCGCGTCCGGCCACACCCCAGCGCGCGTACCTGGTGGTGCTGGCGGGCCCGCAAATGGGGGAGATGTACAAGTTGGAAGCGGGAGCGGAGCTGCTGATCGGGCGCGTGGAGGGCGTCCAGCTGCTTCTCACCGATGACGGGGCCTCGCGCCGTCACGCCCGCATCACGATGGAGGGCGCCGAGATCCGGATCCAGGATCTGGGCAGTCGCAACGGCACGTTCGTAGGCGGCCAGCGGGTGACCGAGCGCACGCTCGTCGACGGCGACAAGATCCAGATCGGTGTGTCGACCACCCTCAAGCTCACGCTCACTGATGATCTCGAGGAGGAGTACCAGCGGCGCCTGGTGGCGGCCGCGCTGCGCGACCCGCTGACCGCCGTGTACAATCGGCGCCACTTCGAGGAGCGGATGGCGGCCGAGTTCTCGGCGGCGCGGCGCCACGGGAGCCCGCTCTCACTGATGGTCATCGATGTCGATCACTTCAAGCAGGTCAACGACGCGCACGGCCACCTGGGCGGCGACGCCGCGCTCAAGATGGTGGCGCGGGTGCTGCAAGAAGCCATGCGCAAGGAGGACATCCTGGCGCGCTATGGCGGCGAGGAGTTCGTGGTGCTGGCGCGCGGGACCGATCTCGACGGGGCCACGCGGTTTGCCGAGCGGATCCGAGGCCACATCGAAAACGCGCGCTGCAGCTGGGACGGGCGCGAGATCCGGCTGACCGTGAGCATTGGCGTCACCCAGCTCGCGCCCGGCATGAGCGTGCAACAGTTCATCGACACGGCCGACCGCGGCGTGTACCGAGCCAAGCACGCCGGGCGCAATCGGGTGGTGGCGACGCTGGCTGAGGACTGAGACCGGAATTACCGCAGAGAGCGCAGAGGGCGAAGAGAAGACGCAGAGCATTCCTCTTTTCCTCTGCGTTCTCCGCGTTCTCTGCGGTGAACCTTCCCGGCTAGAACCGCGGCGGGCACTTCGAGTAATCGATCGGTCCGTCCGCGTTCGAGCCGTCCGGCTTCATCTGCTTGATCCAGCACTGGAACACGTAGATCTGGTCCTCGGTCAGCATGCCGTTGGCGAGCGGCATCTGGGGCGGCACCTGGCCCGTGATGCGCTGCACGAGGAAGCTCTTTTCGGGCTGGCCCGCCTTGATGACCGCGCCGCCCAGGTCGTAGCCGAACGTACCGTTTCGGTTGGGATCGCCCAGAATGAGCTGGCCGGCGAAACCGGGCATATAGGGTGCGGTCAGGAAATACCGCATCCCCATGCCGAGCCCACTCAACCCGCCGATGGTCGCCCGGGCCTGCCCGCCCGGCGTCGACAGCAGCGCACCCACGTGCAGCTCGATCGGGTTTTGCGGATCGGTGTCGCGCACGATCGAGAAGTCGAGGTTGGTCCCGGAGTGGGGCACCGGGTCGTGCAAGGTCAGCATCACCGACTGCGGGGTCGCCAACCCGTCGGTCTGCGCGTAGCCGATGCGCACGCGCAGGCCGCTGTCGGGCCCGCTCTTGATGAGCAGCAGGTCGCCCTGTGGCTCGCACAGGTCCTGGATGGCCGACGGATCCTCGGTCAGCTGGTTGCAGCGTGCGCCGATGGCGGCCAGCATGTTGTCGGGCGTGTGCAGATCGGGAAACTGCTTGGAGTTGTGGCACACGCCGCCGCGCGGGCCACAGATAGGCGTGACTACCGACTCGTGCAACGCTCGGTAGGTCGGATAGTCCTGGGCTACCTGGCTCTGGCCGGGGCCCCCGGCCCCGGCCTCGCCCGAGCACGCCGAGGCGACGAGGAGGAGGGAGAGCGTCGCGCGCCTGAAACTCATCCGTAGACCTCCGGCAGGGTGGGCGCCGCGAAGTACTTGGCCGGGTCGACGCCGATGGCCTGCATCAAGGTCGCGAGCAGCGACTGTGAAACTTGCGGGCGCCCCATCGGCTTGACCTGGTCATCGGTGCCGACCAGCATGCGCCCACCCGGGATGACGCCGCCCATCACCGGCAGCGCCTGATACCGGCACGCGTTGGTGCCGTGGTGATCCGAACCGTTTCCGCGGTTGTAGCCGATGGTGAGCCCCCCGTCGGCGGTGTCGGACGTGTTGTCGCGCCCGAACTCGCTGGTCACCACGATCAGCGTCGTGTCCCAGTAGGTCTTGCCGGGCACGCCCGGATCGGCCATCCGCGGGAGCACGAAGTAGAGCGCGCTCAGGGCGCGCCCGAGCGAGGCCGCCAGCGGTGGCAGCCCGCGATCCTCGTCGGAGTGGAAGTCCCAGCCGCCCACGCCCACCGACACCACCGGCGCGCCCAGCTGCAAGAGCCGCACGCCGAGCGCGGTCGGGCCACCCCAATCCTGGTCGGTCACGAAGCCGGGCGGGGGCGGGCCGGCCGCCACGCCGAACGGCTCGCCCAGCATCGCGTTCGTGAGCGGCTTGCCGTCGGTGGTCATGCCGAGCGCGGCCGTGGGCACATAAAGCAGGCGCAGCGCATCGGTGGCCAGAACCGCGCCGTACTTGAGGCCCAGCTGCTTGACGATGATGAAATTGGCCGCCCGGCCCCCCATGGCATTGCCGCGCGCCGCCACCATGTCATTATCGAGCTTGCTCTCGATCGCCTTGACGTAGTCGGGATCGGCGTTGCCTCCGGACGCGCGTGGGTAGCGGAAATCGGTGGGGCCATTGATGTAGATGGGGCGATAGCGCGCGAGATCGCCCAGCCCGGCGCCGTACACGCTGGCGCCGATGGGCCCGGCGCCGCCCACGATCGTGGGCGGGAGCGGGTGCTGGCCGTCGAGCTCCTTGGACAGCATCGTGAGCAGCCCGTTCTGGCCGTTCTCCGAGCCCGTGCACATGCGCACGGTGGCCGAGTAATGGTTGCCGTCGCCCAGGTCGGCGCTCGGGTCATGATCGACCGCGCCCAGCACTGTGATCTGGTTCGCGATCTGCGAAACCAGCGGCAGCTTGACGCCGTTCCATTGCATAAGCGTGAGGGGCGTCTTATCGCCTACCAGCGGCTTGCCCACGCCCCATTGCACGCCCGAAGCGAGCAGCGGCGCGCCCGTGGTATCGGTGTCGGTGGTCGACACCCAGCCGTAGGGATTCCACTGCGGCGCCACGTCGGCGTTGAAGAGCGCGGTCGAACGCATGCCGCCGCCGGCATGGAGGATCAGCAGCCGCTTGATCGTCCCGGCGGCGGGCGGCGCCGCGAACACCTTTTTGGGGATCCACACGGTAGCGGCCAGGCCGGCCAGGCCCACGCCCGAGTAGCTCAGGAACTCGCGTCGAGAAAACTTGCTGCTAGCGCTCATGGCATCCTTCCTAGTAGAAGAGGAATCGGCCCGATCGCAGCATGGCCTGGCACAGGTTGCGCGCGGTGGACGCGTCGGCGGCCGGGAGCCCGCTGGCCAGGCTGGCCGCCTCGTCGCCCGGAGCGGCCGTGAAGGCACGCCGGAATAGATCCGCGATGAGCTTGGTCTTGTCGGCACCGGCGGCGGGCAGGAAGGCGGTGGCGCCGGCAAAGCCGCACACGGTGCCCAGGATGGTTCGCTGCTCCATCTCGGCCAGCACGCCCACGTCGGTGTAGCGGAAGCCGGCTTCCTGATCCGGGCAGCCGCCCATGACGCGCGACTCGTGCTGGTAGTCGAAGCCCGCGATGGGACCGCGCGGCGGCACCAGCGCCGGCGGCAGCCAGCGCGGGGTCAGGTTGGGAAAGCGCCAGTCGCAGGTTCCCAGGCCCACCCCCGCGAACTTGGCCACCGAGTCGAGCCAGACCTCGGCGATCATCTGCTTGGTGGGCCCGTAGTGCCACCACTTGGTGTCGCCTTGCGGCTCCTGCGCGGCCATGAGGTAGAGCGCGCTCAGGAGCACCTCGCGCTCGAGCGCACGCATATCGCCACTTTTCTGCTGGAAGAACAGGGCCAGCGCCTGCCGCACCTCCGGGATCTCGTAGCCCGGCAACTCGACGCCGCCGTGCCACCAACCCAGATACTTGTGGAGCACGTTGTCGACCGCCGCCTCCCAGAAGTAGGGCAGCGTGGTCAGCACGCGGCCCGGCGTCTGCAGAACCTGCCAGTCCGAAGGCGCCAGCTGGTCGAGCGACATGGGCTGGGTGCCCGCGAGCTGCACGTGCACGTTGTGCATGGGCGAGCTGCAAAACACCTCGCCGAGGTTGCCCGCGCACGGGCGCGGATCGATGTAAAGCTCCCGATAATTGGTCGTCGACTGGCAGACCATGGTGATGCAGGTGCGGCCGGTCGCGCAGTCGGCGTCGGTCGTGCAGGCGTTGTAGCGGAAGCGGGTCAGCATGGGATCGTAGTTGGGGCGCGCCTTCCACATTCGGTACAGGCCCAGCAGATCCTGTCGCTCCTCGGGCAGCGCGTCTCGGCCCAGGAAGGCCAGAAACGCGTACGCGACCACGTTTTCGCCCACGAACTTGCCGATGAAGCCAGGGTGCGTGACCGCGATCGCGGCGAAGTCGGGGTAGGCCAGCTCGCCGCGGTAGAGCTTGCCCACTTGCGCATCCAGATCCTGGATGTACGGGTACCAGACGATGCGGTTGTCATACTGCAGCGCATCGGCCCACAGGCGCTGGTTGATCTGCACGTAACCGGGCTGGCCCATGAAGTAGTCGACCATCTGGGCGGGCGTCCGGCCGGCGCAGTTTTGCTGGTACTCCTCCCAGGTCGGCGCCACCCCGGTCAGATCGATCGAGTAGCGGCGGCACAGCTCGCTGTCGGGCGCAATCTGGGGATGGACCCCGTCGTGCGCCAGCATGGGCAAGACGATCGCATTGATGGTATTGGCGCAGTCCATGCCGCCGGTGGGATTGCATGCGCCGGGGCCGGTGGGGCTATTGACCGAGGAGCAGGCGCCGACCAGAACGAGGGTAAGCCAGCCGGGAAACCTCATGATGGGCTCCATGTGCAGCCTGGATGCCACTCGGACACACAGCGGTTTCGGCAGGTTAAAAGCAACGCACGGTAACGGCGGTTGCCCGCGCGCGCCTGCCGTTGCCTACCAACGATCGATGAACACAGGGTGATCGGGAGTGGCTTCGACGCGGCGGGTGGCCTCGCGCCCCTCGGGCGAGAGCAGCCGGATGGTGTGCGGGCCGGCCGGAAGGCGCAGGCTGACCGGCGTTCGATCCACCTTGCGGCCATCGACATAAACCTGCGCCCACGGAGTGAGGTCGCCCACGTTGATGCGGCCGAACCGAAGATCCACGATCTCATGGCCGCCCGCGGGCAGGTGGAGGGTGCGGGTCGCGGGCTGGGCCAGGCCGGCGCCGTCGCAGCGCAGATCATGGCGGCCGGCGGCCAGGACCAGATTGGCCAGCGGCGTGCGGCCGCGTGATCTGCCATCGATGGTCACGTCGCAGGGCAGGCTGGCGTGGATGCTGACGCGCGCGGGCGATGGGCGCGCGCCGGCGGCGGCGCTCTCTCGGCTCGCGGTGGACGGCGGACCCGACGCGGAAGCGGGCGCTGGGGCGGCGACGCCGACCGTGGCGACCGGACGGCTCGGCGGCGGCAGCTCGACCGCGCCCTGGCGGGCCGCGCGGCGGTTCAGCAAGAGCTTGCCGGCGCCCACGCCCACAAGGCCGATCAAGAGGCCGCCCACAACCGCGCGCCAGCGGGGGCCGCGCCGGGCGCGCGCCGGCGCTTGCGGGTACGTGCTCTGGACGCCGACCGGGGTCGCCAGCGTCGGGGCCACCATGGGAAGCTGCTGCGACGAGCGCTCCGGGTACAGATCGCGCAGCCGGTCGGCCAGCGCCACCGGTGCCGCCTGGGCCAGCCCGGCCGCATCGACCAGATCGGACAGCGCGAGCCGCATGGCGCGTGCGTCCGCGAAGCGATCCTCGGGATCGCGGGCCAGCGCCTGCGCGAGCATCTCGTCGAGCGCGTTGGGGATGCTGGGCTCGAGGCTGGAGGCCGAGGGTGCCCCGCCCGCGCGCACCGCCTCCAGCAGCGCCATGTCGCTGTCGCCCTGGAAGGGCAGCCGCCCGGTCGCAAGCTCGAACAGCAGTGCGCCCAGCGAGTACAGATCGCTGCGTGCATCGACCCGCCGCCCGAGCGCCTGCTCGGGCGACATATAGGCAATCTTGCCGCGAATGTCGCCCAGGCTGGCCTGCTCGACGTGGGCCACTCCGAAGTCGCCCAGCTTGACCTCGCCCGCGAACGAGAGCAGAACATTTTGCGGCGAGATGTCGCGATGCACCAGATTGAGCGGATTGCCCTGCAGGTCGCGCTTGTGGTGCGCATACTCGAGCGCCGCCGCCACTTGCGCGCACACGTGCGCGCACAGGGGGATCTCGAGCCGGGATCCGCGCTTGCAGGCCGTCGCGGCCACCGAGCCCAGGTTCTCGCCCTGCACGTACTCCATGGCCAGATAGAGGTAGCCCTCGATCTCACCGAAGTCGTAGACCGGGACGATGTTGGAGTGGGTGAGCTGCGCGGCCACCAGCGCCTCGCGCGTGAACAGCCGAACGAACGCTTCATCGCGCGCCAGGTGGGGCAGAAGGCGCTTGATGGCGACGACGCGCTCGAACCCCGACACGCCGCGCTCGCGGGCCAGGAACACTTCGCCCATGCCGCCCGCGCCCAGCGGGGCGATGATCTCGTACTTGCCGAAGGCCACTCCCACTGGGGCTCATTTTAGCCCATGCTATAGTGGCGCACATGCTTAGCTTTGTGCTGGCTGTCGGGCTGTTCGCGCAGCCTCAGTCTGCGGGCGCGTTGCTCGAGGCCGGCATCGAGGAGTACACGCGCGGTGACTTCGACGCCGCGCTGCGCGACCTCGAACGAGCGGCCGCGCTGGTGGAGAAGGAGCGGGCCGCGCGCGCCTACCTTTATCTGGGCTTCACGCGGGTCGCGCTGGGGCAGGAAGCGCAGGCCGAGGTCGAGTTCGAGCGCGCGCTCGGGCTCGATCCCACCATCGACGCCTCGTCGGCCTCGCCCAAGATCCGCGAGCTGTTCACGCGGGTGGCACGGCGGGTGGCGCGCCCGCCCAAGGACCAGTCGCCGCCCGAGCTGCGCGCGTTGACCGTGCTTCCGGTGAGCCAGGGCGCGCCGCTCGATTTCCTGGTCGAGGCCACCGACCCGTCGGGGGTGGGGGCGGTGCGTGTGCAATACCGGGTGCGCGGCGGCAAGAGCTGGGGCGTGCTGCCCCTGAGCGCGGCCGCGCCCACCCAGTTCGCGGGCTCGCTGCCGCCTGTGGTCGCGCAGCCGCCCGGGATCGAGTATTACGTGGAGGCGTGGGATCGGCACGGCAATGGGCCGGCGCGCATGGGCACGCCGGAGCAGCCGCGCTTCGTCGAGGTCAAGCTGGTGCCGGTTCCGCCGCCGCAGCACACGCCGTTTTACGAGCGCTGGTGGTTCTGGACCGCCATCGGCGCGGCCACGGCCGCGGGCGTGGTGGTGGGTGTGTCGGCGGCGCGCACCCAGGCCATTCACGTGACCCTGACCACCCAGTGAAAACATGCGGCGCGCGCTGTTAGCTCTTTTGCTGCTGACGTGTCAGGAGGACGTGGGCAAGATCTGCTTCCGGCCCTCCTACGTGCCGCCGCTGCAGACCACCTTCGTATGCTCGAAGGACCCGCGCAAGCCCGCCTTCGTGCACGTCAAGATCGTGGCCGGCGACGAGACCTTCGAGCAAACCGTCCCGTTTTCCCAGCCCGACCTGCAGTTCGACATCCCGATTGGGCCCATGCGCAGCGTGCGCATGGACCTTTTGGACATCCAGAACTGCATCCTCTATACCGCCACTCGCGCGCCGGTCTCGTTCGTCGAAGGCGACAACGGCGTGCTTTTCCTCTCGATGCGGCCGCCCAACCCGACCGGCGACTACGTGGACGCCGATCATGACGGGCTGCCGCTGTGCGTGGAGCGGGCGCTCGGGACCCGCGACACCGCCGATGACTCCGACGGCGACGGGTACAGCGATTTCTGTGAGGTCACAGGCGCAGCCGGACGGTGCACCGATCCGGCCAAGGCGAGCGACCATCCCAGCCAGCCGCCGGCGGCCTGTGAGGGCGACGGGGGCGTCGACGGGGGCGTGCGCGACGGGGGAGCGGAAACGCCATGATTCGGCTCAAGCTGGAGTCGGGCGGCGCCGCGCTCGGATTCGGCGCCGAGCCGGTGGCAATCGGACGGGCCGAGACCAATCAGGTCGTGGTCGCAAATCGGCGGGTCAGCGCCGTGCACGCGCTGATCGTGCCCTCGGGAGCCGGCTACTCGGTGCGCGATCGCGCTTCCACCAACGGCACCGCGGTCGCGCGCGCGGGCCACCACATCCCGGTGCCCAAGGACGGCGAGGTGGCGCTCCAGAACGGCGACCGCCTGCTGCTGGGGGGCGAGGAAGGGGCCGAGCTGGCGGTCGAGATCGACGCGCTGCCGGCGGGCGCGGGCCGGATCGAGTCGACCGTGGTGGCGGCCGAGGAGCCGGGCGGCCGGGGAGCGGCGGCGGCGCGGGCAGCGCGCGACGAAGCCGCGGCGCGAGCACTGCTCGGGCTGGCCGACGAGATGGCGGCCGCGCAGACCAGCGAAGAGGCGCTGGCTGCGCTGGAGGCGTGGGCACAGCGCGTGCTGTCCGGCTGCGGCGCGGTCGGCGTGATGTGGCGCGACGCGGAGGCGGGCGACTGGCAGGCCGTGCGGGGCGCGCCCAGCCGCACGCTGGCCGAGCGGGTGACCGCCGAGAAGCGGGCGCTCTTGCTGCTGGGCGCCGAGCTGGCCGCCGTGGTCAGCGCGGCCCAGAAGCCCCAGGTGATCGTGGCGCCGCTGGGAGCGCTGGGCGCCCTGCAGATTGACGCGCGCTCGGGCAGCGGCTTTTCGGCGCACGATCTGGACCTGGTGGCGGTGGGCGCGCGCTATGCGGCGCTGGCGCTCGAGCGGCTCGATCTGGAGGCACGCTTGCGGGCGGCCGAGCAGCAGCTGCGGCGCGAGAACCGGCTTTTGCGCGAGCGCCAGGCGCGCGGCGAGGCGCTGGGCGGACGGGCGCCCGCATTCGTGCGTGTGCTGGGCGAGCTGGACCGGGTCGCGCCCGCGGCCACCACCGTGCTGCTCGAGGGCGAAACCGGAGTGGGCAAGGAGGTGCTGGCGCGCCGGGCACACGAGCGCTCGCCGCGCCGCGACAAGCTGTTCGTCCCGGTCAACTGCGGCGCCATGACCGAGACCCTGCTCGAGAGCGAGCTGTTCGGTCACAAGAAAGGCGCGTTCACGGGCGCGGCCAGCGACAAGCGCGGGGTGTTCGAGGTCGCGCATGGCGGCACCGTGTTCCTGGACGAGGTCGGGGAAACGCCGGCGGCGCTGCAGGTGCGCCTGCTGCGGGTGCTGCAGGAGGGCACCATCCGCCCGGTCGGTGAGGTCATCGAGCGCAAGGTGGACGTGCGCATCATTGCGGCCACCAACCGCGACCTCAAGCAACTGGTGCAGGAGGGCCGATTCCGCCAGGACCTTTACTACCGGCTGGCCGTGTTCCCGCTGCGCATCCCGCCTCTGCGCGAACGGCGCGAGGACATCCCCGAGCTGGCGGGCGCATTCGTGGCCCGCTTCGCGCGCGAGCTGGGCAAGCCGGTGCCCCGGGTGCCCGAGGACGTCATGGGCCTGCTCTTGGCCTACGCGTGGCCCGGCAACGTGCGCGAGCTGCAGAACGAAATCGAGCGCGCGCTGGTGCGCATGGAAGCGGGCGCAGACGCGCTGGCGGCTGAGCTGTTTTCCGAGGAGGTGCAGGCCGCGGGCGGCCCAGCCGCGGCGGGCGCGGGCGCGGGCCCGAGCGATCTGCGCGCCAAGATGGCCGGCTACGAGCGGCAGGTGCTCAAGGAAACCCTGGCCGCGCACGCGGGCCGGCGCGCGGCAGCGGCAGCCGCGCTGGGCCTGACCCGGCAGGGGCTGGCCAAAAAGCTGGAACGGTTCGGCCTGGCCCCACCGGCGCGTGGGACCCACGACGAGGAATGAGCGGCCGTGCTGATCAGCCCCGGACCGTGACGAGGAGCGGGGCCCCCACCGCGCGCCGCTCGGGCCGGTAGTACTCGTAGGCGGTGGCAGCCGGCACCTGGACGCGGGCCGGGAAGCGCGGGGTCAGCTCGAGCGGCAGGGCGAGCGGCCGCCCCGGCTCGAGCTTTTGCAGGTAGAAGATGACCTCGCGCGGGGTGCGCTGCACTTTCTCGACCGTCTTCTTGCGCACCAGCGCGTCCAGGGCCGCTTGGTCGACGTCGAAGCCCGGCGGCAGGCCTGCGCTGACGATCGGCATGTCGAGAGCGGCCTGCGTGTGCGCTTCCACCCGTACCTCCGCGTGCAGGGTCGCGCCGGGCACAAGGTCGGTGCGGTCGAGCCGGGTCGAAACCGCGATTTCACCCGCCGGCGGCGCTGTAGCCGAGCGCGGCTGGAAGTAGCGACCGACCAGCTGATACGCAATCTCGCCCGCGCCCTGGTAGCGCACCTCGATCGCGTGACGGCCGGGCGCGGTGGCGCGGCCGAGGTCGACCACCTGCAGCGCCTCCGAAGCCGGATCGATCGTCATCTCCGCCACCTTGGCCCCGTCGACGGCGACCGAGAGGGTACCGCGGCCGCGCTGGGCCCGGTGCGCCTCGTACTGAAGCAGGGCCTGCAGCGACAGGATCGTGGCCTGGGTCGAGTACCAGTTGCCAAACGTGTCCTTGGCGCCCAAAAGATACCCAATTGCGCGATCGACCCGCGCCAGCTGGCCCGCGGGCGCATGCAGAAGCGCCTGCGCGGCCCGGGCCGTGGTCTCGACGGTGCCCGACTTGCCGCTGCCATAGGTGAGCGTCTGCTCGTGCGCGCTGAACGAGGAAGTCTTGCCGCCCGGCTCGTCCTTTCGCTGCTGCCAGAGTCGATCCAGAAGCGCGTCCAGCGCACCGCCCGCTCGCTCGCCTGCTGCCAGCTCGGCCGCCAGCGCGAGCGTGTAGGGATCGTCGCTCTCGTGCGCGGCCAACGCCTTTTTCACGTACCCGGCCGCGCGCTCGACCGCGGGCCCATCGGCGCCCGTGCGCCGGAGCGCGAGCGCGACATAGGCCGTGACGCGCACGACGTCGCTCGTGAACCGGCTCACGGCCCCCTCGTTGATGAAGCGGGTGTCGGGCGCAAAGCTGCCGTCGGGCCGCTGCTGCCCGATCAAGAAGGCCTGCGTGCGCTGGATGACGCGCCGATCGATCGGGAACACGCGCGCCATGTCCGAAAATTCCTGCAGTCCATAAGCGGTCAGGACCTTGTTGGCGGGCGCGTCGCCGAACCAGGAAAAGCCGCCACCGCGCACCTCGAACGAGAGCAGCTTCTGGTAGCCCATGGCCAGGTAGTCACGCGCCTTCTTCTCGACCGCGGGCGTGGCTTTGCCGGTGCGGCGCAGATAATCCAGGATGAGCGCATTCGGATAGGTGGTCGACGAGGTCTGCTCGAAGCAGCCGCCCGGCATGCGCAGCATGGAGTCGAGCCCCTCGATCACGTGCGAGGCCAGGGCCGGATAGATCTTGAGCTGCGCGGCCGACGCAGCGGCGATGGCATCGGCCGGGATGTCGAGTGACTGCGTGACCGAGCCCGCGCCCAGCCGATCCTGGAACGAGAGCGCGCGCTCGACGCCGTCCGGGAAAATCTCGATCGGCTTCTCGATGGCGTCGCGGGCGCCCGCCGAGCCCTGCGCCCGCACCAGAAGCTTGTGCCGGCCCACGCCGCCCACGCGGATGCGAAAGTAGCGCACGCCGACCTGCGAGGGCCCGAGATCGATCGTTTGCTCGGCCGCGCCGGCTCGGGTGAACCAGCGCGCATCCTCGAGCCCGAGCGTCACGCGCTGCGGGGTTTTCAGGTAGTTGTACACGGCCACCGGCACCGACAGCTCGTCGTGCTGGGTGACCATGGGCGGCAGGTCGAGATCGACGAAGAAGTCCTGGAACACGCGGATCGGCGTGCTGGCCTGACCCAGCCGCCCGTCGGCCGCAATGGCCTCCGCGCTCAGGCGCCAGGTCGTTACCGAATCGGCCATCGCGACCTCGAGCGTGGCGCTGCCGGCGGCGTCGGTCACCACCTCGGGCCGCCACAGCATGGTCTCGGGGAACGACTGGCGCACCGGCGCGCCACCGCCCGCGTCGGCATAGCCGCTGCCCGCGCCCATGCCGTGACCGATGGTCCCCATGCGACCCAGGCCGATGCCGTAACCCGACCCGCCGCCGCCGTAGCCGACACCCGAAAGCCCGAGCCCGCCCTGGCCAAAGGCTTCGCCGATCGCGACGCCCATGATGCTGCCGTAGTGCGTGTCGAGCGCGTACTTGTCGTCGCCCGATTGGGCGGTTCCGTCGGGGCCCGCGGACGCCAGCACGAAACGCGAGCGCACGCGCCCCACCACGACCGGTTTCTTGCGTTCCTCGAGCCGGAACGTGTTGCCCCAGGGATCGACGAGCAGGCCGCGCGCGAGCTTGCCCGCCCCCACCAGGCGCTCGAGGTCGGCCATCGTGATGACCACGGCCGGCCGCTTGCCGGTCACCTTCTGGTCGCGCGGAAGCTCGGTCACCAGATTATCGAGCGCGTGGTAGATCGCGGTCAGCCGCTGGTCGAGCTGGGACTGGGCAAACCCGTCGAACGAGCCCAGCCCGTCGATTCCCACGCGCCGCCCCCACGGATCGCGCGCGTCGCGCCCGGGCAGCGCGCCCTCCGCGATCATCTGCGCAATCAGATCATGTCGGAAGCGCCAGCGCGCCCGGCTGCCCGGCACGCGCTCGCCGACCTGATGGGCACGCCCGTAGCCGGGCAAGGCGGCCGCGAGGCGCGCCTGCTGCTCCTGGGCGGCCTGGCGGCGCAGCGCCCACGGATCGATTTCCCAACCCAAGCCCGTCGGTGGCGCGGCGCCGGCCAGAAGGATGCGCGCCGCTTCCTGCTGCAGCGCCTCGAGCGCGCCCTCGGACACAAGCCGCTCGACCGTGTAGCCGCCCGGCAGCGCCTTCATGCGCAGACCGGGCCGGCTGGCCTCCTCGGCCAGCGTGAAATAGATGCGGGCCGCGCCCGGCCGCACCGCCCGCAGGGCCAGCAGCGCCTCATCGACCATGACCACGCCCACGGCAGCCTGCACGCCCGCGCCCGATTGCGCGTCGACCACGTGCAGGCGGATGCGGCCGGTCTGGCCGGGGCGGAAGCTCGGCGCATCGGGTCGCGCCTCCACTCGCAGCGCGCCCGGATGCTCGACATAGACCAGCCGCGCGTCGTGCACCTGCGTGCCGTCGGGTGCAATCCGATACCCGCGCAGGGCCAGCGTGCCGAAGCGGCGCGGGTCCGGCGCGACCGTGGCGTGGCCATGGCCCGCACGCAGCGCCAGCGCGACCGTGTCGACGGTCTGGCCGTCCTTGACCAGGTCGACATACGCGACGCCGTCTCGGCCCGGCGCGGCCAGGTCGATCTCGAGGGGCGCGCCGGCGGGATAGATGGCGCGGTCGGTACGCAAAAGCATCCCGCCCGGCTCGACCGTGAAACAGCGGTTGGCCGTGACGCCTTGGACCTGGGCAACGATCTGGGTCTGGCGATACCCGCAGCCGGGCTCGCGCGCGCGCGGAGCCAGAGCCGGGGGCGCAAGCGTGAACTCGGCCACCCCGATCCGATCGGTCCGCAAGCGCCGCAGGTTCCCGTCGCCCGTGCGCAGCTCGGCCGGGGCGTCGGTCGCGGGTTTACCGTCCGGCAGCGTGGCCACCACCCACACGCGGTTGTCGAGGCCGGACAGCAGGACGCCCGCCTCGGGCACCACCTCCACGCGCACGGGCGTCCGCGCCACCGGCAGCTCGCGCACGGCCTGCTCATGGTGCTCCGCACGGTCGACCACATCGGCCCGCAGCTCGAGCGTGCCGTCGTCGGCGGCGGTGCCGGGCACGTCCAGATCGAGCTGGGTCTTGCCGGCACCGTCGAGCTGGCCATGCAGCTTGAGCGCCTGCGTGCGCAGCGCGCTCCCTCCTCCCTGCACGGCCACGTGCAGCTCGACCGTGCCGCCCGCCACCGGCTTGCCGAAGAAGTAGTGCGCCTCGATCGAAACCCGGGCGCGCTGGTCGGGCGCGTAGTAGGCGCGATCGGTCGACAGCGTCACCTTGAACTTGGGCAGCGCGTAGCGCTCGACCCGCAGCTCGAGCTCGCCCGGTGCCGCCGCCGCGTCGCCGCCCTCGAGAGCCGCCCGCGCGCGGTAGGTGCCCAGCAGGATCTCGTCGGCGAGCGCGAAGTCGGCCGCCGCCACGCCGAACTTCGACAGCGCGCGCGTGTCGTGAAACACCTTGTTGCCGCGCGGATCGGTCACCTCGAACACCACCTTCTCGCCCGCGAGCGGGCGCCCATCCTGCAGGCGCTCGCCGAGCGCGCGCAGATGGATCACCTGCGCCGGCTGATAGAGCGGCTTGTCGCTTTCGAGCAGAAGCTTGCCGCCCGGGGCCAGCTCGATTTCGTGCGTGTGCGAATCGTGGCGTGCGCCCGCGCGCGCGTCCACGGTCAGCGTGTAGCGACCAGCTGGCCAGACCGGCACCTGGAAGCGTGCATCGGCCCCACCGGCAGCGTCGGAACGCCCGTGGTAGAGCGCGGCCGCGCGGGCGTGGCCGTGCAGGCGCGCTTCGATCTCGACACCGGGAAGGGGCCCGCTCTCGCTCTCGGAGGCGGCCCAATGGGTCGCGATGCGCAGCGCGGCCGGCGTGCCCGGCACCAGCCGGTCGGGGCCGCGCACGTAGGTCCCGAGCACCGCGTGCGCCGGGGGGGCGGGCGCGGGCGCGCTCGGGCTCTCGGCAGCGCCCTGCGGGGCGCCGAGCAGGATGAGCGCAAACAGGACGAGCGATCCCCTGGGCACCGCGCGCGGTGCCCACGCCAAAGCGTGCGACATGGTGATCTCCTTTGCGCGTACAGACGCCCGGTCCCGACTGAAGTTCCAGGCAGCGCCGAGGGGCGCGCAACCCGAATTGTCAGCCCGCAACCGCCGTTTCCGCGTGCTCTCGCGCTTTCGCGCACTTGCGCCGGCCTGCCGGTTGCAAGCCAACCGGGACATGAGAAATCTCGCATGCACGGTTGCGCTGGCTCTATCGCTCGGCGCCTGCTCGGATGGCCCTCCCGGGGCTGGGGTTCCGGTCGGCGTCCCGTCGGGCAGCCAGAGCGGTGTGCCCATCTACACGGTGTCGGCGGGCGACATTGCGTTCGATCCCGGCATCGACGCCGGTTACTTCATCGTGACCAACAAACAGGGCGGCTGGACCATGCAGTGGACCGGCGACGCGCGCCTGATCGGCGGCGCAGCCCGCCAGTTCAACGGCGTGCTCACGGCCGGCAGCATGTCGAACGTGATGGCGCAGAGCTTCGAGAGCGGTGACGTGCTCACGCGGCCAGCGCCCGATCAGATCGCGTTCGTCACCACTGCCAGCTCGGGCTGGGACGGGGTCACCTTCGGAGCCAGCGGTGCGGTCACGTTCGATCTCGAGGTCGACGGGGAGCGCCGGCCCGACCTGGTTTACTTCATGCAGAGCGGCCGACTGGTCACGCCGGCGACGGTTCCGTTCATCTTGCGGTAGCGGACGGCAGGATCCGCTTTAGGGCGTCGCCGCCCCGTCTCGAGCCGCGCCCGCGTCGCGCGCCGGGCCAACGAAGCGGATGCGCACGCCGGCGGCGTCGGGTCGTTCGCGCCAGGCCGCCTTTCGCCACGCGTTGACACCGCCCATGATCACCCACAACAAGAGCGCGGTCAGGACGATCCCGCCGACCAGACCGATCGCGCGGCTCACTCGGCTCACGGCAGCCGGATGCGCGGGCGCGGGTCGTCCGCCGGTCGGGGCCGATACAAGAGGATGGTCTTGCCCAGCACCTGCGCCACTTCGGCGTCGGTCGCCTCTGCCAGTGCGCTGGCCACGCTCTGGCGACCGTCGGGAGCCCCGGGGCCGATCTTGACCTTGATGAGCTCGTGGTCCGCCAGCGCGGCCGCGCACGCGCGCGCGACCTCACCGCTCAACCCCTCGCGGCCCACCTGGACAATTGCCCGCAGCTTGTGCCCGAGCGCGCGCAGATGACGGCGCTGCTTGCCCGAAAGCCCCACGAACAGCTCTATAGCACTGTTCGCGCGGCGGACCTACAATAGAAGTCTCGATGCCGCGCGTGGAAATCGAGAACCGCTCCGACGGCGGGTTCGCGTATTGGCTCGCCAAGTTCTACGCGTTTGGCCTGCTCGCGCTGGTCATGCTGAACGTGTACTTGGCCGGCTTCGCGTATCTCTGGTTCGCGGCCGACGCGCCCACGCTGCCCGATCTCGACACCTATGCGCGCGAGGTGCCTGGGGTCACTCAGATTTTCGCGCACGACGGCACTCTGTTGGCCGAGCTGACCACCGAGCGGCGCGAGCTGGTGCCGATCGGCAAGATCCCGGAGCCGCTGGTGCAGGCATTCATCGCAATCGAGGATCGGCGCTTTTTCGAGCACGGCGCGCTCGACTGGCGGGGCATGCTGCGCGCCGTGTTTGCCAACCTGCGCGCGGGCCAGGTCGTGCAAGGCGGCTCGACCATCACGCAGCAGGTGGCCAAGGCTTTCCTGTCGCCCGAGCGCACGCTGCGCCGCAAGATCCGGGAAGCGGTGCTCGCGCGCCGGCTCGAGTCTCGCTACACCAAGCGCGAGATCCTGGCGCTCTATCTCAACCACATCTTCCTGGGCAACGGCGCCCACGGTGTGCAGGCGGCGGCGCGGCGCTACTTCGACCAGGATGTGTGGGATCTCGACCTGGGCCAGATCGCGACCCTGGCCGGGCTTGCGCAGGCGCCCTCGCGCACCAATCCGCTCAACGATCCCGAGGCCTGCACGCGCCGTCGCAACGAGGTCCTGGACGTGATGGCGCACGAGGGCTACTTGAAGCCCGAGGATGCGGCGGCCTGGAAGCAGGAGTCGCTGCTTCTGCGCCCGCGCCCCGACTTTTTTCACGAGGTCGCGCCCTATTTCAGCGAGCACGTGCGGCGCGAGCTGATCAAGCGCTACGGCGAGAAACGGATGTACGAGGGCGGCCTGCGCGTCGAGACCACGCTCTGGCCGTGGGTGGATGCAGCCGCGCGCGAAAACGTCGACTTCGTGCTGCGCAAGCTCGACAAGCGGCAGGGTTGGCGGGGGCCGGAAGCGCGCGTGCACGGCGACGCCGTGCGGGAGCTGCGGCGGCGGCTGGCCGAGAGCTACGGGGATGGGCCGCCGGCCGAGGACGAGCTCTACCTGGGCCTGGTCGAGAAGGTGTCGCAGTCGGGCGCCGAGGTGCGCGTGGGTCGCAAAACCTACCCGCTCCCGCTCGCCAACATGATCTGGGCGGCGCCCTGGTCGGCGCGCGACCCGGTCAACGATCGAAAAATCACTTCGGCCGCCGAAGCGCTGCACGTGGGCGATGTGGTGTGGGTCCGGACCGCCTTTCGCTCCTCGCTGGGCCGTTTTCGCGACTTTGTCTACACGCCCGAGTCGGAGGTGGCCTGGGTGAGCGGGTTCGAGAGCAAGTCGCCGCCCCGGCAGGTCGCGCTCGCGCTCGAGCAGACGCCGCGCGTGCAGGGCGCCCTCTTCACCTACGATCACGAGTCGGGCTATGTGACCGCGATGGTGGGCGGGCGCGATTACGACCTGAGCGAGTTCAATCGGGCCGTGCAAGCGTGTCGCCAGCCCGGCAGCGCGTACAAGCCGGTTTACTACTCGCTCGCGCTCGACAAAGGCTACGCGTTCAACACCATGCTCAACGACGTGCCCAAGGCCGAGGTCGATCCGGTGACCGGTGAAGTCTGGGTTCCGACCAACCTCAACAACACGGTCGAGTATCAGGTCACGCTCGAGTACGCGCTGACCTGGTCCAAGAACATCCCGTCGGTGGAGTTGTTCAACCTGGTGGCGGGCCGGGACGGCAAGCCTATCGAGACCTGGGCCCGACGGCTCGGCTTCTCGACCCCGATCATCGCGACTGCGATCACGGGCGGGCCCGACAAGGCGCTCGCGCTGGGTGCTTCTTGCGTGCGTCTGGACGAGATGACGCGCGCGTTCTCGGCCTTCGCGCGTGGCGGCGTGCCGACCGAGCCGGTCTCGATCCGGCGCGTGCTCGATCGGCAGGGTCAGGTGCTCGAGGATCGGTCGGTCTACTTCGATCCGATGTTGCCGCCGGCCAGCAAGCTCGACCGGCTGGCCGCGGCGGCCGGTGAGAGCGGCTCGCCGGTCATTCCGCCCCGTACCGCCTGGCTGACCTCGCGCCTGCTCGAGGAGGTGGTGTCGCGCGGCCACTCGGGCTCGCTGCGTGCGGTCAAGCTGCCGGCGGCCGGCAAGACCGGCACCTCGTCGGCCACCATGGACGTCTGGTTCGTCGGCTACACGTCGCGTTGGATGAACACGGCCTGGATTGGCGATGATCTGCGGCAACGCCAACTGGGCTACAAGGACGCGGCCTACATGCTGACGGTGCCGCTGATTGCGCGCTTTCTGTACGAGACCCAGCGCGAGATGCCGCTGAAGCCGATTCCCTGGGAGCGGCCGCCGGGCGTCAAGGCGAACGACAACGGCGGCCCTCTGCCCGGGCAAAAGCCGCCGCCCTTGCCCGGGCAACCCGAGGGTGCGGGACCGCAGCAGCCGCGGCAAGCGCCCAAGCACGGTTAACCAGGCGGCGACGGCCGCTCGGTTCGCTGGAGCGCCGCATCGGCTGCCTTTGTCACCGACGGGGAACGACCTCTGGGCTAGCCATGGCCAGCCGCCTTGCGCACGCGCGCAGCCGCCGCGGCCGCTGGCTGTGCGCCCTGCGGAAGTCATTTCAGGTCGATCCACCGAGGAGATCGTCGACCGGCCGGTGGCACCAGTTTTGCTGATCTCCTCCACCCCAAGGCGGGCGCCGGGTCAATCGTCAAGCTGCGACGACAGCTGAAGGAAGCGAGGTTACATGAAGGAGCTGGACACGAAAGTGCTCGCGCAGGCGGCAGGTGGATACAACTCCACTGCGTGCTTCAACGACGTCTCGACCGGCGTGGTTCTGGGCATGGTCTTCGGCTTCGCTGGCGGCGCCTACTTCGGCCCATGGGGCGCCGGCATCGGCATGGTCGGTGGGGGCGCTGCGGGCGGCCTCTACGAATACGAGTACTCGCCCAACTGCCAATCGGACGGGTAGGCAGGAGTTGTAGCAGTCGCTTCGAGCCGGGTGTATCATGCCGTCCATGCGTGCGCTTACATTCGGCTTTTTCATGCTGGCGGCAGTCAGCGGCGCGAGCTGTGGCGACGAGACCAAGCCCCCGGTGGACGCCTCGGCCGAGCACATCATTCCAGGCGATCTGGGTCAGTCGTGCCCGGATCCGCCCGCGGGCTGCTACCTGGTCTCCAATAAATTGGGAGGCGCATGCCAGGAACGCTGTGTCTCGCTCGGGCAATGGCCCGCCATCTGTACGACCAAGTGTCTGACTGATCGGGACTGCGGGCCCGGCGCACCCCACTGCACCCCTGGCCTTGGCACCGAGAGCGTGTGCATGCTGATGACCGGCGATCCCAATACCGGCTGCGTGCGCCCGGACGCCAACTTCATGCCCGACGCCCGTCCGCCCGACGCCGAGTTCTAATCCGCGCCGCCCGCGTGCCCTGGCGCGCCCCTGGCCTTCCTGGGATAATGCGTCGTGCGTCGGTGCCCACGCTGCCATAACACCTATGATCTGGCGGCCCGGTTCTGCCCGGTCGACGGCAGCGCCACCGTCGCAGCGGGTCCACAGCCCACCGAGGTCATCGATCCGCTGATTGGCGCGACGCTGGGCGGCCGCTATCGCCTCGTGAAAAAGCTCGGGCAGGGCGGCATGGGGGCAGTCTATCGCAGCGAGCACATCGGGCTCGGCAAGGCGGTTGCGGTCAAGGTGCTGCTCGAGCGCTTTTCCTACCAGCGCGACACGCTGGCGCGCTTTCACAAGGAGGCGCGCGCGGCCAGCCAGATCGCGCACGAGAACATCGTCGACGTGATCGACGTGGGTGAAGAGGACGGGCGCGCGTATATCGTCATGGAGCTGCTCGAGGGGCGCGACCTGGGACGGGTACTGCACGAGGAAGGCGCGCTGCCACCACCGCGCGCGCTCATGATTCTGCGCCAGATCTGTCGCGGGCTCGCGGCCGCCCATCAGAAAGGGATCATCCACCGCGACATGAAGCCCGAGAACGTGTGCCTGGCCGAGCGCGCGGGCGCGGGCGACGTGGTCAAGCTGATGGATTTTGGCATCTCGAAAGTGCGGCAGGCTCACGAGCAGAGCGCGCGCCTGACCGAGACCGGGGCGGTCATCGGAACGCCCATGTACATGGCGCCCGAGCAGGCGCGCGGCGAGACCGATATCGATCACCGGGTCGATGTGTACGCGGTGGGCGTTCTCGCTTACGAGCTGCTGGTCGGCCAGCCGCCGTTCAATCACCCGAGCTACCTGCAGCTTCTGGCCGCGCACATGAACGAAAAGCCGCCGCCGCCGCGCAAGCGCAACCCGACCCTGTCGGTGGAGCTGGAGCGGATCCTTCTGCGCGCGCTCGAGAAGGAGCCGCGCGCGCGCTTTCAGAGCATCTCGGAGCTGGAGGAGGCGCTGGCGCGAGTGGCCGATGGCCGGCCGACCCTGGGCGAGCGGCCGACCGGACGGCAGCCCAGCCCGGCCGGGAGGCCAAGGTTGTGGCCGCTCGGCGTGGGCCTGGGCGTGCTCGGGCTTGCGGCTGCGGCCTGGCTGGCGCTCCCGCGCTACGTCGGGCAGCCCGAGGGTGGCGCGATGCCGGTCGCGGTCCGGGTGTCGCAGCACGCTGCGCCGGTCCAACCGTCGGCCGCGTCGGCACCTGCGCCCGCCTCCGCTCCCGCGCCTGCGTCTGCGGCTGCGCCCGCGCCCGCGCCACCGCCCCCGCCGCAGCCCGCGCTCGCGCATGTGACCCTGATCACCGACCCGCCGGGCGCAAAGGCCTACATCGACCGCGTGCCCGTCGGAACCACCCCCCTCTCGCGCGAGCTGCCAGCGGGCGAGCATGCCTTCATGTTCGAGCTGGCGGGCTTCGAGCTGCACCAGGTCAAGCACACGCTCGAGCCCGGCGACAAGCTCACGGTCGATGCGCCGCTGGCCCGCGAGAGCACGCCGCCTGCGCCGGCATCCGGCCCCAAGAAGAAGCGGAGTCGTCCGGCCAGCCCGCCTGCGACCCTGCCGTCCGACGAAAGCCACAAGGCGAATCCGTATCAATGAGCCGGTTGGCGCTCGTGGTGGCCCTGCTGTGCGCGTCGGTCGCGCGCGCGGACGATCCGGTCGCGAGCGCGCGCAGGCACTTCCAGGCCGCCGAGGCAGCCGAGCAGCGGGGCGAGCTTCAGACGGCGGCCCGCGAGTACAAGGCCGCCTATGACGCCAAGCCCCATCCGGCCGTGCTCTATAACCTGGCCAGCGTGTACGAACGCTTGGGCGACCTGGCCGAGGCGGTCGGCTACTACGAACGGTATGTGGCCGAAAAGCCGGACGCGGCCGACCTCGCGCGCGTGCGTGCGCACGTTCGCGACCTGCGGGCCCGGCCCTCGCGCGTGACCGTCGACTCCCAGCCACCGGGGGCGCACATCCTCGTGGACGCCAAGCCGCAGTGCGACGCGCCCTGCAGCTTCACGGTGGCGGGCGGCGAGCACGATCTGGATGCCGAGCTGGAGGGCTACGAGCGCGCGCGCAAGCACATCCGCGTCGAGCTCGGCCGGCCCCTGCCGGTCGCCATCGTGCTGCGGACACGCATGGGCCGACTGATCGTCTACACCCGGCCCGACGGCGCCGAGGTCAGCCTGGACGGCGTCATCGTGGGCACGACTCCGCTCGACCAGCCGGCTCCAGCCGGGCCCCATCGGCTCGAGGTGCGTCGGTATGGCTTCGCGGCCGTGCGGCGCGAGATCGTGCTCCCGGCGGGTCAGACGCTGGAGGTGCCGCTGGCGCTGACGACGCTGGGGCCGTCCGTGGGCGCGGTCGAGGTGCGGCCGCCGCGCCCGCTGCCCCCGCCCGTGCCCGACGAGCGGCGCAAAGTTCCCAACGCGCAGAGCTTCCATTTCTTGTTCGGTGGCGCCGGTGGCTTCAACGCCGCGCGCGCCGATCGGAGCTGGGGCGGCGGCCCGGTGCTGGGCCTGCAGTCGCCCGGCCAGGCGGTCGACGTCGAGCTGGCGGTGCTGCTGCCGGTCCCCACCTTCCAGTTCGATTTGCGCTGGTACCTCTCGGTGTCGAGCACGCTGCGGCCGTTTCTGATCACCGGCACCGCGATCGTGGTCGAGGGCACCGACTCGTCCAGCACTTCTTCGGGCAGTATGACCAAGGGCACCTTCTACAGCTACAACATCGGCGCCGGGCTCGCGCTCGACTTCGGAGTGATTTCTTTGTACGCGCAGGCGCTCTACAATTACGCGTTTTCGAGCGCGGGCAGCGGCTCCTCGGCACCCATCCTGACCGGGATGTATCTTCGGTTGTGAGCCCGCGCGCGCTGATCGGTTCCCTTGTGTGCGTGGTCGCCGCGTGCAACGAGTCGCCGTTCGGCAGCTTCAAGAACCCGCCCGGCACGAGCGACGTGATTGGCAAGTTCGTGCCCGCCGATTCGCCGTACTGTTACGACACCTCGGCGCTCGGCATTCAGCAGCCGGTCGGGATCGGCAACGGCGCCACCTATTTCTACTTTGCGGACGCAGCTTCGTCGGCGCGCAAGCTGTTCGCGCTGGCCGTGCCCAGCCGGGGCATGCTGCAGGTGGCTGCCTCCCGGATGCTGAGCTCGACTCCTGCCGATGTCGCGGTCGCCGACGGCTTTTGCCCCTACGTTGCGTCGGACACTTCGATCGATCCGGTTTCCTTTACGGACTCGACCTATGGCTCTTGCAGCAGCTCGGATCCGCCCTACCCACTTGCGCACAGCCTGATCACGTTCGATCTCGGCGACCTCTTGCGCGCCGGCAAGAGCGACCTCCTGCTCGAGCGCTACGTTCCTGCAGCGCCGCTCACGCACCAGGAATCGGTCATGCTCTCGGTCACGCCCGAGCGCATCACAGTGTTCGAGCCAACCAGCAAGCTTTTGATTGCGTACAAGACCGGGTCGGGCTGGGAGATGCTGGCCTACGATCGGCGGCCGTTTCGATTGCGCGGTCGCGTGCAGTTTCCGTGGCCGTCGTACCGGGAGCTGGTCGGTCTGTCAGGACCTTACGATCCGGGCGACCAGCATTTGTATGCGCTCAGCGACCACCAGGAGTTCTGCGTATACTCCTATGTGCCGGGCGGATAGACCCCGCACGTGACGACCGTGCCCGCGCGCGGCGCCGCTTGCGCGATGCCGGTCAGGCGCGCGGCCAGAAGCGCAGCGCACAGATCCTCGCGCGAGACGGCCGAGCGCGCGCCCAGGAGCCCGCCGTCGATGCGGTCGACCAGCACCAGGCGTCCCTCCGGCGCCAGCGGTGCCAACCACGATCGAATCCGCTCGGCGGCCAGGGCGGCATCCTCAGCGGCGCCCCGCAGCTCGACGCCCCGTCCCTGCATGACCACGACCGCGACGCTACGCGATTGCAGCGGCAGCGCGTCGGCGGAAGCCCGCACCAGCACATAGTCGGGGCGCGGCCGCACGCGACGCGAGCCGGCCGAGAGCACGACCCGGAAGCCCTTCTGCGCGAGCTCGCGCGCAATGGCCACGTCAGCCAGCACGAGCGCCCGGCCCGGCGCCCCCGCTGCCGCCACCACCGCGCGCGCGATCGAGCCGCTGCCGAGGTCGGCAAGGAACGGGCTCAGCACGCTTCTATCATACACCCGCGCGCGCTTGCTCATAGACGGGCGCGTGCTTGCTCGCCGGAGCGAGCGGGGATAGTGTAAGCCGGTGGCAGCGCGCGACGTGGTTCTGTCAGCAATGGTCGCAGCCGGAGTCGCGGCTGGTATCACGTACCTGCTCGTGCGCGGCGGGTCGGGCGAATCGGTTGACGTTCCGCCGCTGGTCGGGCTACGACCCGAGCAGGCGCGCGCGCTGGTGGAGGCGCGTGGCCTCCTGCTCGTGATCAACGAGGAGAAGGAAGATCCGCGCGTGCAGCCGGGCCAGATCGCGGAGCAGCGGCCGCTCGAAGGCTCGCGCGTGCACAAGGGCGAGTCGATCACGGCCGCGCTGGCCAAGGCGGCCTCATCGGTCAAGGTGCCCGACGTCACCGGCCTGCCGGCGGCCGAGGCGCGGGCCCGCATGGAGGCGGCCAAGCTCGCGGTTGGTCGCACCAGCGAGCAATCCCACTCGACGGTTCCGGTCGGAAGCGTGATCTCGCAAAGCGCGCCCCCGGGAACCGATGCCCACGCCGGTGCGGCCGTCGATCTTGTGGTGTCCAAGGGGCCCGAGACCGCGGTCGTACCCAACGTGGTCGGGCGCGGCTCCAGCAAGGCCAAGGAGCTGATCACGCAAGGCGGCTTCGTGGTTGGCCAGACCCGCTACAAGTCCGACGAGGATCGCATGGACGGCGTGGTGCTCGAGCAGACCCCGGCCGGCGGGCTGCCGGCCCCCAAGGGCTCGAAGGTGGACCTGGTGGTCAACCAGGTCGACTGA
>DATFWX010000085.1:0-2728 GCA_035258845.1 Polyangia bacterium | reverse complement strand
GCCGGTAAAAGCTCAGGTTCTCGGGCCCGAACTCGGCGCGCGAAGGCTCGAGCGAGGGGAAGGTGCGGATGGCCTCCTTCATGGCCTCGACCGCCTGGGGCAGGTTTCCGCCCCCTTCCGCGCGCAGCGTGAAGGCCAGGTACATGTGGGCACGGAACAGGGTCTCGGCCGCCTTGCGCTCCTCGTCGAGCGACTCGATGGCTCGCCGCAGCACGCCCAGCGCCTGCTCCAGCTTCTGGGTGGCTTCTGGAAAGCGCCCGTCGAGATAAGCGTCGCGGCCCTTCTCCACCAGCTGGTTGGCCTCGATGACGGGCTCCACTTTCATCGGTCCGGCCACCGGCGGCAGCCGCTCCCGGATGAGCCCGGCGGCCTGCGCGGGCGAGGGTGCGGCCAGCGCCTGCGCGAGCTCCGCGCCCAGCGCGGCCTGGCTTTCCTCGCCTTGGACTTGCGCCTCCACGACGATGGGCGGCTCGGTGGCCGGCGTAAGGACTACCAGAAAGAGCGGTCCCAGCAGCATCTCGAGTCTCCTTCCGGGTCGGGTCCATTCAGTATCGGCGAACGGTTCCAGAAGTTGCTGTCTTTTTCTCGGCCTACTCGGGCTTGGATTTCTCGGGCCGGGCGGCGCCCAGCCAGGGCTGATTCTGCAGCATTCGGTTGATCTGCTTGATGTCGTCGAAGATTTCGAGATCGTGCCGGAAGGCGCCGATGGTGCCGCGTCCGCTCTCGACCAGGGCCGAAAGCTCCGCCAGGTCGCCGGCCACCCGCGCGCCCAGGTCGGCGGCGTGGCTCAGCTTCCGAAACGCGCCCGCGATTCGTTGGCGCTCGGCGGCCGAGAACACGGAGGCCACCCGCTCCCAGCCCGCGCTCGCCCGATCGAAGCGCCGCGCGAGCCCGTCAAGCTCGCGCTCGATCCGCTGCAGGAGCTGCGACACTTCCCGGGCCGTCCCGCGCAGGCGGACCCCGTCGTCGGTGCCGGCGCGCAGGGCCGCAATCAGGTCGAGCGCGCGCACCGTGCCCACCGAGATCTGGTCACGGATGCGAATGAGCTGATCGGGGTCCGACGGGATTTCATCCAGCGTCTCCAACAACCCGTCGAGCGCGCGCAGGAGCTCGTCGATGACCGGCTGCTGCTCGTGCAGCTCCTCGGTCAGAACGGTCAGGTCGTCGTACACCGTCTGCAGCACGTGATCGAGCCGGGGCGGGTCGATTCCGCGCACGGTCGCGCCTGGAGCCAGCTCGGGTCCCGGCTCGCCGCGCGGCGGACCGATCTCGAGCGAGGGCTCACCCAGAATCGTCGTGCTGCCCATGCCCACGTAGAACTCGCTGTTCTGGTGCACATAGCGCCGGAAACCCCGCTTGACCCATACATCGACCCGCAGGCTTCCGCCCGGTGCAAACGATACTGCCTTGATCTGGCCCACATCCTGGCCCGACAGGCGCACGCGGTGACCGGCCTGGAGGCCCGCGATGCGCGAGAACTGAACGTGATACTCGTGCACCGCCGCCAGCGTGCGGCCCGACAAGGTCGCCACCAGGCCCACCGCCAGCGCCAGCAGCGCCAGCAGCCAAAGGCCGACCCGCTGGCTCAGCGCTTCGTCGAACATGGCAAGGCTCGTCGTGTCATTGGCGCCAAAGGAACTTCCACGGATTGTGCTTGAGGTCGCGCACCATCTCCTTGAGGTCGTCGTAGATGGTCTCGTCGACCAGCAGCGCGCCCGCGGTGCCCTTGCCTCGCTTGACCTCGCCCACGATGTGCTGCGCGTCGGCGGTCAGCGTCTGCACGCGATCGCTCAGCTTGACCAGTTGATCGATGGTCCGGCGCAGCTTTTCCTTGTCACCCTCGCGCACCACATCGGTCACGTTGGCGACCCCGTCGAGCGCTTTTTGCGCTTTGGCGAGCAGCGGATTGATCTGCTGATTGATCGATGCCGACAGACGCTCGACGTTGCCCAGGGTGGCGCGCAGCCGGGCCGGATCGCCGATGCCCGAGCGTACGTCCACCACGAGCTTGGTGGTCTCGCTCGTGAACCGGTCGAGGTTTCCAATCAGGCGGCCAATCTCGTCCTTGTTGTCGCCCAGGATACCGTCCAGGGTTCGCACCATGTGCGCCCCGTTCTTGAGGAAATCGCGGATGAGGGCGCGATCGTCCCGCAACAGCGAAGTGATATCGTCGAGGAACTCGTAGGCGCGGGCAACGATCAGATCGATGCGCGGCGGATCGACCCCGCGCACGATCGCGCCCGGCGCGAGTGGCGGCTTGTCCCAGCTTCCGGGCTGCACCTCCAGGTACTGCTCACCCAGCACGCCCGCGGTGTTGACGAAGAATTCCGCGTCCTGCCGGATGCTGTCCCTGACCCGGTCCTCGACCCACACCCGGACCCGCACCTGCACGCGCCGGCCCACCTGCGGGTCCATCCGGCCCCCCCACAGCTCGACCGCCTCGACCTTGCCGACCTTGATGCCCGAGACCTTGACCGGGGCTCCCGACTGCAGGTTGCCCGAGAAGTTGAAATCGACCGCGAAGCGCCAGCCGTGCGCCAGCGAGACGTTGCCCAGGATGACGACAAAGGCACCCAGAAGCGCGAGCGAGAGCACGATGAGGATGCCGACCTTGAGCTCGAGGCCGCGCTGCTGGGCCATGTGCGCAGAAGCTTACCACGGGTAGGCGTGAGGCCTGTGAAGCCTGAGGCTTGAGGCTTGAGGCGTGAGAGCGGAGCCGCAGTGCCAG
>DATFWX010000084.1:0-8561 GCA_035258845.1 Polyangia bacterium | reverse complement strand
CGCGCGGCGTTGGGCCGGCTGTGCTGACCCCGGCTGCATGGGCGCGCCGCGCGCGGTGGCGCCTCGGCGCGACGGCCGCCCGCCATCACCCGGTTTCAGGCGGGTGCTCGCACGCGGTGGCCATCGCGCCAGCAGCGACGTTAGTCGCCCAGCGCCTCGGCGTCCTCGGACAGGTCGACCGCCTCGGCCTCCATGCGCGCGCCCGCCAGGTCGACCGTGGTCTTGCGCAGCCGCTCGGTGACCACCTGCAGCACGTTCCAGAGCAGGCGCGACGACAGCGCGCCCTCGGTCTTGACCAGGCGCATGAAGTCGGTGCGCCGAAGGACCAGCGCGCGCGAGGCCTCCTCGGCGGTGACCGAGGCCGAGCGGGGCTGGCTGTCGATGAGCGCCAGCTCGCCGAAGAACGCACCCGGCGCAAAGTGCGTGATGAAGGCGTCGCCTTTGTGCAGCTTGACCTTGCCGGTCAGGATGATGAACATCTCTTCGCCCGGCTTGCCCTCCGCAATGATGAGATCGCCGGGCGCGTAGCCCCGCACCTCGGTCATGTTGAGCACCCGGATGATCTCCTTCATGTCGAGATCGCGGAAGAAGGGCATCTTGCGCAGAACGTCGATCTTGCGGGTGTACTCGGCGGTGCGATCGGTCGGCACCGGGGGCTGCTCGATGCGCACGATCACGTTGGTGATGTTGTCGTGGCCGCCGCCCTCGTTGGCCAGCGTGACCAGCCGGCGCGTCACGTCCTGCACGTCGCCGTCGAGCAGCCGGGGCATCTCGGCGTCGCGCAGGTACGCGTGCAGCCCGTCCGTGCACAGAAGGAAGCAGTCGCCCGGGAGCACGTCGAAGTCGAAGGTGTCGACCTGCACGCTCTCGTACACGCCGACCGCGCGCGTGACCGCGTTCTTGTAATCCTTGTAGGGTGAGGAATCGATGGTCTCGCGCGTGACCTTGCCGCGCTTGATGAGCTCGTTCAAAAGCGAGTGGTCCTCGGTCAGCTGCACCACGTGCCCCTGGCGCAAAAGGTAGATGCGCGAGTCGCCCACGTGCGCGATGAAGCCGCGCTCGCCAATCAGAAGCAGCGCCGAGCAGGTGGTGCCCATGCCGCGCTTCTCGGTCTCGGACTGCGCGCGCCGATAGATCGCGCTGCACGCCGATTGGACGGCGTGCTCCATCAAGGTCAGGATGTCCTGCGGCTGCACGCTCGGATCGCCGCTCTGAAACTGCTCGATGATGTCGGCATTCAGGGTGACCGCGTTGCGGAGCTCGTGGACCGCGATCTGGCTGGCCACCTCGCCTGCCGCGTGCCCGCCCATCCCGTCGGCGACCACGAACAGATTGACCTTCTTGTCGACGAGGAAGTTGTCCTCGTTGTGGTCGCGCTGTTTGCCCACATCCGTGGCCGCCCAGAACTTGGTTTCCAGCGCCATTGGGGTGACCATCATAACCCCGCCACCGGGGGTCTTGTCGAGGCGCTAGGGGAGGTCAGCGGTTGGTGCCGAAGGCCATGCAGGCGATGGTCGGATCGGTTCCGGTCACCGGGAAATACTGGGCCGTGAAAATGCACATGACGTTATTCTGCCCCGACTCGCCAAAGGTCAGCGTCTGCGAGGTCTCGTTGAAGTAGTCACAGCTGAAGCTGACCCGCGCGCCGGACGAAAGTTGCATGGGCGGGTCGTAGCGCGCGGGGATCGGATCCGACCACGTGTTGGTCTCGTACAGCATGGTCGAGCCCGAGGTCGCGACGAAGTGGGTGGCCCGATGGTGCATGTGGCTGGCCGAGCCCAGAAGGTTGACGTTCTGGGGCAGCGTGCAGCTCGCCGAGGCGGTGTGCATGCCGGGCGCAATCGAGATGGTGACGTCGTTCATGAAGATGGTGCCGGCATGGCTGCTGATGGTCCCCGCCGGCGCCACGTGCAGGATCACAGTTACGTTGCCGGTGAGATCCTGCCCGGTCGTGTTGATGTAATGCGCGTTCACGCGCAACCCCGTGTTCCCTCTGATGAGCGAGGCGACGCCGGGCGGATAGGTGACCATCGAGTCGGGTGTCTGGGTCGAGAAGGGATAGGGGTGAAACTCGAGGCCACCGCTCGGGCAATCGATGAGCGAGCCGCTCGAGTTGGTGCCCTCCTGGAAGAACAGGAACATGTGGTGCGAGCCGGGCGCCATGTGCACCTCGTAGGCGCCGATCTCGGCGTCATTGGCGCCGAACGGGTCGGCAAAGTCCTGGCACTTGTAGACCTCCATTCCAGCCTGGACGGTGAACGGGCCCATGGTCAGCGTGATGGCTTGACCGCCCGCGCCGCCGGTGCCGCCGCCCCCGCCGCCGCCTGCGCCGCCGGTGCCGCCGCCCCCGCCGCCCGCGCCCCCGCCACCGCTGCCAGCTCCGCCTGCCGCACCGCCGCCGCCGCCGCCCGAGCTGCACGCCGCAAACAAAAGCGCAAAAACCAAGCTAGCCCTTCTCATGGAGACCTCCTTCTGATTGCTCCGGCGCGGCTCGCCCAAGTCGCTTCGGCGCGGCAGAGATCCACGCTCGAACGCGCGCCCACGGCTCGTTTCATGGGCGGTGGGACGCTGGATGGGCGACATCTTCACCTTTTTGCAGCCCGAATGCAATCACTTGCTGGCCGGCCCCGGCGTCGTTCTGTGAGGTGCATCATGGCTTGGATCGGGGTCGTGATGCAAGCCCAAACTGGCCGTCCGGTCAGGCGTAGAAATATCTGGATTACTTGTATTTTCAACGATCAGAGGCGCTTTTTCTTGCGGCGCTCGTCGTGATAGGTCCGGAGCTGCTCGGTGGCCGGCCGCCGCGTGCCCTCGAGCCGGCGTCGGATGATCTCGTGCTGATAGGCCGCGATCAGATCCTGGTAGGACAAAAGCCCCACCACGCTGCCGCCGCCATCGGCCGCCACCACCGGCAGCTCACTGTAGGCCGACTCGATGAACAGTTGCAGCGCATCGCGCAGATGGCTCGACTCGGGCACGCTCTTCCAGGGCGTCATGGCATCGCGCACCACGACCAGCTCGCCCAGCTGCTCCTCGCCCAGCAGCGAGCGCACGTCGCGCAGCGCAATCAGACCCACCGGAGCGTCGCCCTCGCCGGTCACGCAGAACAGGGTCGAGCCCTTCTGAGCCACCAACCGCAGAAAATCGCGCAGCCGCATGCCCTCGGGCACCCGCTCGAGCACGACTTCGCGATCGCACACATCGCCCACACGCAGCTCCTCGAGCACGTCGATCGTGAAGTCGCCGATGTGCGCGGGCGACTCGAGCGGATTCTTGACCTGCTTCTCGTACAGCGAGTGGTTGCGCAGCAAAAGAAAGGTGATTGCGTTGGCGAGCATGAGCGGCACCAGGAGGTCGTAGCTGCCCGCCATCTCGCACACCATGATGATGGCGGCGAAGGGCACGTGCGAGACCCCGCCCATGAAGCAGCCCATGCCAACCAGCACGAACGCGCCCGGCTGCGGCACCACCGTCGGCGCGATCTGGTGGAACAGGTAGCCGAACGCGCCGCCAATCAGGCCCCCGATCACCATCGAGGGCGCGAACACACCGCCCGAGCCGCCCGAGCTGATGGTCAGCGAGGTGGCGAGCATCTTTGCCAGCGCGATGCCCAAGAGGGCCGCCGCAGCCAGCCAGGGCCGGTCGTGAAGCGGCACCCGGTCGGTCTGCAAGAGCGCTTCCTGGACCCAGCCGTAGCCGACCCCGAGCACATGCGGCGCGCCGATCGCGAGCAGGCCCAGGCCCAGGCCGCCCAGCGCCGGCTTCCACATCGGGGGCAGGCGCAGCTTGGCGAACTGGTCGCGCATGCCATAGAAGACGCGGATGAACAGAATGCCGAGGGGCGCGCAGCTGAGCCCGAGCGCACCATAGAAGGGGAGCTGGCGGGGGTCGAACAGGTAGGCCCGCTCGGTTGCGAACAGGTGGCCCTGGCCGAAGGTCAGCGTGAACACGCTGAACGCGACCACCGACGAGACCACGCACGGAAAGATGCCTTCAGCCTCGATCCCGTCGCGGTACAAGACCTCGATCGCGAATAGCGCGGCGCCGAGCGGGATGCGAAAGATGGCGCCCAGGCCGCCGGCCGCCCCCGCCAGAAGCAGCATGCGGCGCTCGCGATCGGGCAGCTTGAGCAGCGACGCCAGGAGCGAGCCGAAACCGGCGCCGATTTGCGTGATCGGCCCCTCGCGACCAGCCGAGCCGCCAAAGCCCATCGTGAACACGGAGGCGAGCGCCTTGACCACGGGCACGCGCGGCCGGATGGCGCCGCGGGCGTGGTGAAACGCGCCAATCATGGCGTCGGTGCCGTGACCCTCGGCCTCGGGCGCGTAGCGGTAGACCAGAAAACCCGACACCAGGGCACCGAGCGCGGGCAGGCACCAGAGGAGCCAGCGCCGCAGGTGAGGCTCGCGCACTGCGGCCAGCAGGTGGACGTCGCCGCGCGGCAGCGGGGGCTCCCAGCCCGCCAGGTGGCCCAGCACCAGGTTGTTGGCCAGCTCCAGCGCAGCCTGGAACAGCGTGGCGGCCAGGCCGGCCGCGACCCCGACCAGAACCGACAGGCCGACCCAGCGCCAGAACGCGCCGAACTCGAGCTCTTTCGAGAAGCGAAAAACGCTGCCAAGCTGGGCCAGGCGGCGATTCACGCGGCAAGTGTAGCGCAGATGATAGCGGCCGGAGCCATCACACCGACAGCTTGGAGGCCCCGGTCTTGATCATGAAGTCGGGATCGATGGGGACGTTGATGCAGTAGGTCTCGTCCGACTCGAAGGCGCGGCGCAGGGCGGGCGCGATTGCGCGCGGATCCTCGACCTGCTCGCCGCGGCCCCCGAACGCCTCCACCACCCGATCGTACCGGGTCGGAGCCAGGCGGGTCGCGGGCGCCAGATCGGGCCCCATGAGCATCACCTGTGGGCCCCGGATCTGGCCCCAGCCGGCGTCGTTGCCCACGATGCACACAACCGGCAGTTTTTGTCGGATGCAGCTCTCAAAATCGAAACCGTTCAGGCCGAAGGAGCCGTCGCCCGAGATGACCAGCACCTTTTTCTTGGGGTGGAGGTACTTGGCCGCCAGCGCAAAGGGCGCGCCCACGCCCAGGCACCCGAGCGGGCCCGGATCGAGCCAGCGGCCGGGTGCGAAGAGTGGAATCACCTTGGCCGCGATGGCGACGATGTCGCCGCCGTCGCCGATCAGAATGGTGTCGTCGTCGATTGCATCCGCGATGGCGCGGCCGAACCGGTAGTGGTTGATGGGCCGCGAGTCGTCTTTTTCCCACTTCTCCTGCTCGGCGCGACGCTTGGCCTCGTCGGCGCGCAGCTCCTCGACCCAGCCCGCAAAGCGCGTTCCGGTGCCGCGCGGCAGGGCTTGATCGAGCGCCTCCAGGTTGGAGCGCGCGTCGCCGACCATGCCGATGGCGACGGGGCGATTCTGCCCGATCTTGCTCGGATCGCGATCGATCTGGATGATCTTGGCCGGCAGGTTGATGGCGGCGCCGTAGCCGACCCGGAAGTCGAGCGGCGTGCCCACCACGAGCACGCAGTCGGTTTTGCGGAATGCGATCTTGCGCGACAGCGAAAAGGCGGTCGGATGGGTCGGCGGCAGCGCGCCCCGGCCCATCGCGTTCAGGTACACCGGGATGCCGTGCCGATCGGCCAGCGTGCGCAGCACGCCGGCGGCGTCGTCCCACCAGATCTGCGAGCCCGCAAACACGATGGGCCGCTCGGCTGCGCCGATGAGCCTGGCCGCGGCCTCGATCGACTCCGGATCGAGCTGGGTGCGCGAGGTCGGCTTGTAGCTGGTCGGGAAGTAGGCGTCGGCGACCTGGCGGGTCAGCACGTCGAACGGCACCTCCAGGAAGACCGGGCCGGGCACGCCCGTGGTGGCGATGCGGCAGGCGGCCGCGATCATCTCGGGGATGCGCTCGGCTTGCGTGATGGTGGCCGACCACTTGGTGATGGGGCGCAAAAGCGAGGTCTGCTCCATCTCCTGCAGCGCGCCCTTGCCGATGAAGCGCAGCTCGGCCGCGCCGCCCAGAACGAGCATCGGCACGCTGGCCTGATAGGCGTTGGCGACGCCGGTCACGCCGTCGGTGACGCCGGGTCCGGCAGTGATGACAGCCACGCCCACACCGCGGGTCAGGCGCGCGTAGGCGTCGGCGGCGTGGACCGCACCCTGCTCGTGGCGGTTGTCGATGATGTCGAGGCCCTCGCCGTGGCAGCCCAGGTAGATCGGCATCACGTGGCCACCGCAGAGCGTGAAAACCGCGCGCACCCCCTCGTTCTTGAGCGCGCGCGCGATCAGTTGCCCACCGATCATGACCTGCTGAGCCATCGTGACCTCCCGTCAGTGTAGGAGCGACCGCAGCCCGCCGCCCGGCGGCAGGTTGATGGCCAGCACGCGCGGCAGCTCGCGGTCACTTGCAAAGCGCAGGATCGAGATCGACCCGGGCGCGACGCGCACCCGGTGATAGTTGGCGAGCGTCGCTCCCATGTAATGGACGATCAGGGTGCGGATGATGCCGGCATGCGTGACCACGACCACGTTCTCGCCGCCCGGATTGTCGCCCAGCGCCTGCTGCACCGAGGCCACCGCGCGGTCGCGGATCTCGCTAATGTGCTCGCCGCCCGGCGTGCGCTCGGACAGCGGATCGGCCAGGTAGCGCTGGTAGTCGGGGTCGTTGGCCAGGTCGCGGTAGTGCATGCCTTCCCAGCGTCCGACCCGCACGTCGGCCAGGCGCGGGTCGCGGGCGATCTCGAGGTCGTAGGCGCCGGCGATGATCTCGGCGCTCTGCACGGCCCGACGCAGGGGCGAGGACAGCACCTCGGCGACGTCGACGTTCTCGAACGCGCGCACGATGGCGTGGGTTTCGTTGATCCCGTCTGCGTTAAGACCGATGTCCCGCGTCCCCATCACCCGCCCCTCGGTTTGCCAGTCGGTCCGGCCGTGACGGACCAGGAAGATGGTCGTCTCCAACGGAAAGCCAAACTATCACGGGCCTCTTGACAGGTGCAACGCTTCTGATAAAAGCAAGCGGCATTGCGCGGGCGGCGGCCAGAAAGTGTAAGATGCTGGTCGGGGATCGTCTAACGGCAGGACGACGGACTCTGGATCCGTCTATCTAGGTTCGAATCCTAGTCCCCGAACCAAGAGGAAGATAAGCAGAAGCACTGGCCCCATAGTCTAGCGGTTAGGACGCCGGCCTCTCACGCCGGAATCCCGGGTTCAATTCCCGGTGGGGTCACTGAAAAGCCCTCGCGTTCCGGACGGTTCGCGGGGGCTTCGTGTTTGTGAGCACGTGTCGACTTCCGACGTAGGCGCGTCTCTGGTCGGGAGTGGGAGCGCGTCCTCGGCTGACTGGGCACGTATCTGAGTCACGATGAAAACGAGAGGACGTACCGAGCTGCAGCGGAACCATCCCGCGATTCGATCGGGCCTCGGTTTCAAGTACGAGACGTTCCCGATGCCGCGTGCGATCTCCAAAGAGAGCCTGAATGGATAAAGGTGAAAGCGAATGGGGGGCTCTCCGATGAGCCGGCAGGACTTCGAGCGGTCAAAGTCTGGTCGTGCGGTCGGTTCTCACCACCAGCCGTAATTACGGCAGGCAGGTCCGTTCCAAGCCGCGTTTGCGGCGTCGTTCGCGGCGCTCCACGCTGCGTCGGGCCATGACTCCAAGACGCCTCCGCCCACTTCGTAGCCGGCGTAGGCCGCGGAATGCAGGACCTCGCGGTAGCAGGACCCGTGCGCCAGATAGCTGAACGCCCACGAATCCGCCAGATCCAAACGTCTTCCTCCCACCACGCTGCCGAGAGCCGATTTTTCGATCGAAACCAACCGAGCAAGCCTGGACTTCTTGTTCATGAAATGTCCTCCACGCTCTGTTGAGCGGCCGTCCGCTCGTGCAGGTCACGTGCCAGGGCACGCCGAGCGCGGGGAGCCGAAAGCGACCGTCCGAAACGCTTGCCAGAGAGGGCAAATGAGACATCGCGCTGCGGTCAGCAGCGCCGGTTGTCATGATTCGTAGACGAGAACGGCAAGCAGGCGTCGCCTCGAGGAGACGCTTCGAGCCCCCAGGTCGGTGGCGGGTCTAGCCACCTGGTGGCTCGTGTGCCTCCCGCGCGTCGAAGGTGTGGGTGCCCCGGCCCCCGGCCGCCGGGCTGGTAGCGGCGCCAGCTCCCGCGCCCGCTGCTCGCGGGCCAGCGTTATCGGGTCGCACATCACCTAGACCGCTCGCCTAGCGTCGAGGTCCATCAACCGTGCGCACACGCGTGCGTGACGCGCGCAGTCAGCGGAGCCAATCTCGATCCTTTTGGGGAGGATAGTTGGCGTCGTGTTTATCCGGGTGAACGCGAAGTGCGCCCACCAGGAGCGCCCACTCAAGCCCGTTTTGATGGATCGGGCGGTGCCCGGCGGTTGGACGAAGGTTGGTTGGTCTGGGACAATCAGGCCCGTTGGGTGCCGACAAATAACAGCCAGAGTCGTTGAGTCCAACGCGGTCGCTGCCTGGGGCGTGTTGCGATGAAACTGTTGCGTGCGGAAGGAGTCGTTCGTGAGGATGTCGAGGAGCCGCC
>DATFWX010000083.1:0-10750 GCA_035258845.1 Polyangia bacterium | reverse complement strand
GGCCCCGCCGCCGCCCCCGCCAGCCCCTCCGGCGCCGCCGCAACAGGAGTGCCCGTGTGATCCCGAGCAAGCGCCGGCACCCGAAAGCCCGCCCGTTGTGCCGCCGCAGACTCTGAGCGCGCCGGCGCCGGCACCGGAGGGCTATGTGATCCGGCAGCGCCGTCCCTCCGAGACGCATCTCGGTCTGGGCGTAGCCGCCAGTGGCTTCAGCTGGACGGGCTCGGAAGAAGGGGGCGGGGTGGCCCACCTGCGCATCCGCTCGTCGGGTCACGTGACCTGGGAGTTCGCGCTGGGCGTGCTGGGCGGCAAAGACGAGGCCGGCATCTCGCGCCACGACGTGCCCGCCACGGTCGGGCTCTACCTTTACCCGTGGAACTCCACGCTGGCGCCGTACTTCGTCGCCGCCGGCGGCGGCAACTTCGTGCACGAGGACTTCAAGGGCGCCAAGCTCGACGCTTCCCAAATCATGGGCGCGCTCGGCGGCGGTCTCGAGCTGCGGCTGGGTCAGCACTTCACCGTGGGCGCCGATCTGCGCTACGAGTGGCGCGGCGTGACCGATCGCAGGAACCAGGCGCCCGCAGGCTCGCCGCTCCCGCCGATTGGCGACGAAGAGGGCCCCTCGTACAATCTCACGGGCACCTTTTACTTCTGATAAAATCGAGGTGTGATCCGCGAGCCCGCGTTTCGCACCACCGTAAGCTTCGACGGCTCCGAAATCGCCTACCAGGTGTGTGGCGATGGACCCGCCATCGTGCTCGCCAACGGTCTCGGCGGCACCTTCGCGGCCTGGCACCATCTGTACGAGGCGCTCGGCACCGGCTACCGCGTGCTTTCATGGGACTATCGGGGCCTGTTCCGGTCGCCCCCGCCGCAGCGGCGCGCCTTCGACATGGTCACGCAGGCGCGCGATCTCGAGGCCATCCTTGCGGCCGAGCGCATCGAGCGCACGCTCCTCGCCGGCTGGAGCATGGGCGTCCAGGTCATCCTCGAGCACTACCGGCGCCGGCCCGAGTGCGCGGTCGGCATGTTGATGGTGTGCGGGCTGGCCTGCTCACCCGGCGAGGGACGGGTGCCGCTGGCGCTGGCGCGGCAGGCCCTGCGCCTGCTCAAGCAGGCGGCACCGGTTCTGGGGCCGATCGCACGCGCGTCGGTGCAATCGCGCCGGATCCGACCCTTGCTTGAGCGCCTGGGCGTGGTCGGGCCGACCGCCGACCCCGAAGTGCTGCAGCGGGTGGCCGCCGACTGGAATCAGCTCGACTTCGAGGCGCTGGTCGAGACCGCCGACGCGCTCGCACACAGCGACGCGCGCGACCTTCTGCCCGCGGTTAGGTTGCCGGTTCTGGCGGTCGGTGGCGACCGCGACTTTCAGACGCCGATTGCGATGATGCGTGAGATGGCGCGTGCGTTGCCAAGCGCCCGCCTGGTGGAGGTGAAGGGTGGAACCCATTACACGCCGATCGAGTTCCCGGACCTTCTGGCCGACGAGGTCGTGGGCTTTTTGCGCGAGCTTCGCTGGGGTCAGCCCGCGCGCGCGCCCTCGAGCGCCCGTTTCCAGTCGAGCGCGTCGAGGATGTAGTGCTCGATGAGGGCGCGATGCTCGTCGGCCAGGTTGGTGAAGCGAACCCCCAGTGCGCGCAGCCACGGATGCTCGTACACGACCCGGCCGGCCGCAGTGATGATGCGATCCTGGCCCGGGAGCTGGAACTGCAGGCCGACCACGGATTGCGGCAGCTCGGGCTCGAGCAGCTTGTGCAGGAGGAGGCCACTTCGACTGATGTTGCTGGCCCGGCAGACGCGGGGTGTGCCGTCCACGAACTTGTTGAGCAACATGTTGATGGGGGCCCGAAGATCCAAACGATGATCCATGGTTAGCATGCGACCTCCGTTATCCTACATGTAGGGTACTATGCGACTTCAACGGGAGCAACTTTTCGGCATGGCCAGGGCCCGGGCGAGGGCACGATGCCGCTGAGCTGCGTCCGCTGCGGCAAGACCAACCTCGATCTGGCGCGGGCCTGCTACCACTGCGGGGAGGCCCTGGGCGGGGCCGGGCCCAGCTCGCTACTGGGAAAGATTGTGCTGGGCAACTATCGCCTGCTCGAGGTGCTGGGGCAGGGCGGTATGAGCGTGGTGTACAAGGCCCAGCACCGGGTGACCGAGCAGGAGGTCGCGATCAAGATCCTGCCGCCTGACCTTGCCATCTACGACGACGTCAAGGCGCGCTTCGTCGAGGAAGCGCGCACCCTGGCCAAGCTCGAGCACCCGAACATCGTGCATCTTTACAACTTTGCCGAGGCCGAGGGCCGGCTGCACCTGGTCATGCAGTACGCCGAAGGCACAACCTTCGAGCAGCAGATCGCGCGCAGCGGGCGCATTCAGTGGCCCGAGGCAGCGCGGGTGGTGCTGGGGGTCCTGGACGCGCTCTCCTACGCGCACGCGCGCGGCGTGATCCACCGCGACATCAAGCCCTCCAACATCCTGGTGCGCGGAGACGGCAGCGTAAAGGTGATGGACTTCGGCATTGCCAAGATGCTGACCTCGACCCGTCTGACCGCGACCGGCCAGACCATGGGCACGGTCCGCTACATGTCGCCCGAGCAGGTGCGGGGCAAAGATCTCGACGGGCGCAGCGATCTGTACTCGCTCGGCGTCACCATGTTCGAAGGCCTGACCGGCGTCACCCCGTTCGACGGCGAGAGCCATTTCGAGATCATGCAGAAGCACCTGATTGAGGCGGTGCCGCCGCTGGCTCGGTTCGAGGTCGAGGTGCCGCCCGAGCTAGAGCGCGTGCTCATGCACGCGCTGGCCAAGCCGCTCGAGGATCGCTACTCCGACGCGCCCAGCTTCCGGCGCGAGCTGGAGGCGGTCGTGCGCGCGCACCCGGAGGTGTCGACGGGCACCACCACGGTGCGCCAGCTGGGGAGCGAGCGGCCGCGACCGCGCCACCTTCTGGCTGCGCTGGCGGGGGCGGCCGTGCTGGTAGCGTCGGTGGGTGCATGGGCGCTGTTTCGGGCCGGCGGCCGCTTTGGCGGTGGCGGTGGCGGCGCGGGAGCGGGCGCCCGAAAGCTCGATGCGCAGGCGCCGCCCCTGGCGGTCGAGCTGCGCTGGCCCGAGCCCCACGCAGCCCTGCGCGGCGTGACCTTCGCAGTCGACCGGACCTTCTCCGAGGAGCGGCTGCGCGTGCTGTCGGTGGCGCCCCGCGATCCCGACGCGCTGCGTGACCTCTATGTGCGCGCGCGCGCCGCCTACGAGCAGTTCCTGGTGCGCGAGCAGGTGCGCTATGCGGCCAGCCGGCGGCCGCTCAACCTGGCCGTCGTGCCGGCGGCTTTCTTGCGCGACCCGCAGCGGTTCGCCGATACCACGCCCGATGCTTCCACGCGTTACGAGCCGCGCGAGGCGACCCTTCTCGTGGCCGACCTGCCCGGCTTCGAGCGCGAGGACCTGCCGGCCGGCCTGGCGCTCCATCTGTGCCCGCTCGTGTCCGCGCTGCCGGCCCAGCGCTGTCAGAGCCTGGCTGACGGGTTTGACAAGGCGTTCCGAGCCACCTCGACGCAGTAGGACAAGGCAATTCACAGGCACGCTGTGGCCGCACGTCGACGGCCTGTCGAGATGAGCACGATTCAAGCGCACAGGCGGCCGCTGAGCGCTCTTTAGGCGCCCGCCCGAGGATTGTAACAAACGAAATCAACATGTGTTTCGGGCCTGTGAGGGCACTGGCGTTCCCACTTCGGGCGACATGTAGGCAACCGGTGGAGGCAGGCTCCGTGCGAGCTGTGGAAAACTTGTGGGTTTCTCGTCGGAACCCGGCTCCGCAGTGCTTTTGCTTGACTTGCCAGGAAGCGATTTCGATAATGTGGCGCCAACAATCTGACCGGGGGTACGGAGAGCATGTACCGGGCGAAGATAGGGCTCATTGTGGCTGGGGTCCTCGCGGTGCTCACGGTGGCCGTCCATTGGAGCCTGACCTCGGGGCTCAACGAGTCGATTCGCCGGGACGTAAGTGATGAGCTGACGCGGGCCCAGAAGCTCTTCTCGCAAAGCGCGCGGCTCGAATCCATCGATTTTACCAACCTGGCCGCTGGCTTTGCGCGCGAGACCGAGTTCGTTCGGGCGTGGGCGGTGCCCGACATCACGCAGCGCCGGCAGGCTCTGTTCGTCGCGGTCGAGGCGCGCAATGCGCGCCTGGAGAAGCTCTCGCGCAAGGCGGACATCATTGCGGTCACGGACACCGAGGGCCGGGTCCTGGTGCGCGATCTCAATCCCAACGTGATGTACGGCGACAACCTCAAGGCCAAGTATCCGTCGGTCGCGATCGCGCTCTCGGGCACGCCCAACAAGGACATCTGGAATTTCGATGGGCGCGCCTTGCGGGTGGCGGCAGCGCCCATGCACGGCGGCGACGGGCGCCTGACGGGCGCGCTTCTGGTCGGCTTCGTGATGACCGACAAAGAGGCGCGCGCCAAGAAAGAGCTGTTCGGGACCGAGGTCGCCTACACGCTCGACAACCGGGTGGTGGCAACCAGCTTCGTTGCTGGCGGCGAGGGCGATGCAGCCAAGGAGGACGTCGAGCGGGCCAAGGAGCTGTCGGCGAGCGTGTTCCAGGCCGGCTCGCCCGCGCTGGCCGCGTTCGGGGCCGAAAAACCGTCCGACATCTTTCCGGTCAAGGTGCGCGCCGAGGAATACCTGGCCGTGGTGGCGCCGCTGCCCGGCAACGCGGTCAGCAAGACCGGCGGGGTCATCCTGCTGCAGTCGCTCACGCAGGCGCTCAAGCCCGTGGGCACGGCCGGCGCCACCGTGCTCATCTTCGGCGTGCTGGCGCTCTTGACCGCGGTGGGCGCATCGGTTCTGACCGCGCGCAGGTTCCTGTCGCCGCTCGATCAAGTCGAAGGCGGCGTGGCCGAGGTCATCAACGGCAACCTCGACTACGAATTCACCAAGGCCAGCCCCGACTACGAGGGCCTGGCCAATGCGCTCAACGTGATGCTGGCGCGCCTTCTGGGCCGCCCCGAGCCTAGCGAGGAGCTGGACGGCGATCAAGCGGCCGACGCCGCCCGGCGCTGGCGTGCCGACGCCATGTTCGTCGAGGACATCGACGCGGGGCAGGTGGCCGCGGCCAGTGCGGCCGGCCCGGTCGCCGACCAGTCTGCGTTGCAGCTCGCCAACGAGCCGGTCGAGCGCTACTACAAGCGCACGTACGACGAGTTCATCGCGGCCAAGCGGCGCGTGGGCGAGAAGGTCGACGGGGTCAGCTTCGACAGCTTCCGGGCCAAGCTGTCGCAGAACGAGACCGCGCTCAAGGGCAAGTACAAGTGCAAGATGGTGCGCTTCCGGGTGGTGGTGCAGGGCTCGCAGGTGACGCTCAAGCCAGTTCCAATCTTTTGAAAGCTGGTCGAAAAGTTGAAAGTTGAAAGCGCCGGACCGGCTATTTTGCGATCGGGTCGGGGCAGACCGCGCGCAGGCCGCAGGTTTTGCAGGGCTCGCCCTGCCAGAGCGCAAAAAAGCGGGCCTGCACCGCGTCGAGCAGGCCCTCGTCCGCGGTCCAGAAGCCCATCTCGAAATTTCGGCGCGCAACGCCCTTGGCGCCCAGGCCGGCGCCGGTCAGGTTCGCGCTGCCCAGATAGAGTGCGCCACCGTCGACGATCACAGCCTTGAAATGAACCCGCGGGCACAGCTTGAGCTTGAGCCCGCCCCGCACCAGCGCAGGCCGCCGATCGAACGCGGCCCGGAAGCGGCGCGAGGGCAGCTCGGCGTGCAGGATGCGCAGATCGACCTTCCGCTCGGCCAGGCGCGCGAGTAGATCGAGGATCGACTCGTAGCGGCCCGTGCGGCCGCTAGCGATCCAGAGCTCCTTGAGGTTGGCGGTTGCGATCCAGACCGAGCGCTCGGCCCGCGCGATCCCTTCCTCGACAACTTGCGTATACAGGGCGCGGCCCTCGAGGAAGCGCATCGCGGGTGTCGCCATTGCCAAAAAAGCGTAACATGCACGGCAAGTTTTCCCGAGTTGACCGAGGTCCTTGCTTTTTATGCGCACATTTGATTACCTACGCACCCACAACCGGCCCGGGGACTGCGTCGGAGATGGTCCGTTATTCTTGATGGAGGCAACATGAGAAGTAGACTCGCACGTCTCGCCCGGTTGGCCAGCGTCTCTCTGCTCGCCGCCTACGGCTGCGGAGACAACGGTGGTGGTGGCGGCGGCGGTGGCAACCCGCATCTCGGCGACGGCGGGGACGCGATCGACGGCCCATCCGTCAGCGATGCACCGGTCGATTCCGGGCAGGACACGATCGTCGTGCAGACCTGTGGCCCTACCGGTCCCGGCGTGACGCCTTTACCCATGAACGGCTCGGTCAGCGGGCCCGCGCCCATCGGCGCCAGCCAATTCATGGGCTCGTGCGGGGGCGGCTCGGGCGGCGAGGTGGTGTACCTGGTTCACGTCGACGTGCAGCTCTCCAGCGTGACCTTCACGACCGATCTGGCGCAGACCTCGTATCTGCCCATCCTGTATGTGCGCACGACCTGCGACAGCGCATCATCCGAGGTGGGCTGTTCGGCCTCCACCGGCACCCAAAAGGCGAGCGTGACCGTCAACAACCCGCAGATGGGCGACTATTACGTGTTCATCGATTCGCCCTCGGCCACCCAGACCGGCATCTACGCGCTGACCGTGCGGGGGACCATTCCGCAGGGGCAGGCGTGCGATCCCGCCAATGGCGCCTTCACCTGCGAGCCCCGCCACGTGTGCGTGGAGCGCATGCCGGGCCAGGGCATGCGCTGCGCGATCGCCCACTGCGCGGACGGTATCGACAACGACAACCCGCCCGATGGGAAGATCGACTTCCCGAACGATCCCGGTTGCGCGAGCTACGAGGACGACGACGAGAGCGATGACTGCGGGATCTCGGGGCCGGCCGGCCCCAACTGTCCGCAGTGCGGCAACCGCATCGACGACGACGGCGACGGCCGCATCGACTACCCGGCCGATCCAGGCTGCTCGTCGGCCTCCGACAACAGCGAGATCGACGAGTGCATCACGGGCGTGATGGTGACCGAGTTCAACGCCAACGGCCTGGTCTCGGGCAACACCACCGGCAGCACCGATCACTTCCAACCGGTATCGGGGACCTGCAGCTTCGTGACCGGAAACGGGCCCGACCTGGTCTACCACTATCGCGTCGATCAGCCCACCCGGCAGGTGGTGGCCACCATGACCGCAGGCTCCGGGTTTACCGAGCCCATCCTCTACGTGCGCAAGAACATGTGCGGCAACCAGGCCTCTCAGACCTCGTGCGGGGGACCCGGCGGCACGGTGGTGACGGCCAACGCGAGCATGCTGACGACCGGCGACAGCCTGTTCTTCTTCGCTGACGGCGGCTTCACCGGCAACGCGGGCACGTTCACGATCCAGCTCGACGTGCAGCTCGATGTCGGGGCGACCTGCATGACCGGCATCGCCTGGAAGCACTGCGGCAGCGGGCTCAAGTGCCAGAACAGCATGTGCGTGCGCACGCAGTGCGCCGACATGATCGACAACGACGGCGACGGAAAAATCGACTACCCGAACGACCCCGGCTGTACCACCCCCGACGACGACAGCGAGAACAGCGACACCTGCATGACCAATCCGACCGGGCCCAACTGCCCGCAGTGCGGCAACGGGCGCGACGACGACGGCGACGGCTTGATCGACTATCCGGCCGATCCGGGCTGCTCGTCGGCCGCCGACAACGACGAGAGCGACGACTGCCGGAACGCGGCCGGCATGAACGCACAGATCATCGACATCACCCCCACCGGCCAGGCCGACGGCACCACCTCGGGCGCCAGCCTGTTCACGCCCGGCTGCTCCACTTTCTCGACCGCGCCCGAGAAAGTGTACGAGTACCGGCTGACCACGCCGGTGAGCGCGCTGATTGCGACCACCTGCACAACCATGTCGGAGACGCTGGACACGGTGGTCTACATCCGCCAGATGAGCTGCACCGGCACCGAGCTGGGCTGCAACGACGACTATGGCAGCGCCAACCCGCCCGCCGGCACGCGTTGCATGGGCGCCACCTCGGGATTGCAGTCGTACGTGCAGACGGGACCCCTGCAGCCCGGCACCTACTTCATCTTCGTCGACGGCTACAGCTCCAATGCCGGAACCTTCCATCTGACCGTCACCACGCTGCCCTAGGTTGAAGCAGCCGGCGGCGCGTGTTAGCGTTCCGCCGCTGATGCCGCCCGTGGTCAGGCTGGGGCTCGAGCGCGTGCTCGAGGAGCAGAGCGCGGTCCTGCGCGGCCAGCGGCTTGCGCTGCTGTGCAATCCGACCAGCGTCGACCGCGAGCTTCGGCACGCCGCCGACCTGTTCGCGCAGCATGGGCTGCAGCTGAAGGTGCTGTTCGGGCCCGAGCACGGTGTGCGCGGCGACGCCCAGGACATGATCGCGACCGAGGGCGGCACCGATCCGCTGACCGGCGTGCCGGTGTGGAGCCTGTACGGCTCGGATGCCGCCTCGCTGGCACCCAGGCCCGAGATGCTGCGCGGTATCGACGCGTTGGTGTTTGACATCCAAGGCGTGGGCTCGCGTTACTACACGTACATCTGGACGCTCATCTTGGCCATGAAGGTGTGCGCCCAGCTCGGCATCCAGGTCGTGGTGCTGGACCGGCCCAACCCTCTGGGCGGCGAAGAGGCCGACGTCGAGGGCCCGCTGGTGCGTTCGGGCTTCGAGTCGTTCGTGGGCCTTTACCCGGTGGCGACGCGGCACGGGCTGACCCCGGCCGAGGAAGCCCGCTACGTCAACGAGGAGCACGGGGTGGGCGCCGAGCTCGTGATCGTGAAGATGGAGGGCTGGCGGCGCTCGCTGCATTTCGAGCAGACCCAGCTGCCGTGGGTTCTGCCATCGCCCAACATGCCGACCGTCGACACCGCGTTCGTCTACCCCGGCATGTGCCTGTGCGAGGGCACCGAGCTTTCCGAAGGCCGCGGCTCGACCCGCCCGTTCGAGATCGCCGGCGCGCCGTTCGTCGATGGGTGGAAGCTGCAGGCGGCGCTGGAGGCGCTCGAGCTACCGGGCGCGCGCTTCCGGCCCCTGGTGTTTCGGCCCACCTTTCACAAATTCGCCGGCCAGCCCTGCGGCGGCGTCCAGATCCACGTCACCGACCGGCGCCGATTCAAGTCCCTGCGCACCGGGGTCGCGTTCTTGCACGAGGTGCGCCGGCTGTGGCCGACCGAGTTCAAATGGCGCTACCGCACCTACGAGTTCGTGCGCGACAAGCCGGCGATTGATCTTTTGGCCGGCTCGTCGGCTCTGCGCGAGCAGATCGAGCGCGGCGCGCCGCTCGCCGAGATCGTGGATTCCTGGCGCGCCGACGAGGAGATGTTTCGAAAGCGGCGCCGCAAGTATCTGCTCTACGATTGAAAAGTGATCATGGCCCGCATCGCCCTGTTCGGAGGATCGTTCAACCCGCCTCACGTGGCGCATCAGCTGGCGTGCCTATTCGCGCTCGAGACCGCAGACGTGAGCGAGGTGTGGATGGTGCCGGCCTGGAAGCATCCATTCGAGAAGGCGCTGGTCGCGTTCGAGCACCGCTTTGAGATGTGCCGGCTGGCCGCCCTGCGCATCGCGGGTCTTTCGGTGTCGCGAGTGGAAGCGGATCTGGGCGGAGACTCGCGCACTTTGCATACCGTCAAGCATCTGCTCGCGCAGCGGCCCGGCGACTCGTTCACGCTCGTGATCGGCGCCGATCTTCTGGCCGAGCGGCGCCAGTGGTACGGGTTTTCAGAGCTGGAGAAGCTGGTCGATTTCTGCGTGCTCGGGCGCGCCGGCTTTGACGGCCCCGAGCCGCTCCTGCCGGCCGTCAGCTCGACCGAGATCCGCGAGCGACTGGCGCGCGCCGAGGACTGCTCGCGCCTGGTGCCGCGCACGGTGCTGGCCTATATCCGCACACAGGGGCTCTACCGGTGACCACGCCGACCCCCGAGGTGTTCGTGATCGGCGCCGGTCCGGTCGGCACCGCGCTGGCCATGCGGCTCTCGCGCGCGGGCGTGCCCGTGGCCGGCATTCACGCGCGGCGGGCCGAGCAGGCAGCCACGGCGGGGGCGGCGGCCGGCGTTCTGGGCACCTCGGGCGACTACCCGCACATCCTCACCGAATCGGACATCGTGATTCTGGCCGTTCGCGACCATGCGATTGCCGAGGTGGCGCGCGATCTGGTCGCGCACAAGCTGACGCGACCCGAGCAGGTGCTCCTGCACTGTTCGGGCGCGCTGGCGGCCGCCGAGGCGCTTTTGCCCGCACGCGGCCATGTGCGTGGGCTGGGCACGCTGCATCCGCTGGTCTCGTTCGCCGATGCGCAGGGGGCGGCGGCCGCGCTGCGCGGAGCCACCATGGTGGTGGAAGGCGACCCGGCCGGACGGGGCGCGGCCCGTCAGCTGGCCGACGCGCTGGGTGGCCGGGTGCACGAGATCGACGGGGCCGCCATGCCGCTCTATCACGCGGCCGCAGTCGTCGTGTGCAACTACACGGTGGCCCTGTGCGACGCCGGCGCCGAGCTTCTGGTGCGGGCTGGTTTTCCGCAGGAGCAGGCTCTGCCTGCGCTCTTGCCCCTGCTCGCCAGCACGCTGCGCAACCTTTCGGACCTGGGGCTGCCGCGGGCGCTGACCGGACCCATCGCGCGCGGCGAGGTGCGCGCGGTCGAGCGCCATCTGGCCGCGCTCGCGCGCGAGGCGCCCGAGCTGTTGTCACTGTATCGGGAGGCGGGT
>DATFWX010000082.1:0-12875 GCA_035258845.1 Polyangia bacterium | reverse complement strand
GTCGGATGCGGTGGTGGCTGCGGTGGCGGCCTGCATGGCCGCCCACGCCGTGATGGGAACCCCGATTGCTGCCGCCAGCGCCAGTGCCTTCATCCATCGTTTCATCGTCGTCACCTCCAAAGGGAGTAGGCGCCGGGCGCGCGCAGCGTGACCTAGGGCGTGCGTTTGAGCCGCGGCAAGGGCACCGGAGGCGGCTGCGCGCCCGGTCGATGCTGCGCTACATCCAGGAAAAGCTTGAGCAGCCCGGCAATCGCCTCCAGGTGGCGCTCGTGCAGGGGCGCTTCCAGCGTGACCACGCCCGCGTGCTGCTCGAGATGCGCGCGCGTCGTGATGCCGCCCAGGCCCGCAATGCGCACCAGCGGCGCGCGCTCGATCTTGCCGGCCATCTCGGGCCACGACGCCACCAGCGCCTCGGCGTCGGCCGCGTCCTCGTACTCGAACCGACCCCGCACAACCGGCGGCCAGGACAGGCGCGCGCGCCCGCTCTTGGGCAGCGCGACCCGCACGCCGCCGACCGAAAGCGCGCCGTGCAGACCCGAGGCCGTCACTTCCATCAGCGAGTCGCCCGACGGATCGTCTGCAAAACGGGCCATCCGGGCCAGCCAGCCCGCGGTGATGGTCTGCACGTGCTCGGGCCGGCCCAGCACGGCCACGTTGCCGGCCGGATACAGGACCACGCGCGGGTCGGGCGGACCGGGCGCGCGGAAATGGGCCTTGACCTTGCTCAGATCGGACGTGCGCGCGACCAGAAAGGTCTGCGTGACGTCGAGCGGGTTGGCGGTCGCGACCAGAAGCGCGTCGAAATCATCGAGCGCGTCGAGCCCGGTGGACGCCGCCAGCGCGCCATCGGGCAGCGCGGTGATGGCCGCGCGCGCGGCCTCGGCCAGCGGGCCCGCGCGCAGCCGGTCGGTCCGGAGCAGCACGACCAGCCGTGCGCTGGCCGGCGCCAGCGGCGACAGGTCGGCCAGCGGCGCCGCTCCGCCATCGGGCACCTCGGGCTCGGGCATGCGATCGAGCAGGGTGGCGCTTTCGGCCGCCACGCGGCGTGCCCGTGCCGCCGCCCGCTGCGGCCGCGGCTCGCCCTTGTGCTCGTCGGGCGGCGCCGGGGGCGCGTTGACCACGTCGATCTCGTACTCGACCTTGACCTCGGGCCCCCGCACCAGCGACATCGCGCCCAGCACGGCTGCATGCAGCGCCAGGGAGGCAGTCAGCGCCAGGGCCAGCGGTCGCATTAGAACAGTATGCCACGGGCGACGGGCCCGGTCGCTTTTATGGGCCTAGGGGCCGTAGCAGGTGAAAGCGCCTGAGATCTCGGTGCCGCAGGGAGGGCGGTTCATGCATTGGTAGGGCGGCGGGCACAGAGCAGCCTGGCAGGCGCTCGTGCAAGTGCCGTTTCCACACGACCCGGAGGTGGTCACGCATTCGACGCCCCCGCTTCGACACTGCCCGTCGAAGCGTTGCACGCACACCTGGCCGCTGGCGCACGTGGAGCAGGGCGACTGACAGACCATGCCCGCATCGACCGGTCGGCAGGCGAGCCCGGCCGCACACGGGTTTTGGATCCCGGCCGGGCAGCACGGCTGGTCCACCTGTCCGCAGGCGCGACAGGTTCCATAGCAGCCATGCTCGGAGCCCGCGTGCTCGCAATAGAGGGAGGGACCGAGCGTGCAGCTTCCACCCTCGCAACACGGTTGCCCGGCGTAGTGCCCGCATTCGAACCAGGGGAAGCCGCCGTCGCCGCTCACGCACCCGGCTCCGCCGGTCCCCCCCGTGCCTCCGGTTCCTCCAGCTCCCGAGCCCCCGCCGCTGCCGCCGGAGCCGCTGCGATCATTGCCGCAACCGGAGCTCATCAGAAACCCGAGCGCGAACAGAGTCCTGGCCAGCTTCATGCGGGAGACGACATAGGCATCTTTCGTGCCCAACGTGATTGCGGGGCCATCGCCGCCGTAAATGGGCGGCGACCGGGACACCGATGTCAGGGTGTAAGGAACGCGCTCAGCAGGCTGGCGCGGCCGTTCGGGAACGCCGAGCGGGAGGGATGCTGGCTCAGATCGACGCCCGTCACGACCAGGCTCTCGATGCGGAGCGAGTAGTACTCGCCGCTCATGAGCACGCCGGGCGGGATGGTCACCGTGGTGTCGGTGGTCGTGAGCGCCGCGACGGGCGTGTTGCGCGAGAGGCCGGCTTGCAAGTAGTGGTGCGTGACCACGACGTGGTATCCGGTCGGCGTGCCCAGTCCCTGGGGTGCGCTCCAGCTCACCGTGGGCGTGGCGGTGACGCCGGTCAGCGTCTGCCCGCCGGTCGCGTCCCGGCTGCCCACGCGCAGGTCCCGTACCGGTCCCACCAGCGGCGCAATCGGCGTCGACCCGAAGGCGACTGCCTCGGCGCTGTAGTCGACCAGGCCGAACTGACGCGCGTGCACGTTGTTCGGGAGCGTCGTTGGAACGAGCGCGAAGATGGAGGCCGCGGCCACCCGCTTCCATTCGACCGGGAACGGATCGCCGTACGACATCGGGCCCACGCTGAGGTCGGTCTCTCCCTGGGCGGCATTGGCGAACACCAGGTCCGGACCGAACAGCGCGCCATCGGCCACATCGCCCCCCGGCTGCGTCGCCAGATTCAGGCCGACTCCGAAGGTCATGGTCGCTTGGCTGGGATGCATGGCACGTGCAACCTGGTTGAAAAGACCGCGCTTGATGTTCTGCGCGCTGAACGACCGGGTGGCCGGAACATCGCTGAATGCGCCCGTCAGGGTCGTGCTCTGCCCGTTGGTCATCGTGAAGGACGGCGGACGCCAGAGCTTGGCCAGCGCCTGGTAGTCGACGTTCGTTCCCACCGCGCTGACGAGCTGCGTGAGCAGCGTGGTGTCGCCCTTGGTCGCGTCGATCAGATTGGGCTGGTACGCGTTCTGCCAATAGGGCTCGTCGAAGTTGGTCAAAGCAGTGTCGCCCGCGGTGGGCGCAAAGATGTAATCAGCGCTGCCCGCATTGGTGGAAAAGAACTCCAGCCAGTCGAGGTCCTGCCAGGCATTCATTCCGGTCACGTTGAAGATCAAATCGGTCTGGCTGGTCGCCCGCACGGCGTCGGGGCGCCCGAGCTGGACCCAGCCCAGGTCGACCGTGCGTGCAGAAGTCACCAGGTAGCCGGTCTGCAATTTTAGATAGTAGGAGCTTTGCGGGACCGAGCTCGCGTGAAAGCTGCCGTCGGGCTGCGTCTGCACCGGGAGGGTCGAGAAACCACCAGATCCATCCGGCACCAACAGTTGAAGGCTCGACAGATCGGCGGGCGCCATGACGGGACCGGTGTCCGTTACATAGGTCACGATCGCGGTGCCGGTGATCTCCGTTCCGCCGCCACCACCGGTGCCACCGGTGCCGCCCATGCCACCTGTGCCGCCCATGCCGCCCGTCCCGCCCATGCCGCCCGTCCCGCCCATTCCACCTGTGCCGCCCATGCCCCCTGTGCCGCCCCTGCCACCGGTTCCACCTGCGCCGCCAGTCCCGTGAGAGCCGTCACCGCAGCCTGCAATCCAAAGCAGGGCCGCGCCAATCAACAGTGATCGCCGTTGTCGCATCACGCCGCCTCCTCTTGTCCCCGAAATAGATATGCCGCCGCCTCGTGCAACAAACGCGCCGACGATTGACTTTCTGTAGCCGCTTCGCTACATACAGGGCGCCTTGCGCACGTATCAGCTCGCGCTCGTTACCGCGCTGGCCTGCCTCGGCCTCTTGATCGCGGGCGGCCTGGTGCACGCCACCGGCTCCGGCATGGCATGCGGATCCGACTGGCCGCTCTGCCGCGGCGAAGCCTTCCCCAGGCTCGAGGGCGGCGTGCTGTTCGAGCACGGCCACCGGCTGGCCGCGCTCAGCGTGACCGTGCTGACCATCGTCCTGGCGGCGGTCTTGTGGCGACGCGAGCGCCACCTGCGCTGGCTGGGCCCGATCGCGGTCGGGCTGGTGATCGTGCAGGCCCTGCTGGGCATGCTGACCGTGCGCTGGAACCTGCCCATGGCCATCAAGACGGTCCATCTGGCCGTCTCGATGGCGTTCTTCTGCCTGCTCATCCTGATTGGCGTGCGGACTCTGGCGCCCGCGACCCCGACCGTTTCGGCGCGCCTGCGGCGCCTCCTCGGGGTGGCCGCGCTGTTCGTGTATTTGCAGATCTTGCTGGGCGCGCTGGTGCGCCACACCGGCTCCGGCCTGGCCTGTCCCGACGTACCGCTCTGCCTGGGCCGGCTGTGGCCCGATTGGGGCCCCGCGCAGCTGCAGATGATTCATCGATTGGCGGCGCTTGTCGTGGCGGGCGTGGTCGCCGTGGCCTCGATCGGCGCCGCGCGCGCGCTGGCCGGGCCGCTGCGCGCGCTGGCGCTGGCCCCGCTTGCGCTCCTGGGCGCGCAGATCACGCTCGGCGTTCTCTCGGTCCTGAGCATGTTGGGCATCGCGATCGTGACCGCGCACCTGGCCACGGGCGCGCTGCTTCTGGCCAACCTGCTGGCGCTCTATCTCGCGCTGGCTCCGCGCGTGCTCGAGGCGGCCGGATGAGCGCCAGCCGCGATGCCGCCACGCTCGCGCATCCGCGCGTGGCCTTCGTGCGCGACCTGTGGGCGCTGACCAAGCCCGGCATCACGGCCATGGTGCTGTGCACGACCGCAGGCGGCCTCTACCTGGCGCCCGGCCCCATCGCGCGGCTGCGCGCCCTGGTCGTGCTTCTGACCACGGCGGCCGTGGTCTCGGGCGCCAACGCGCTCAACCAGTACCTCGAGCGCGACCTCGACGGCCTGATGGCGCGCACCCGCAACCGGCCCCTGCCCGCGCACCGGCTCGACCAGCGGGTGGCGCTCTGGTTCGGCCTCGCGTTGGCCGCCCTCGCAGTCCCGATCCTGACCTGGGCGGGCGGGGCCATGACCGGGCTCCTGGCCGCGATTGCGCTGGGCGTGTACGTGCTGGTCTACACGCCCATGAAGCAGGTCAGCTCGCACGCGCTGCTGGTGGGGGCGGTGCCGGGCGCGATCCCGCCGTTGATTGGCTGGACCGCCGCCATGGGCCGGCCCACGCTGCCCGGAATGGCCCTGTTCGGCGTGCTGTTCCTGTGGCAGCTCCCGCATTTTCTGGCCATCTCACTCTATCGCAAGGAGGATTACGCGCGGGCCGGGCTCAAAGTGCTTCCGCTCGTTCACGGGGAGCGGGCGACTCGCCTGGCGATCGTCGCCTACACGGCGCTTCTGGTTGCGCTCACGCTCACGCTGACGCCGCTCGGCCTGGCCGGGCGCGCCTACTTCGTGCTGGCGGCGCTTGCAGGCGCGGCCTTCGTGGCGATGGCGCTGCGCGGGCTCACCAAAACCGCCGGCCGGCGCTGGGCGCGCAGCCTGTTCCTGCTCTCGATCCTGTATCTGGTGGTCCTGTTCGCCGCGCTGATCGTCGATCATTGATGCCTCTTCTGCGTGCCGACGGGGTCAGCCACCGGTTCGGCCCGCGCGAGGTGCTGCGGGGCCTGAGCTTCGAGGTCGGGCGCGGCGAGATCTTCGGCTTTCTGGGGCCCAACGGGGCCGGCAAGACCACCGCCTTCCAGGTGCTGTGCGGCCTGACCGCGCCCACGGGCGGTCGGTTGGAGCTGGGCGGCCAACCGGTCCGGCCCGGCGACCGGCGGCTGCGCACGCGCATGGGCGTGGTGTTTCAGTCGCTCTCGCTCGACCTCAAGCTGACCGCGCGCGAAAATCTGCTGCTCGGGGCCGCGCTGTATCGGATCGGGCGGCCGGACGCGCGCGCGCGCGCCCGCGAGCTGCTCGAGCTGACCGAGCTCACCGACCGCGCCGACGAGCCGGTCCAGCGCTTCTCGGGCGGCATGCGGCGCCGGCTCGAGATCGCGCGCGCGCTGATTCACCGCCCCGAGATCCTGGTCATGGATGAGCCCACCGCGGGCCTGGACGAGGTGGCCTTCCAGCGCACCTGGACGCGCCTGATCGAGCTGCGCGAGCGCACGCAGCTCACGATCCTCCTGACCACGCACCGGCCCGAAGAGGCCGAGCGCTGCGACCGCCTGGCGGTGCTGCAGGGCGGGCGCATCGTGGCCTGCGAGTCACCGGACGCGCTGCGCCGGCGCGTCTCGGGCGACGTCATCGTCATCGACGCCGACGACGCCGACGCGCTCGCGCGCGCCCTGGGCGCGAAGCTCGGGCTGGCCGCGCGGGTGGAGGCGCCGGCCCGCCTGACGCTCGAGCACGAGCGCGGCCACGAGCTGATCCCGCGCATCGTGGAGGCCTTTGCGCCCGGTCGCATCCGCTCGCTGGGCCTGCGCCGGCCCAGCCTCGGCGACGCGTTCGTCAAGCTTACCGGGCACCTTTTGGCCGAGGACGAGGCCTGACATGAGCGCGCTGCTCGAGGATCTGGCCACCGTGCGCGTGCTGTGGGTGCGCGACCTGCTGCGCTTTCTGCGCCAGCCCAGCCGCATCGTGGGCGCGCTCGGCCAGCCCATCATCTTCTGGCTGGTCCTGGGCTCGGGCATGGCGTCCACCTTCCGCATGCAGGGCGCCGAGCAGCTGGGCTACATGGAGTACTTCTACCCGGGCGTGATCGTGATGGTGGTGCTGTTTGCATCCATCTTCGCGACCGTGTCCGTCATCGAGGACAAGAGCGCGGGCTTCTTGCAGACGGTGCTGGTGGCGCCGGGCTCGCGGGCCGCCCTGGTGCTCGGCAAGTCGCTGGGCGCGGCCACGGTGGCTCTTCTGCAAGCGGCCGTGTTTCTGCTGCTGGCGCCATGGGCGGGCTTCCGACTGGGCGCGCTCGACTGGCCGCTCCTGGCGTTGGCTCTGATCGCGACCTCGCTAGGTCTGACCGCATTCGGCTTCGCGCTCGCCTGGTGGCTCGACAACATCCAGGCCTATCACGCCATCCAGATGACCCTTCTGGTGCCGCTGTGGGTGCTGTCGGGCGCGATGTTTCCGGCTTCGGACCGGCATCCGCTGTTCGCGGCCATCATGCGGGCCAACCCGCTCACCTATGCCACTGCGGCCATCCGCCATGCTCTCTACGGAGGCGTGGCCCCGATTGCGGCCCCGCCGGCCGGAACCAGCCTTCTCATCCTGCTTGGCTTCTGCCTGCTGTGCCTCGCGGTGGCGTCGGTTCTGTGCTATCGCAAGCGCACATGACGCTGCTGCTCGAGGTTCTGCCCCGGCTCAACGCAACGCTCAACGCAACCAGCGGGCTCTGCCTCCTGCTCGGCCTGCGGGCCATTCGCGCCCACCGCCGCGACGTGCACCGGCGCTTCATGCTGGCCGCCTGTGCGGCCTCGATCCTGTTCCTAGTCGGCTATGGCACCCGGGTGGCGCTGCAGGGTACGCACACCTTCGCGGGCACCGGGCTGGTCCGGGGGCTGTACCTTTCCATTCTGCTGAGCCACATGGTGCTGGCCGCGGCCGTGCTGCCGCTGGTCGCGCGCACGCTGTATCTGGCCCTGCGCGGCCGCTTCGATGCCCACCCGCGCATCGCCCGCGTCACCTTTCCGATCTGGATGTACGTCTCGGTCACGGGTGTGGTGGTGTACGTGATGCTGTATCACTTCCCGGGACATCTCCGTTGACGGGCCGCTCGGGGCGAGGGAAAATTGGCCCATGAGGGGCCTTTGTATGCTGTTGCCGCTCGCGCTCTGGCTGTCGCCTGCAGCCGCCAGCGCGCAGGTCGATGTGCAGGTCCACGTCGCGGCGCCCGCCATACGCTTCGAGGCCGCGCCGCCGCTGGTGGTGGTCGAAGAAGGCGTGCAGGTGGTGCCGGACTACGACGAGGAGGTCTTCTTTGTCGACGGCTGGTACTGGTGCCGCTCGAGCGGGGTCTGGTTCCGCACGCGCGACCACCGGGGCGGCTGGGTGGTGGTCGAGCGCCGCTACGTCCCGGTGGCGCTGGTCAAGATCCCCCCCGGCAAATACAAGCATCACAAGGTCAAGGTTCGGGGCGAGAAGGTGAAGGAGGTCAAGGTCAAGCGCAAGGGCAAGTGGAAAGATAGGGATTGACCTAGATCCCGCCACGCGCGACCAGCATCCCGATGTCGCGCATCAGCGTATCGATCCCGCTCTCGTCGGTGACATCGTAGTAGCCGCGCACTCGCATCTTGGCGTCAACCAGCACCAGGTGTGATCCGTCGTGGAACACGTTGCCCGCCGGATCCTTGCCCATGCTGACCTTCATCTGATCGACCACCGCCCGCCGGATCACATCGTAGGGCCCGGTCAAAAAGGCCCACATGCGCGGGCTGGCCCGATGCGCACGCGCATAGGCCAAGAGCTGCTCGGGCGTGTCGTACTCGGGATCGACGCTGAACGAGACCAGCGCGAAGGCCGGGCCCAGATTGCGTCCACGATGCTGGACCTTGGTCATGCGCTCGGTCAGAAGCGGGCACGCGGTCGGGCAGCGCGTGAAGATGAAATCGGCCACCCACACCCGGTCCTTGAGCTGCACGCTCCCAAACGGCTGGCCCTCCTGATCGGTCAGCGCGAACTCGCCGATCGTGCCCAGCACCGGCAAGGGCGGCGGCAGCTTGGCGCGCACCGAGCGCACGATGGGCAGCGTGAAAAGGATGCCCACGAGCACAACCCAAAATCCCGGCCGTGCCACCAGCGCGGCCACTTTCGACTGCAGTCGCAACATCGGGCTCGAACGCTAGCACTTTTTCTGCTAAGGAACTACCCACCGGAAAAAACCAGGCGGCCCGGCGCAGAGGGCCGGGCACGCGGAAAGGGAGGGTGTTATGGAGGCGAAGAGGAGCCGATACTTCTCCATCGGGGTCGAGGACAAGCCGGGCGAGCTGGCCAAATTCGCCAAGCGGCTCAAGGACGCCGGGGTCAACCTGGCCGGCCTGTGGGGCTTTGGCATGGGCGCTGGCAAGGGCCAGTTCATGGCGGTGCCGGAAGACGCGGCCAAATTCAAAAAGGCGCTGGAGGGCTCGCCCTGGAAGGCCACTGAGCAGACCTGTTTCTACGTGACCGGCGAGGACCGCGTGGGTGCCCTGTGCGAGATCCTGGATCGGGTCGCGGGTGCCGGCATCAACCTGCAGGCGGTTGATGGCATCGGCCTGGGTGGCCGCTGCGGCGCCTACCTGTGGACCGACCCCAAGGACGTGGAGAAAGTTGCGAAAATCCTGAAGGTCTAGCCGACCTGCCTGCTGTCCGGCCTGCTGTGACGCAGCGCAAAAACTGCTTGCGCCGCCAAAAATCCGCGTGCTAAGGTCCACGCGCGTTCCGTCGAAGAACGGAGGATCCATCCACCGATGAGCGAGCACGCCGCCGCCGCCCACGCACACCCAGACTTCGTCACCCCCGCTGATTGGCCCGAGGATCCGCAGTATGGAAAAGCCACTCTCGGCAAGCTGGGGATGTGGATTTTCCTGCTTTCGGACGCGCTCTCGTTCGCCGGGCTCCTGCTTGCATACGGCATTCTGCGCGGCGGCTCGACCCACTGGCACAACCCGGGCGAGCCCGAGCTCGGCATTCCGTTCACGGCCGGGCTGACCTTCCTGCTCATCTGCTCAAGCGTGACCATGGTGCTCGGCTATGCGGCCGCGGTCGAGAACAAGCGCAAGCAGGCCACGCTGTTTCTGGGCCTGACCGCGCTCGGCGGCGTGCTGTTTCTATGCGGGCAGGCGCATGAATACCACGGCCTTTCGCAAGAAGGGCTCCACTTCGGGGCCTCGGCCTACGCCAGCACGTTTTACGTGATCACGAGCTTTCACGGGTTTCACGTCTTCACCGGGGTCACGTACCTGACCATCATCACGATTGCGACCGCGCTCGGGAAGTTCGACAACGGCAATTACAACCGCATCGAGGTCGCGGGCCTGTTCTGGCACTTCGTCGACCTCATCTGGATCCTCGTGTTCACCTTCGTGTACCTGGTTCCGACGCAGAAGTAAGGGAGGAGCATGGCGCACGTCAATCGCAAGCAGTACATGGTCATCTTCCTGGTGCTGTTCGTCCTGACCATCCTCGAGCTGGCGGTGGTCAAGATGCCCGCGATCGGCCGGACGCCCATGTTCATCGCACTGATTGCGCTGGCGGTGAGCAAGGCCGCCTTCGTGGGCCTCTATTACATGCACCTCAAGCACGAAACCAGGATCCTCAAGCTCACCATCGCGATTCCGCTGTGCACGCCGGCCGTCTACGCGCTCATCCTGATCGCCGAGGCGGCCTGGAGGCGCCTGTCATGACGGAGCTTTTCGCGCTGGCCCTCCTGTGCCCGGTGTGCGCGCGCGACAACGGCCCGGGCGCGCTGGTGCTGCTGGGCGCGTTCATCCTGCTGCCCTTCGGCGTGACCGCCCTGGTCGTGCGCGCCATCCGGCGCGCCAGCCGGCCCCACACGGACGAGCTGGAACCTTGACCGGAAAGACGGAGAAAAAGCGCACATGACAGCAATTCTGGCACTGGCCCTGGGCGCTCCGCCCAAGCCCGAGACCGGTTTCGGCATGCCGCACGATGCCTCCATCGACGGGCACCTGATTGACTGGCTGATCAACGTGACCAGCGGCTTCGTGATCATCCTGTTCGTGATCATGTGCGTCTGGATGCTGTATGCGGCCTTGAAGCACGGCCGGGACCACCAGGCCGAGTACGACCACGGCAGCTCCAAGCACTCGGTCACGGTCGCGCTCGTGATCTCGGCCATCATCTTCTTCGTGGTCGACGGCAACCTGTTCGTGAATTCCATGGTCGACCTCTCGAAGGCGTTCTGGAACCATGCCGATGCCGAGGCCATGGGCAGCGTGGTGCGCATCGAGGTCAACGCGCACCAGTGGGCCTGGGATGCCCGCTACGCGGGCGCCGATGGCCAGTTCGGCACCGCCGACGATGTGGTCACGCTCAACGACATCCGCGTGCCGGCCGAGACGCCGATTCTCATCCAGCTGGCCTCGGTCGACGTGATCCACAGCTTCTATCTGCCCAACTTCCGGGTCAAGCAGGACGCGATGCCAGGCATGGTCAACCGCATGTGGTTCCGCGCCAAGCCCGAGGAGATCGGCAATTCGTTCGACATCGCATGCGCGCAGCACTGCGGCACCAACCACTACAAGATGAAGGGCACCCTGACCGTCCTCAGCAAGGAGGATTACGCCAAGTGGCTCCAGGATCAGGCCGCGGTGTCGACGCGCGCCTACGACCCCAATGACCAGGAAGCCCACTGGGGCTGGAAGTGGAAAGAGATCTGAGATGGAACAGCACTTCGAGATCCAACCCATTCATCCCGAGCCGACCTCGTTCGTCCGCCGATATATTTTCTCGACCGATCACAAGGTCATCGCCAAGCAGTTTCTGTGGGCCGGGCTGATCTTCCTTCTGGTCGGCGGCACGCTGGCCATGATGATCCGCTGGCAGTGGGCCTACCCGGGCGAGAAGGTGCCGGTTCTGGGCGACCTGTTCCTGCGGCGCTCGGGCGGCGTGATCGGTCCCGCCACCTACACGTCGATCTTCACCATGCACGGGCTGATCATGATCTTCTTCGCGATCACGCCCGCCATGATCGGCGCGTTCGGGAACTTCTGCATCCCGCTCATGATCGGTGCGCGGGACATGGCGTTCCCGAAGCTCAACATGCTCTCGTTCTGGACCTTCGTGGTCTCGCTGCTCCTGATCATCGCCTCGTTCCTGGTCCGGCTGGGCTCGGCGGGCGCGGGCTGGACGACCTACCCTCCGCTCTCGACCCAGATCGGGACGCCGGGCTGGGGCCAGACCCTGGTGGTGGCCGCCATCTTCGTCACCGGCGCTGCCACCATCATGGGCAGCATCAACTACGTGACCACGGTGCTCCGCCTGCGCGCGCCCGGCATGACCTACCTGCGCATGCCGCTGACCGTGTGGGGCCTGTGGCTGACCGCGATCCTGAACGTCCTGTTCGTGCCGGTTCTGGGCGCGGCGGCCCTGCTTCTGTTCCTCGACCGCGTGTTCGGAACCCAGTTCTTCATCGCCGGTGCGGCGTCCGTGCGCGGCGGCGGGGACCCCATCCTGTTCCAGCACCTGTTCTGGATCTTCGGCCACCCCGAGGTCTACATCCTGATCCTGCCGGCCTGGGGCATCGTGGGCGACCTGATCTCGTTCTTCGCCCGCAAGCCGGCCTATTGGTACAAGGGCACCGTGTTCGCGATGACCGCGGTCACCATCCTGTCGGCGGTCGTGTACGGCCATCACATGTTCGTCACCGGCATGAACCCGCTGCTCGGCAAGTCGTTCATGCTGCTCACGCTCATTATCAGCGTGCCGGCCGAGATGCTGTTTCTGAACTGGCTGCACACCATCTGGAAGGGCTCGATCCGGCTAACCACGGCCATGCTGTTCGGGCTCGGCATGGTGTTCGTGTTCGGTCTGGGCGGCCTGACCGGCCTCTACCTGGGCACGATTTCGACCGACCTGTACCTGCACGATACCATGTGGGTGGTCGGCCACTTCCACTTCACGATGGCGGCCGCCTCGTTCCTGGCCACCTTCGGGGCCATCTATTTCTGGTTCCCAAAAATGTTCGGGCGCAACATGAGCGAGGGCCTGGGCAAGATCCACTTCTGGTTCTCGGTCGTGTTCATCACGCTGGTCTTCGGCGGCCAGCTGTTCGTGGGCTACGCGGGCCAGCAGCGGCGACTGTACGACCCCTACCAGTACACGTTCCTGGCCCACCTGCACTTCCCGAACAAGCTGACCAGCTGGTTCGGCTTCATGCTCGGCATCGGGCAGGTCCCGTTTATCATCAACTTCTTCAAGAGCCTGTTCGCGGGCAGCAAGGCCGAGCAGAATCCGTGGCAGGTGGGCACGCTCGAGTGGACCCTGTGCCCATCGCCGCCCCCGCACCACAACTTCGACAAGATCCCGACGGTTCTGCGGGGCCCGCACGAGTACGCCAACCCCGAGG
>DATFWX010000081.1:0-30035 GCA_035258845.1 Polyangia bacterium | reverse complement strand
CCCGCGCAGCTCGCCAAGGACGCCACCAAGCGTGGCGTAGGTCACAGCCGGATGGTCCGCTCCGTGGTAGGCGCATCCCTCATGCCCGGGCCCAACTTCTACGCGCCGCCGACGACCGATCTGCCGCCGCCGCTGCCGCTGCTGCCGCCCGCGCAACCCGACCTCGCCGCGGTGGCCTCGACCGAGCGCGGCCTTTCGCCCGGAGTGCGCATTGCAGGCGGGTTGCTCATCCTGAACGCGATCCTGGTGCTCCTCGAGAAGCTGGCGCTCGCGACGCCAGATCAGGGCGCGCTCGGGGTGGCGCCGCTCATCGATCTCGTCATCGGCGGCTGCCTCCTGGCCGGGCGCACCCAGCTGCGGCCGTGGGCCATCGTGCGGGCGGTCCTGGGCGGCGTGGTCTTCACCAGCATGCACCTGGCGGCCGGCCACGCCGTCGCCGCGGTGCTGCAGGTCGCGGTCTCGGGCGCGCTGCTCATGCTGCTTGTGGGCCAGGCCGGCCGGCCGCGCATGATCGCCGGCAGCGCGGTGTTCGCGGTTTACTTCGCGCTGTCGAGCCTGGGCCTGCTGGCGGCGCTCGTGGGGGCCAACCCGCTGGGCGCCGCCATCGCGCGGGTCCGCTACGACATCGAGTCCAACCCATCCACCGAGGTGTCGGGCGTCGCGCTCGACTGGCGGCTCAGCCTGCCCGTCGGCCGCTGGCACCTGCGGCGCCCCCAATCGGCGCGCAAGGACAACCCGCTTGCAGATCGCTGGCTGGTGCGGCCCGACCAGGATGCGCACCTGGTGGTGATCGCCGAGCGCCTGGCCGGCGTCAGCCTCGATTCGGTCAGCCGTGCGGTGGTCTCGAACGCACGCGCGGCCGCGACCGACCTCAAGGTGCTTGACCAGGAGCCGCTGGGAGCGGGCCGCCTCATTCACACGCAGGCGACCGTGCACGGGCTGCGGCTCGAGTACTACTACGGCGTGTTCGTCGACGGCGCCAGCGCCTACCAGGTGATCGGCTTTGCCGAGCAGGGCAAGTTCGCCTCCGTGGCTCCCGAGATGAAGCAGATCCTGGCTTCCTTCGCACCCGCGGGATCATAAGAGCGGCGCCAGCTCCTCGGTTTTCGGAAACAGGCCGAAGATCCCTCCCGTGTGAAAGAACACCACGCGCCGTCCGAACGCACCCGGATGGGCCTGCAGGTGGCTCGAGAGGCCGAAAAACGCCTTGCCGGTGTAGACCGGATCCAGCACCAGTCCCTCGGCCCGCGCCACGTCACGCACGAGCGCCAGCTCCTCGGGCCGCGAGAGCGCATAGCCGCGGCCCACGTAGCCCTCGAGAATCTCGATTTCACTGCGCGCGAACGAAACGGGCAGGCGAAAGCGACCGATGGCGTCCTCGACAATCTCGCCAATGACCCGCACGAAGTAGTCGCGATCGTCGCACACATTGACGCCCACCACGCGCGCCTCCTCAAGGCCGAACAGTCGGCAGCCGAGCAGGATGCCAGCCCCGGTGCCGCCCGAGCCGGCCGCGTACAGGATGGTCAGCGGTCCCGGCGCGATCTGGCTGCGCAGCTCCTCGATTGCGCGCACGTAGCCCCACGCGCCCACCGCGTTGGAGCCGCCTTCGGGGATGAGGTAGGGCGTGCCGCCGGCGCGACGGAGCTCCTGCGCCACCACCTCGAAGATCTCGGCACGCCGCGCATACTGCTCGCGCGACACCCACCTGATTTCGGCGCCCGCCAGGCGATCGAGCAGGATGTTGGCCTCGGTCGGCGGCGGCTGCGCGGGATCGGGCACCCGCAAGAGCAACAGCGAGCGCAGACCCAACCGCGCCGCCGCCAGCGCGGTCGCGCGGCAGTGATTGGACTGGGCGCCACCGCAGGTGACCACCGTGTCGGCGCCCTGCGCGCGCGCCTCCGCGAACAGAAACTCGAGCTTGCGCACCTTGTTGCCGGACAGCTCCACACCGGTCAGGTCGTCGCGCTTGCACAAGAGCTCGACGCCCAGCTGCGCGCCCAGCCGCTCGAGCCGCGTAAGCGGCGTGGGCAAGTGGGCCAGCGGGATGCGATCCGGATAGGGGACCTGCGTCATCGCGTCACCGGCTCCTCGAAAAATGCCATGAACAGGCGGTAGCCCTGGTAGAGGTCGGACTTGGCCGAGATCTCGAACGGCGAGTGCATCGACAGGACCGGCAGCCCGACGTCGACCACGTCCATGCCACGCTGCGCCAGGAAGAGCGCGATGGTGCCGCCGCCGCCCTCGTCGACGCGACCCGACAGCGAGCCTTGCAGGGGCACGCCGATTCGCGCCGCCAGCGCGCGCACGGCCGCCACCAGCTCGGCATGCGCCTCCGAGCCCCGGAACCAGCCCCCGCCGGTGAACTTGACCAGCGTGGGCCCGCCGCCCAGCACGGGTGCGTTGCGCAGCTCGTGCACCTGCGGAAACAGCGGATCCACGCCCGCCTTCACGTCCGCCGACAGGGCCTGGCTGCGCGCAAACAGCGCACCCGGGCGCACCTGGGCCGCCTGGGCCAGGCAGGCCTCGGTGGCGTCGACCAGCTCGCTGCGTGCGCCCGCGCGATGGCTGCCCTCCTCCTCGCGGTCGACCAGGAGCGCAGCTGCCGTGCGGTCTGGATCGCGAGCATCCAGGAGGGCCCGCAGCGCGGCCAGCGAGCACAGCCGGTCGTCCTGCCCGGGGCCGCCCACGAGCGCGCGGTCGAGGCCGACCTCGCGTGTGGGCTGGGCGGGCACCAGGTAGAGCTCGGAGGCCGCCAGGTCGTCCTCGCGCACCCCGAAGCGCGTGCGTAGAACCTCCTGCAGCGGCGCCGCGGTCTGCGCCGCCACCACCACAAACGGTGCGCGCGCGCGCAGCGCGTGGTCATCGGGCGGCGGCATCTCGGTGACCAGGAAGCTGAAGCCATCGGAGGGGCCGAGCGTGAGATCGACCACCGAGCCATCGCGCCGCACCACGCGGCCGGTCAACAAAAGCGGCCGATCGCGATAGTGGTAGGGCTTGATACCGCCATACGCGACCGCACGCATCTGCCCGTTTTGTGGGATCTTTCCCGGTTGCACGCGGAGCCCGCAGCCATCGAGGTGGGCGCCGATCCAGCGCCCGCGTCCCGGCTGCCGGCCCACCCGCACCAAGAGCACCGACTGCTCGCGCAGCGCAACCAGCAGCCGGTCGCCCGGGCGGATGGCGCCGCAGGTGGTACGGTCGAGCGGATCGAGCTTACGGAAGCCGGCCGCCTGCGCGCGTTGACGCGCGACCGCGGCCGCCTGGGCGGCGGTGCGCCCGAGGTCGAGGAAGACCCGCAGGTCGGTCGCCAGATCCTCGGCCGTCACGCTGAGCAGAGCCAACAGCAGGAGCTGCGCGCCCATCAAGGCAGCTCGAACAGGCCCTTGCAGGCCCGATAGCCCTGGTACAGATCGAAGGCCGAGATCACCGGGAGCGGAGCCTGGCTGCCCATCTCGGGCACGCCCAGCTCGATTGCGTCGAGGTTCTGGGTGCTGAGCTCGCGCGCGGGCGCGCCGCGCGCCTCGGTGCTCGAGATCTGGAAGCGGCCGCCCCCGTGTTCGATGCCGCGCAGCAGGCGCCGCTGGGCCTCTGGTGTCGCGTCGTCATCGAGCGGGCCTAACGCAATGCCCTTGCCGGGCTCGCCGCCGACCGCATGCCCGATCACGGCCAGGCTGTGCGCGATCAGGCCCCGCACCGCCCACTGGTCGCCGCCCGAGGCTGCCACCGAGCGTTCGATCGCGGTGCGGACGAAGGGCCGGCCCGCCGAGGCCCCATCGAGGCTGGACACGCCGATCACGAGCACACCGTGCTCGGGCGCCGCGTCGACGAGCGCGCGCACGGCGCCATAGGCCAGCGCGCGCGAGCCGGCACCATAGCCGGCCAGAAGCGCTCGATCGGCGCCCACGAAGGTGGGCGCGTCGGCGGGCACCACCGAAAACTCACCGGTGGCAAGGTCGTCGGGCGGCACCCCGCGGGCGGCCAGGGCCTCGCCCAGCGCACGCGCGCCGCCGAGCGAGCCCAGCACGCTCATGTTGGAGGGCTCGATGATGCGCTCGGCCTGCGCGTGCATCGCCAGATGCGGCAGCAGGTCGGGCACCACCAGCACCGGGTCGCCCGGCTGCTCGCCAATCACGAGCCCGGGCTTGCCCGGGATGAAGCCATGCAAGGCCAGCGGGATCGACAGCCACTGCTTGAGATCGAGCGTCCCGTGCAGGGTCGTGCGCAGCATGCCGAAATGCTCGCGCTCCTCGAGCGGCGCCGGCAAAAGGCGCAAGTGGGGTGCGTCGAGCGGCACCACCACGATCGCGATTCCCTCGCCCAGCGGGCGGCGGCCCGCCCGCGCCAGCGCGATCGCGTCCGGCCTCTGCTCGACGATGGTGACCGCGCCGCCACTTTTCTGCGCGAGGGCCGAAAGCTCGCGCACCGCCTCGCGCACGGTCTTGGCGCGCGCCAGGAAATCGGCGTACGCGCGTGCGAACTCGTTGACGCGCGCCTGCTCTTCGGGCGACAGGGACGGCCGCGCCGGCTCGCCGCTGCTGCGGCCTGCCCGCTCCGCTGACGCCGGCTCGCCCGGCGCCGAGGCGGCCGGCGACCCCGCCGGCTCGTGTGCGCACGCGGCCAGCGCGGCCACGAGCGCAAGCCTTGCGACTGCCCTCACCTCCCGTCCCCGACGAACGGGTTCGCGATCCGCTCGTCGCCGATGGTGGTGTCGGGCCCGTGGCCGGGGATGACGCGCGTGTCGTCGGGCAGCGTCAGCAGGCGCTGGCGGATCGAGCGCAGGATCTGATCGAAATCGCCGCCCCACAGATCGGTGCGCCCGATCGAGCCCGCGAACAGCGTGTCCCCGGCCAGAACCAGGCTTTCCTGCTCGACCACGAAGCACACGCTACCGGGCGTGTGGCCCGGCGTGTGCAGCACCTGGAGCGCGCGCTTGCCGAACGCGACCCGGCCTTCGTGCGCCAGCTCGCCGTCGAGCGGCAGCACGTCGCGTACCTGCCATCCAAACAGCATGGCCTGCATCGCGAAATTGTCGTAGAGCCAGCGGTCGCCCGGGTGAAGCAGGATCTCGGCCTGGGTTTGTTCCTTGATGTCGCGGGTGGCCGCGATGTGATCGAGGTGCGCATGCGTATGCACGAGCGCCTTCACGTCGAGATCGTAATGTTTGATCACGTCCATGATTTTTTCGGGATCGCCGCCCGGATCGACGACCAAGGCCTGCTTGGTATCTGCGCACGCAAGCACCGTGCAGTTGCACTGGAACGCTCCGACCGGGAACGACTCCACAAGCAGCATGCACCGGATTTACCACACTACTGCGTACGCAGCACCTGCGCGCACACCGGATGCAGCGCGCTCGAGGTCTCGACGAACGAGCAGTAGACCAGCACCCACTGACCCTTGACCTGGGCCGCGCCCATGTACACCAGCGCGCGGCCGTCGCTGGTCTTGACCACCAGGCGGTGGCAGGTGGCCGTCACCTTCTCGATCGAGCACGCGACCTCTTCCTGCATGAGATCGCCCTGCACCTTCACGTTACGGGTCAACGCCGCCATCATGTCGTCGAGAAACTGCATGTCGGTGGGTGGCGGCTCGAGCAGCTTCCAGGAGAACTCGGCGCTCGGGCAGGTCAGGGTCGAGCCGTCGGGTCCCGTGAAGGCGACCTGACACCCGTCGGGCAGGGCCAGCTGGCGGTCGAGCATCATCGCGGGCGTGCCCGCGGGCGGGGCCGGTTTGACCGGCACTTTCGGTGGAGGTCCCTGCCCGGCCAGGTACTCGAGCACCTTCTCGCAGCGCTCGAGCCCAAAGGCGTCGCCGCTCTGAGCGCCGCAGCTCATGATGCGGGTGCCGCCCTGGGGCCCGGCCAGCGCGGCCACCTGGCCCACGAACAGCGGATGCAGCGGGTCGTCGGCCGGTCCAATCACGATGCGTACGCCGCGCACGCTGTGGCCGGCCAGCATGAGCGTGGTCCACTCCTCGTGCATCTGGCCGGGCAGCGATGCCGTGCGTATTCCCACCAGGTGGGCATCGAGCGCACCCTCGGGCGTGATGTCGCGCCAGTCGGCGATGTCCGCGATCACGGGCCCGCACTGATACAGAAACCCGTTCAGCTGCGCGGTCGCGGCGCAGCCGTCGAAGGGGCCGGGGGCAGGATCGGCGGCCGCGAATGGAATCGGGCGCGCAGGTGCCGTCCGCCCGCTCCGGTGTGACGCGCACGCCGCACAGGCGAGCAGGGAGACAAGTATCGACACCCGGCGCACGATACCCCACCATTCATGTGGCCTCCGGTGCCGGCTAGTGTCAAGTGAGAGCGGCGACCACCATGTAGGCGGTGCTGGTCAGCTCGAGCGCGGCCCCGCACACGTCCCCGGTCAGGCCGCCCAGCGGGCGCGTGATCGAGTACAGGGCCGCGAATCCGATCGCAAGCGCGCACAGGCCCGGCACAAGCGGTCCCAGCGCGAGCGTGAAGACGAGCGCCGCCGTGGCCGCGACCGCAACCGCGCGCACGTCGGCCTGTCGCGCATGATGGGCCAGGCCCTTAAACAGGTAGGGCGGCGCGGCGAACAGCTTGAGCGCGGCGGTCGGCACCACGCGCGCCAGGATGGGCGCGCATAGGAGCGTCGACACCCGGCGCGCGGGTGCGAGGGCGGAAATCGCCTCGACCTGGGCCAGGAGCACCAGAACCACGCCGATCATGCCGTAGGTGCCGACGTGCGGATCCTTCATGATGCGATAGGCTTCCTCGCCGCGCCGGCTCGCGCCCAGCGCGTCGCACACGTCGGCCAGCCCCTCCAGATGGAGCCCGCCCGCGAGCAGCGCCCACGCGGCCACGACCAGGAGGGCGCCCAATCGCCTCTGATCGCCGGCCAGCGTGCCCACGAGCGCATCCACGCCCACGCCCACGCCGCCGACGATGAGGCCAATCGCGGGCAGCCAGGGCAGCGCCGCCGGTAGATCGGTTTCAAGCGCGCGCCCGCCGGTCGGGATGCGGGTGAAGAACGCGAGCGCCGCCACGACGCCGCGCACCCGCTACTCCTTCTTGCCCGACACACCCGCCTCGGCAAACGAGGCCATCTCGGTCTGCACGCGCAAGGCGGCCTCGCACAGCAGCATGGCCAGCGCGGCGCCGGTGCCCTCGCCCAGACGCATACCGAGATCAAGCAGCGGCGGCGGGCCCAGCTCGGCCAGCGCGCGCCCGTGCCCGACCTCGACCGAGCGGTGCGATGCGAACAGGTAGCCGCGCGCGAGCGGCGCCAGGCGCGCGGCCAGAAGCGCTGCCGCACCCGAGATGTGACCGTCGACCAGCGTGGGCACGCGCAACGAGGCCGCGCCCAGCATGAGGCCGCACAGGCCCCCGATCTCGAAGCCGCCCAGCTTGGCCAACACGTCGATTGGATCGGCGGGGTCGGGCCGGTTGACTGCGAGCGCGCGCTCGATCACGCGCACCTTGCGCTGCAGCGTGGCGTCGTCGATCCCGGTGCCGCGGCCGGTCACCTCGGAGGGCGCGACCTTGCACAGCGCGGCCACGATGGCGCTGGAAGCGGTGGTGTTGCCAATCCCCATGTCGCCGGTGCCGACCAGGTCCACGCCCTGCTCGCCCAGCGCCACCGCGAGCGCGATGCCGGCCTCGATCGAGCGCTCGGCCTGCTCGCGGGTCATGGCCGGGCCCACCGCCAGGTTGGCGGTGCCGTCGCCGATCTTCATCGACACCACGCCGGGACCGAAGTCGTGGGTGCCGCGCACACCCATGTCGACCACCATGACCTTGGCGCCGGCCAGGCGCGCCAGCACGTTGATGGCCGCTCCGCCGCGCACGAAATTGTGCACCATCTGCGGCGTCACCTCGGCCGGATAGGCGCTCACGCCCTCGACCGTCACGCCGTGATCGGCCGCCATCACGACCACGACCTTGCGTGCGAGCTGGGGCAGCGCCAGCCCGCGTGCGGCCGCCAGCCGGCGCGCCAGCTCCTCGAGCCGCCCCAGCGCGCCCGGGGGCTTGGTCTTGGCGTCGTTCCATTTCTGCGCTGCTTCGGCGGCCCGCTCGTCAGGCGGCTCGATGGCTGCGATGGTCTTGCTGATGAGCTCGCTCATTTGATCCTCAAAGGTTGTCCGCAGACTAGCAGATAGAGCTCGCTTGCGGCGGCCGCGAAGCGCTGGTTGGTCAGGCCGGCCAGATCGCGAAACCGGCGCGCCAGCGGATGCTCGGGCACGATGCCGAGGCCGACCTCGTTGGTGACCACGAAGAGCGGGCAGCGCGCCGCGGACGCGGTCGCGCACAAATCGGCCGCCGCCGCGTCGATGGCCTCGTCGTCGCGGCCGGCCAGCATCAGGTTGGACAGCCACAGGGTGAGGCAGTCGATGAGGACCACCCGCGCGTCGGCAGCTGCCCGCACGGCCGAGGCCGGATCGAGCGCGGCCTCCACGGTGCGCCAGGTGGGCCCCCGCTCGCGCTGATGGCGCGCGATGCGAGCGCGCATTTCGTCGTCGCCCGCGTGCGCGGTTGCGATGAACAGGCGCGGCGCGCCGCCGGCCGCCTCCGCGCGCATGCGAGCGAACGCACTCTTGCCTGCACGCGCGCCGCCGGTGACCAGCACCATCACCCGAGGCTCTCCAGGATCTGCTGCGCGCGCCGCTTGAACGCCTCCCAGTCGAAATCGCGCGCGATGCGGTCGCGCTTGCTGTGGCGGCGGTCGAAGTCCATCTGCCAGCCCGTGGGCGGCACGCCATGGGGGCCGCCCCACTCGCCGCGCCCCGACGAGATCACGGTTAGGGTGCAGCGCGGCTTGGTCCTGGCCAGGGCCAGCCCGCGCGCGACCTCGAGCAGGATGCCCACGTGCACGGCGCCGTCGAGCGCGCCCGGATAGCCGGGTCCGAAGCTGTCGTGATGCGCCGCCACCTCGCGCGCGCACGGGTCGCGGCCGGGCACGGTGACAACCACGTCGCTGGCGCTGACCTCGCTGTGATCGAGCGTGGCCTTGAGCAGAAGGCGCGCGCCGTTTACCTGCGAGACTGCGGCCGGTGAGATGGCGACCCGCAAGGGACCCTCCGGCACCAGTGCGGCCGCGGCCCCGGCCGGCCCCATGCGCAGCCACGGCTCCAGGCCCGGCCGCTCGAAAGGCGGGTCGGCGACCTCCAGTGCGTCGCCACGCGGGGCTGCCAGAAGCAGGAAGTCGTCGCCGTACTTGAGCTCGACCTGCACGTTGCCGCGGGTCGCAGTCAGCTGCGCGCTCTGCATGCGAGCCACCGCCAACGGCACCCGCCTCATGACCACGGGAAGCCCGTACGACTCCAGCTGCGAGGCCACGTAGCGCGCGGCCAACGCCTCGCCCCGGCTGCCCGCGCGCCGGCCCTCGAGCAGGTCGTCGGTCAAGAAGTCCACGTGTGCGCGGATCGCGGTCGAGCTGAGCGCCCCCGCGGCCCGCTGCCAGGCCGCCTGCTCGGCCCGCACCCGACAGGCCGGCAGCAGCGCGCACAGAACCAAGACAGCTCGCACGAGCCGATTGTTACCAGGAAGCCGGAATTTCTACAGCACGAACCAGACTGCGCCCAGGCGGCCCGTCAGCGCACGCCGCCGGTCCTCGGTGACCGGGGGCGTTTCCGGTGCGAGCATGCCCAGCCTGCGCAGCACCTGTCTGGCCAACTTCGCCACGTCAGCCTCCTCTTCTCGACTGTCGCCCGGCAGAAGATTCACTAGCTGCACCCGCTGGTGGCGCCGCAGTTGGGGCACTTGTGGCACGCGCCCGAGCGCACCATGATCGACCCGCACTCGTGGCAGGTCGGGGCGTCGGTTTCGGCCGCCATGGCAGCCAGCACCGCGCGTCCGTTCTTGGCGGACGCGGGCGCGGGCCCCCCCGCGGGCGCATCCTCTTCCGCGGGCTCCGCCCGGTCCTCCTTCAGGAACTTGTGCGCGAGCCAGCGGAAGATGTAATCCATGATCGAGCTGGCGCGCGGAACATCCTGGTTGCCGGTGAACCCCGAGGGCTCGAACCGGGTGCGTGAGAACTTGTCAACCAGGAGCTTGAGCGGCACCCCATGCTGGAGTGACAGCGAAATCGCGGTCGCAAACGAATCCATGAGGCCGCTGATGGTCGAGCCCTCCTTGGCCATGCGCACGAAGATCTCGCCGGGCGTGCCGTCCTCGTACATGCCGGCGTGGATGTAGCCCTCGTGGCCGCCCACCGAGAACTTGTGCGTGATCGACTGCCGCTCGTCGGGCAGCTTGCGCCGCACGGCCGCTGGCGCGCCTCGGAGCGCCGGTGCCTCCTCCTTCTTGCCCCCGGTCGACAGCGGCTGCGTGCGCTTGCAGCCGTCGCGGTAGACCGCGATCGCCTTCAGGCCCAGCTTCCAGGCCTCGAGGTAGGCGTTTTCGATGTCCTCGACCGTGCAATCGGTGGGCAGATTGACCGTCTTGGAGATGGCGCCCGACAGGAAGGGCTGCGTGGCCGCCATCATCCGGATGTGGCCCATATAATGGATCGACCGCGTGCCGCTCTGGGCTCGGAAGGCGCAGTCGAACACGGGCAGGTGCTGCTCCTTGAGGCCGGGCGCGCCCTCGATGGTCTCGTTCTCGTCGATGTACTCGACGATCTTCTTGACCTGATCGGGCTGGTAGTGCAGGTGCGCCAGCGCCTCCGGCACCGTGCTGTTGACGATCTTGAGCATGCCGCCGCCGACCAGCCGCTTGTACTTGACCAGAGCGATGTCGGGCTCGATGCCGGTGGTATCGCAGTCCATCATGAAGCCGATGGTGCCGGTGGGTGCCAGCACGGTCGCCTGCCCGTTGCGGAAGCCGAACTCGCGACCGACCATGAGCGCCTCGTCCCAGGCCTGGCGGGCCGTCGTCATCAGCTCGTACGGCACCAGCGCTTCATCGATGCGATCGACATGCCGTCGGTGCTTGTCGATGACAGCCAGGAAAGGCTCGCGGTTGGGCTCGTAGCCCTCGAACGGGCCGGTGGCGTCGCGCGCGATGTGGGCGCTGGTCAGGTAGGCCTGACCGCACAGAAGCGCGGTCACGGCCGCCGCGTACGCGCGCGCCGGCTCGCTGTCGTAGGGCAGCCCGCGCGCCATCAGGAGCGCACCCAGGTTGGCGTAGCCCAGGCCGAGCGGCCGGTAGCGATACGAGTTTTCCGCGATCTTCTCAGTCGGGTACCTGGAATTGCCGACGATAATCTCCATGGCCAGAATGGTGAGCGCGACCGCGCGCCGCAGCGCGTGGGTGTCGAGCTCGCCGTCCGCGCGCTGGAACTTGCGCAGGTTGAGCGAGGCCAGGTTGCACGCCGAATCGTCGAGATACATATATTCGGAGCAGGGGTTGGACGCGTTGATGCGGCCCGACGCGGGCGACGTGTGCCAGGCGTTGACCGTAGTGTCGAACTGCAGGCCCGGGTCTCCGCACTGATGGGCCGCCTGCGCAATCCGGCGCATGAGGTCGCGCGCGCGGAAGGTCTCGCAAGGTTCGTGCGCGCGCACCATGCGGGTCGACCAGTTGCCGTCGCGCAGCACGGTTTCCATGAACGCGTCGGTCACGCGCACCGAGTGATTGGCGTTCTGGTAAAACACGCTGTCATAGGCGCCGCCCGGCACGTTGAAGCCACCCTCGTAGCCGGCGTCGATGAGCGCCCACGCCTTGCGCTCCTCGGTCGCCTTGCACTCGATGAAATCGACGAGGTCGGGATGGTCGGCGTTCAGGATGACCATCTTGGCCGCGCGCCGGGTCTTGCCGCCCGACTTGATGACGCCGGCGAAGGCGTCGAAGCCGCGCATGAACGAAACCGGGCCCGACGCGGTGCCGCCGCCGTTCAGGTGCTCGCGCGAGCTGCGCAGCGCCGACAGATTGGAGCCGGTGCCGGATCCGTACTTGAACAACATGCCCTCGGTCTTGGCCAGGGTCAGGATCGACTCCATCGAATCGTCGACGCTGTTGATGAAGCAGGCCGAGCACTGCGGGTGCGCCTCCACGCCCACGTTGAACCAGACCGGCGAGTTGAAGGCCATCTTCTGCTGGACCAGAAGATGGGTCAGCTCGGCGCGGAAGGTTTCCACGTCGGCATCGCTGGCAAAGTAGCCGTCCTTTTTGCCCCAGTCGGTGATGGTGTTGGCGACCCGGCTGACCAGCTGGCGCACGCTGGTCTCGCGCTGCGGCGTGCCCAGCTTGCCGCGAAAATATTTCTGAACCACCACGTTGGTGGCGGTCATCGACCAGGACTTCGGGATCTCGACCTCGCGCTGCTCGAAATAGACTTTGCCGCTCTCGCCCGTGATCTGGGCGGTGCGCAGCTCCCACTCCAGCTCGTCGAAGGGGTGCACCTCGGGTCGGGTGAAGGTGCGCGGGACCGTGCAGCCGTGGGTTCGCTTGCCTGGCTTCAGCTTGTGCTTGCCGTTGCCGTTGCGGGCGCGCCCGGTCTCATTCTTGTGGATCATGTGCACCTCCCTGTCGGCAGGCGGCGCCGGCCGAGCAGGCGGGCGCCAACCCAATTCAAAGCGCAGATCACCCCCGCCGTGGGGTTACTCCCACGTTGCCCTACATCCGTCAGGCCCCCTCCGAAGCTCGCTTTGGCAGCGGCGGGCCATTCTGCGCGTGAAGTTGGACCGAGTGTATCCAGGGCGTACTTTGGCGTCAAGGATTTTCCACCATTCCTTGTAGGGTTCTTCTCCGCAAGCACTAGAGCTTGTGGTTTTCGCTGTGGACCGGATGCTTTGTTCAGCTAGATTCACAGTACGCTCCGGGCACTTAGCCGAACACTGAATTGTTAAGCGGGCTCACACTCTTCGCGACCATCGCTCACATGTAGTTCCACTGCAAGTCAGTGCAGCGGCTATAGTGCCATGACATGTATTGTAGCAACTCGGAGGCGTTTTGCCAGCTCAAAAAGGCACTCTTGACACGCGCGCGACGCTCGACTACCAGTGCAAGCACACTCGTTCGTTTGCGCTCGGGTGCTTGAAAAGAGGGAAGCCGGTGCAAAGCCGGCGCGGCCCCCGCCACTGTAACCGGGGACGAACGCGGGCTGCTTTCACAGCCACTGGGCGGCGATGGTGCCGCCTGGGAAGGCCCCGCAAGTAGGACGATCCGGAAGCCAGGAAACCTGCCCGCGCGCGAAGCCAACGTCCTTCGGAGGGAAGGATGCGCCCGCTCGCGCTGGCCCTGCTCCTCGGAATCCTGGCAAGCCCGGGCTGGGCGGCTGCCCAGCAGGAGCTGCGCGTGCCTGCGGTCGAGGTCGAGGACACGCGCCTCGGCGACCAGCCGGCACCGACCGAGGTGACCCCGTTCGTCACGGTCATCGACGTGCGCGGAGCCGAGGAGCGGGTGCGCTCGCTGGCCGAGACGCTGGCCGAGAGCGCGGGCACGAGCGTGCGCTCGCTGGGCGGTCTGGGTGCCTACAGCGCGGTCTCCATCCGGGGCTCGTCGAGCGCCGAGGTCGCGGTGTTCTTGGACGGCGTCCCGATGAGCCGCGGAATGCTGGGCAGCGTGGACCTTTCGGTGCTGCCGCTCGACGCGCTCGACCGGATCGAGGTGTACCGCGGGCAGGCGCCGCCCGAGCTGGGCGGGCAGGCGATCGGCGGCGCGATCAATCTGGTCACGAGGCGCGAGCGAGGTGCCGCGGCCACCTCGGCCAGCCTTTCGCTGGGCTCCTTCGGCACCCGCAAGATCGATCTCTACCGGGCCGCCCGGCCGGGCACCGGGATCTGGGAGTACAGCGCGTTCCTGTCGTATCTGGGCTCGGAGGGCGACTTCTCGTTTCGCAACGGCAACGGGACCACGCAGAATCCGGCCGACGATTTTACCGACCAGCGCCAGAACAACGACTTCAATCAAATCGATGCCCACGCAGCCGTGGTCCGGCACGGCGCGGGGGGCGACCAGCTGCGCGTGGCCGGGCACAGCTTCTGGAAGGACCAGGGTGTCCCGGGCACCGATCACGCGACCGTGACGGCCGCCCACCTCTCGACCCTGCGCGCAGGGGTCGACCTCAAGGCCTGGTCGGGCCGTCTGGGCGCCTATGCGCTGGCCGAGCGGCGCCACTTTACCGACCCGATTGCGTCCGAGTTCGGCGGGGTGATGGACCTGACCGACTGGAGCGAGGCCGGCGGCGCCAGCGTGCGGCTTGCGCGCGCCCTCGGCACGCACCACCTGGTCGCGCTCACGCCCGAGCTGGCGGCCGAGCATTTTGCCGAGTCTGATGAAGTCAGCCCCCAGCGGTCGCCGCACGCGCTGCGCGTGCAGGGCGCGCTGACCGCGGCCGACTCGATTGCGCTTTTCGGCGACGCGCTCCTCATCGAGCCGGCCGTGCGCATCGATGCCTATCGCACCACCGGGCCGCGCGCCTCGCTCGCGCTGGCAATGCCCGAGGGGGCCGATCTCGAGCGTGCCGATGTGGTGCCGTCGCCCCGGCTGGGCGTCCGGTGGCGCACACCGCTGCGCGATCTTTCCGCCAAGGCCAACCTGGGCCGCTACTTCCGGCTGCCCTCGTTCTATGACCTCTACGCCAACCTGGGCTATTTCGTGGGCCGGCCCGACCTTGTGCCCGAGCAGAGCCTCAACTGGGACCTGGGCCTTCTGTGGGAGCGGCGGGGCGCCGGCCGCTGGGCGCGGGTGCTAGTCGAAGCCGACTATTTCGAGAGCCGGACCGACGACCTGATCGTCTACACCCCCGGGTTTCGCTTCACCTCGCCCATCAATGCGGGCAGCACCACCGCGCGCGGCCTCGAGAGCGCGCTCGCGCTCGCCACCGCCCGGGCCGCGCTGACCGCAAACTACACGTTTCTCGATCTGCGCTACGACGACACCGACATGCACGTGGCCGGCCGGCCGGTGCACGAGGCCTTTGCCCGCCTCGAGGGCGAGTGGCCGCTCGGGCGCGTCGGAATCGGGGGCTATTACGAGGCGCGCGTGAGCGCCGGCCTGTACGGCGATCCGGCCAACACCATCGAGTTCCCGGCGCGCGTGTTTCACGCCGTCGGCGCACGCACGCGGGTGGGGCCGTGGACGCTGCTTTTCGAAATCAAGAATCTTCTGGACGCGACCGACGAGCTCGTGTTTCGCGCCCACTCTGCGTGCCCCGATTCGATGTGCCGCTCGGCCATCGAGGATTTTGGCGGGTATCCGTTGCCCGGGCGCGCCTGGTTCGTAACCCTGACCTGGAAGGAGTGAACATGATCCGAGAGCTGATGGCACTTTTGGTTTTGGTTGTGGTGGGATGCGGCGATGCCAACCACCCGGGGACCCCGGCCGGCAATGCGGCCCTGGTCGCGCTGACCGACTACATGACGCCCGGGCACGCGGCGCGCATCGATCTGCATAGCTTCGCGGTCACGGACAACGTGCTCGCGCTGGGCGAGGACAGCGCGCTCAAAGCCGTCGGCGACCGCCTGTTCGTGATCAACGAGTTCGGCGCCACCGATGCCGACAACGTGGCCGCCTTTGCGATGGCAGGGCTGCGGGCGATGGGGATGCAGACCTCGACCGGCCGCGGCAGCGATCCTCAGGATCTTGTGGTCGGGCCCGACGGCAAGCTGTACCTGGCCGAGCTCGAGGGGCCCGGCATCGCGGTCGTCAACCCGGAGGTGACCAGCATGATCGGCGAGATCTCGCTGTCGTCGCTGGATCCCGACGGCAAGCCGAACCTGGTCGCGATCTATAGAAAGGGCAATCTGCTGTATGCCTTCTGCGCGCTCTGGGACGACACGCAGCAGCTCAAGCCTCCGCGCGGCCCTGGAAAAATCGCGATCGTCGATCTGGCCACACAGGCTATGGTGGGCAGCATCGACATGATGGCCCAGAACCCGGCCGGCTGGGTGCACGAGGAACCGGGCACGCCCAACGTGCTGGTGGCGGCGGTCGAGGACTATTCGGGGCAGAAGGGCGGCATCGAGCGCGTCGACCTGCAGGCACGCGTCTCGCGCGGGCTCATGGTCACCGCGCAGGCGCTCGGGGGGCGCTACGTCAGCGACTTCTTGGTCACCGCGAGCGGCGACGGTTTCCTGAGCGCGGTCGACCCCGCCTCGACCGAGGGTGCGTCCAATCTGCATTCGTTCACCCTGGGCGGCCAGGTCAGCCCACCCGTCCTCAGCGGCCACGCAGCCGGGCTCGCGCTCGATCCGCTCAACCGTCTCTGGGTGGTCGATCGCGGGTACGGGGCCAGCGCAGCCACGCAAAGTGGCTTGCGCGTGGTCGACCTGGCGACGCGGCGCGAGCTGAGCGCTCAGCCCATCCACACCTCGCTGCCTCCGCGGTTCTGGGGTGGTATCGTGTTCGTGCCGTGACCTGGCTGGACGATGTGCGCGCGGCACTCGAGCCGGCGGGGCTGAATCAGCTGGGTGTGATCGGCCGCGACCGCTACGACGCCTCCGCGCCCCCCGAACTGCGGGCCCGCAACGTGCATCCGGGCGCGCGCTCGATCGTGGTCGTGGGCTCGGGTGGACGCGCGCACTGGGAGCGCTTTCTGGAGTGGGTGGCGGCGGATCCGGTGGGTCGGCTCGCGCGCCGGCCTCACCCGCTCGACGATTTCTGCGCCGAGGTGTTTGCGGGGCTGGACCGGCTCTGGGAAGGCTGCCGGGTGGTGTTCCCGACCTTCCGGGCGCCTTTGCGGCTCGACTTCGTCAAGCTGGGCGAGCTGGCCGGGCTGGGCCGCCGCTCCGAGCAGATCCTCATCCTGGTCGGTGATCGCTTCGGGCCCTGGCTGGCGCTGCGCGCGGCCGTGTTCGCACCGCACGAGCTGCCCGAGTCGACGCTCCCGCGCCATCCGTGCACGGGCTGTCCGGCGCCGTGTCTGCAGGCGGTCGCGCCCGCGGGCATCGTCGATTCGGCGTCCCATCTGCGCGCCCGCGAGGCCTGCATCATGGCGCCCGCCGAGATCTATCTTCCGCTGCAGCGCATGTACCATTACGACCGCGCGGCCGGGCGGCGTGCGCTGTGCGCGCTCTACGGCGTGGCGGACGAGGTCGCTGCGTGAACGCACCGGTCGCTCCGCGCGTGACGGCGGCCCGCCTGGGCGGCGTCCTCGCGCTGCTCGCTCTCGCGCTTGCAGGCGCGCTCGTGCTGGCGGTCACGATTGGAGTCGAAACCGTGAGCTGGCGGGCTGCGCTCACGGCCGGCACGCCCGATCGCGCCATCGTGGTCCAGGCGCGCTTGTCGCGCGTGCTCCTGGGTGCGGTCGTGGGCGCTGCGCTCGCCGGCTCGGGCGTGACCTTTCAAGCTCTCCTGCGCAATCCGCTGGCGGACCCGTACGTGCTGGGGGTGTCGGCGGGCGCGGCCGTGGGCGCGACCCTGGCCATCCTGAGCGGCGCCGGCTGGGCCCCGCTCCTGCCGGTGTGGGCGTTTCTGGGCGCGCTGGGCACGGTCGCGCTGGTGTATGCGGTCGGACGCGTGCGCGGCCGGCTGGTCCCGCACGTGGCCCTGCTGGCGGGAGTGGTGTTCAATGCCTTCGCGGGCGGGATCATTGTGGCGCTCACGTTTCTGGCTCGCCCCGGGCGCGCCCAGGAAGTGCTGCTGTGGCTGGTGGGCGCGCTGGGCTCGCCGGCCTGGGAGCACCTTTTGGCGGTGGCGGCCTGGACCGCGCTGGGCCTGTTGGCGCTGGTTGTGCTGGCGCCACGCATGAACGCGCTCGCGCTGGGCGACGAGGGCGCGCATTCGGTCGGCATCGATGTCGAGGCCACCCGGCGGGCCCTGTTCGTGGCGGCCTCGCTTCTGACCGGGGCTGCGGTGGCGGTGGCGGGTCCCATCGGTTTCGTCGGCATCGTGGTTCCGCACGCGCTGCGCCTGCTGCTGGGGCCCGACCACCGGCTGCTGCTGCCGGCCAGCGCGCTCGGCGGCGCCCTGTTTCTGTCCCTGTGCGACACTGCCGCCCGGCTGGCTTTCCTGCCTTTGGGCAGCGAGCCCGGCGTGGGCGTGGTGACCGCTCTCATCGGGGGACCCTTTTTCCTGGTGCTCCTGTGGCGACGGCGCGGCGAGCGACTGTTCTAGCGCTGCTGCTCGGGTGCTCGCGCACGCGGGCGCCGACGTCGCCGCCCCTGCGCGACGAGCTGGGCCGCCCGGTGCATGTGCGCACGCTGCCCGCACACCGCGTGGTTTCGCTGGCCCCCAACGTGACCGAGATCCTGTTTGCCCTGGGCGCCCAGGAAACCCTGGTCGGCGTCGACAGCTTCAGCGACTACCCCCCTGCGGCCACCCAGGTCGCGCGCGTCGGCACCGATCTCGAGCCCTCGTTCGAGAAGATCGTCGCGCTGCGCCCCGACGTCGTGGTCACCGCCACCACCGCCAACCCGCAACAGGCCGCCGAGGCGATCGAGCGCATGGGCGTGCCGATTTATGTGACCCGCACCGAGACCCTGGCCGATCTGGAGCCGACCGTGCTCGATCTGGGTGTGCTGGTGGGACGGGCCCAGGCTGCGCACGCTCTGGCAGCCCGCATCCGGGAAGGCGTTGCCGGGGTGCGCGCGGCCACCGCACGCGCGCCCCGCGTGCGCACGCTGCTCCTGGTCTGGAGTGACCCGTTGTTCGTGGTCGGCAAGCACACCTACACGAGCGATCTCCTGGCCGCCGCCGGCGGCGCCAACGTGGCCGAGGACGCCGGAGACGGCTTTCCCAAATACTCGCTCGAGCGCGTGCTGCGTCACCAGCCCGAAGTGATGATCGTGGGCTCGCACAAGAACGACGATCCCAAGCAGAGCCCGTTCGCGTACTGGCAGCGCTTTCCAGAGCTGCCGGCGGTGCGCACGGGCCGCCTGCACGCGGTCGACGGCGATCTCATCTTCCGGCCCGGTCCGCGCGTGGTCGAGGGCGCGCGCGCGCTGGCGGCGATCCTGCATCCGGAGCTCGCGCGTTGATTCGCGCGCGCGGTCTTTCGTTCGCGTACGGCCCGCGTACGGTGCTGCACGAGGTCGAGCTTTCGGCCGAGCGCGGGCAGCTTACGGGCGTGCTGGGGCCGAACGGGTCGGGCAAGACCACGCTCCTGCGCCTGCTTTCGGGTTTCCTGCGCCCGGCCGCGGGCACGGTCACGGTCGACGGTCGGGCGCCCACCGACTTCGACCGCAGGAGCTTTGCGAAGCGGGTCGCGGTGGTGCCGCAGGAGACGCCGGTCGACTTCCCGTTCACGGTCAGCGAGCTGGTGCTGCTGGGGCGCACCCCGCACCTGGGTGCGCTCGGTCTGGAGGGCGCGGCCGACCTTTCGGCGGCCGAGCAGGCCATGACCGCCTGTGGCGTGCGCGAGCTGGCGCAAAGGCCCATCTTTGCGCTCTCGGCTGGCGAGCTGCGCCGGGCCTACGTTGCGCGCGCTCTGGCCCAGCAGGCGCAGGCGCTGCTGCTCGACGAGCCCACGGCCGGGCTCGATATCCATCACCAGATTGCAATCTGCGAGCTCTTGTGTGCGCACGCGCGCGCCGGCTGTTGCGTGGTGCTGGTGGTGCACGATCTGAACCTGGCCGCGGGCTACTGCGACCGCCTGCTGCTGCTCAAGGACGGGGCCGCGCTGGCTCAGGGCACGGTGGAGGAGGTGCTCACCTATCGCCAGGTGCGCGCGGCCTATGGGGTCGACGTCTACGTAGGCGTCAACGAGATCACCGGGACGCGCTTTCTGATCCCGATGACCGGCTCGAGCTCGAGCTCGGGCTCGGGCTAGAGCGCCAAAAGCTCGTCGATCAACGAGTCGGGCACGTCGTCGGGCGGACCGGCGGCCGCGCTGCGGGTCACCTCGTCCATCCCCTGCATGGCCTGGTCGAGCGCGTCCTTGTAGGCCGGCTCGTCGGCGCTCTCGCCCCGGGCCGCCCGGAGCGCGCTCCAGCGCGCATCGATCCAGCCGTGCAGGCGCCAGAACCGCTTGTTTTCGAGATTGACGGTGGGATCGCCCACGTTGATCGGGCTCGAGCTGTCGCTGAAGCGCACGTGCAGGTAGTTGTGGATGCCGGCCGACGGATCGTCGCTGCGATGCTTGGGGTTGCTTGCGGTCGGGCGCATCGCGGTCTGCACGAAAAGGCCGAAATCGTCGTCGCTCTCGAAGCTGTCGATCTGGTTGTCGATTCGATCGATCGCTTGCAGCATGTTGTCGTCGAAGGGCGTGGTGGCTTTGTGCGGCAGCGGGTCGTTGCGATCGCGCGGATCGGTGGGCGCGGTTTTCCAGCCGGCGAACAGCGCGGCCTGCGACGGGAACTGGTCGCGCAGCATCATCATCATGCCGCGGTGCATGGCCAGGAACTCGAGGCCGTTGCCGGGCGCGCCCTCCTGCAGGTTCGCCCGCGACCAGCCCTTGCCCTGGGCCCACTCGCGGTTGGAGGCATCGAGCAGGTCCCAGCGCCGCTCGGTGTGCCACTCCAGGTGCTTGCTGCCCCAGCTGCGGGCGCGCTGCCAGGCCACGATCGCGGCCGGCATGATGAGCGCGCTCGAGGCGCGATCGAACTTGCCGTCGTCATCGCCGCCACCGGTGTCGTCGAGGCCCAGGGCGGAAGGACCACAGCCAATCAGAAAAGTGAGGAGAGCGAGCGCCGCGTTGGGCGCGAGCCGGGGGTGGGAAGCCATGATCCGCGGGTGCCGTAGCAGGCCTTGTGCCAGCGGTTCGCATCGGGATATCGGGGCCTTCGGCCTGTCACCACATGGCGACAGAAGACGCCACGGCTAGCGGTGCAGCCGGTCGGCAGGCTAAGATAGACCCGTGATTGAGCTCGTGCGCGTGCGCAAGCACTACGCGGGCGCGCCGGCCCTGGAGGATGTCTCGTTTCATGTGCGCGCGGGCGAGCTCGCGCTCATCACCGGTCCCTCGGGGGCCGGCAAGACCACGCTGCTCAGGCTGCTCTATCTGGCCGAACGCGCCGACGACGGCACGGTCTCGATCGCGGGCCGCGAGGTGACCCGCCTGCGCGCCAGCTCTCTGCCCTATCTGCGCCGCAACGTGGGCGTGGTGTTCCAGGACTTCAAGCTGCTGCGCGGTCGCAGCGCGCTCGACAACGTGCGCGTGCCGCTCGAGATCCTTGGCCTGCCGCGCGTCCAGGTGGAGGCGCGTGCGCGGCTGGCGCTGGCCCGGGTGGGGCTGGCCGACCGCGCCGGGGTCGCGTGCGCGCGGCTATCGGGCGGCGAGCAGCAGCGGGTCGCGTTGGCGCGCGCGCTGGTGGCACGGCCGGCCATCCTGCTCGCCGACGAGCCCACCGGCAATCTCGACGTCGAGACCGCGCAGGGCATCCTGGACCTTCTGGCCACTGCGAACGCGGCCGGCACCACCGTGGTGGTGGCCACGCACGATCCGGCCGTCATCGCGTGGGGCGCGCGGCGCGGCGCCCGGCGCGTTCAGCTGGTGCGCGGGCGCGTCCAGGGTACCGGTGCGGTGGTCCAGCTCACCACCATCAACGGGGAGCGCGAGTGAAGCTATTTTCCTACGCGCGATCGGCGATCGAGCAGGCGGGAGCAGTGATGCGCGCGGCGCCGCTCCTGCCCGTGGTGGCGGTGGCCGCGGTGGCGCTCGGGATCGTTCTGGTGGGCACCGTGCACGTGGCCGCCCGCAACCTGCACGATGTGCTGGCCAACTGGGGCCAGGGCGTCCAGCTCACCGTATACTTCCAGCCCGAGGCGTCGGTTGGCCGCGCGGCGGCGGTGGCGGAGGCGCTGCGGCGGGTCCCCGGCATCGAGCATGTCCGCTACATCACCGCCGCCGAGGCCATGGAGCGCCTCAAGAGCGGCCTCGGGCCCAGCTCTCCCCTGCTCGACGGCGTCGACGACGACTTCCTGCCGCCCTCGCTCGAGGTCAGCTTCGCGCGCGGCCATGACGACGTCGCCACCCTGGCCGCGGTGGCCGAGCGCGTCGGGCGCATGCCGGGCGTCGACCAGGTCGAGACCAGCGGCGACTGGGTCAAGCGGCTGGCCGCGGCCGCCGACCTGGCGCGCGCGGCTGCGTGGGTGGCGTTCGCGCTGGTGGGGACGGCCTGCCTGTACCTGGCTTTCGCGACCATCCGGTTGGCCGTGTTCGCGCGCCGCGAGGAGATCGAGATCCTGAAGCTGGTCGGTGCCACCGATCGCTACGTGCGCGCGCCCTTCTGGATCGAGGGCCTGCTCGAGGGCCTCCTGGGCGGTGGGCTGGGCGCGCTCTCGCTCTACCTCTTGTTCCGGGCCGCCGCGCCGCGCGTGGAGGCGCTTCTGGGCGGCCTTCTGGGCGGGATTCATCTGGGGTTCCCGCCGGGCGCGCACATTGCGGCCGGCGTTGCTGTGGCCGCGTTGACCGGCCTTCTGGGCGCGCACCTGGCTGTGCGCCGGCACCTGCATGTGTGAGCTTTTCCTGTATGCGCTGCTCGCGGTCGCGCAGAGCGACGATGACGTGGTGCGCGAGTACGATCGGCGCGAGCAGATCGTGGCGGGCGAGCTGGCCCGGCGCCGCGAGCACCTGCGGGTGCGGCTGCGCGCGCTCTACAAGCTGGAGCGCGGCGGATTCGCGCGGCTGCTCGCGGAAGCGGGCTCGCGCGACGAGTTTTTTGCCCGGCGCGCGGCCGCCAACCGGATCCTGGAGCGCGACCTGTCCGAGCTACGCCAGTTCGCACGCGAGCGCACGGCTCTCATGAGCGAGCGCAGCCGTCTTGCGGCCGCGCGGGTGCAGGCGACCGAGCCGGCGCCGCTGTTCAAGCTCCGATCCCCGCTCGCGCATCCGCTGGTCGTGGGCCACTTCGGCCCGTACGAGGATCCCGATTCGGGCCTCGAGCTGGAGCGGCGCGGGGTGCTCTTGGCCACGCATCCGGGCGAGGAGGTGCGCGCGCCGGCGGCCGGGGTGGTGCGGTTCGCGGGCGAGGTGGCCGGCCTCGGTCAGACCGTCGTGATAGAACACGATGGGGGCCTCTATACGGTCGCGGCCGGGTTGGCGGCGACGGGCGCGGGCGCGCCGGGAGGCGCGGCGGGAGGCGGGGCGGGAGGCGGGGCGACCGGAGCGGCGACCGGGGCGGGGACGGTCGCGGGCGTAAACGCGGCGACCGTCGTCCCCGGCGACCGGGTGGCGGCCGGCGACCCCATCGGCACCGCCGCCGGAACCCGCCTGCGCTTTCAGGTGCGACGAGGCATGGCCGCGCTCGACCCCGAACCGCTCCTGCGTCATACTGGAAGGCGATGATGCGCAAGCAGCGGCTGGGCCTTTTTTTCATCTGCATCTGGTGCGCGTTTGCCGGCGGTATGGCAGTCACGCACCTGGCTGACGCGGGCCCGTCCGCCCGCTACTCGCCCTACAAGAAGCTCAACGTGTTTACGCGAGTGCTCTCGTACGTCGAGAACAACTACGTCGAGGACGTCGATCAGGAAAAACTGATCTACGGCGCCATCGACGGCATGCTCAGCCGCCTCGACCCGCACTCGGAGTTCATGGACCCCGACCGCTACAAGGCCATGAAGAACGAGACCTCGGGCGAGTTCTCGGGCATCGGCATCCAGGTCGAAAAGCGGCAGAGCGATCGCGACCTGGTGGTCATCGCGCCCATCGAGGGCACGCCGGCCGCGCGCGCGGGCATCCAGTCGGGCGACCACATCCTCAAGATTGACGACACTCCGACCGACGACCTCTCGATCGACGACGCGGTGCGCCTGATGCAGGGCGCGCGCGGAACCCGTGTCCGGCTGACCGTGAACCGCAAAGGCTGGCCGCAGCCGCGCGAGTTCAACATGGTGCGCGACCTGGTGCGCGTCATCTCGGTCAAGTATCAGGCCATCGAGCCTGGCGTCGGCTGGGTGCACATCCTGCAGTTCCAGGATCGCACCGATCAGCTGCTGCGAGAGGCCCTGGACAAGCTCGAGCAGGGGTCGCCGGGCGGGCGGCTGCGCGGGCTGGTGCTCGACCTGCGCGACAACCCGGGCGGTCTGCTCGATCAGGCGGTGCGGGTGGCCGACGAGTTCATCGACTCCGGGTTGATCGTAAAAACGGTCGGCAAGGGCGGCCGCGTGATCGATGAGGAAAAAGCGCATTCGCGCGGCACCCGCACCGGCTTTCCCATCATCTGCCTCATCAACAGCGGCTCCGCTTCGGCCTCCGAAATCGTCGCGGGGGCGCTCCAGGACCACCAGCGTGCCCTGCTCATGGGCACGCAATCATTCGGGAAAGGGTCGGTGCAGACGGTCATTGAGCTGGACGACGGGTCGGGCCTCAAGCTGACCATCGCGCGCTACCTGACCCCCAGTGGGCGCTCGATCCAGGAAAAGGGCATCACCCCGGACGTGTGGGTGGAGCAGCTCAAGGCCGAGCAGCTCAAGGCCGCGGTATCCGACACCGACCGCCATATCCAGCGCGAGCAGGAGCTGCCCCGGCACCTCAAGGGCGAAACCGCCGGCAAGGGGGAGGCAATGGGCCCGGCCGGCACGCTTTTGGCGGGGGATTTCCAGCTTCGCACCGCAGTCGACTACCTGCGCGCCTGGAACAACTTCTCGGGCCAGCGCGAGGGTGGGCGAAACATGTCGAGCCGGTAGTCGGCTTGACTCCAAACCCCTTGAAAGATAGAATCTTTACCCGGGTTAGCCCGTTTTAGCGGACGCGCCGAATGTTCAAGCTCATCATCGAGGACGACGAGGGTAAAACCACAGTCGTCCCGCTCATTCGTGACGAGATCACGATCGGCCGCAAGGAGGGCAACACCATCCGGCTGACCGAGCGCAACGTGTCACGCCGGCACGCCAAGCTGGTCAAACAGAATAGCTCGGTCTACATCGAGGACCTGGGCTCCTACAACGGCATCAAGGTCAACGGGAACAAGATCACAGGTCGCATCGCGGTGTCGGAAGGCGACCGCATCCAGATCGGCGACTACCTGCTGGCGCTCAAGATGGATCGGGCCGTCGCGGCCGCGGGCCGAGCTGCCGACCCCTTCGGCGAGGTCAAGACGCTGCCGCTCGAACGGCCCCCGGACGAAGCCATGACTCCGGGGGCCGAGGCCGCGCGTGCAGGCGGCGGGAACGGCGTGGAAGCGGCCGGTGCGCCCGCGCCCGCCGGCGCGGCCTCCGCCGAGGCGCTGCCCGATGCCGCGCTCGACGTCGCACCCACGACGCCGGTTTCGACGCAGGCCGACCTGCCGGCCCGTCTGGTCGTGCTTTCGTCCAACTTTGCGGGTCAGGAGTTTCTGCTCGACAAGGCCAAGCTGGTCATCGGCCGTGTCGACGACAACGACATCGTCGTCAACCACCGCTCGATCTCGCGCCATCACGCCGCCATCGTGCGCGAGCACGGTCGCTACAACATCGTTGACCTGCAGAGCGCCAATGGCGTGCGCGTCAACGGCGAGGAATACGGAAAGGTCGAGCTGCGGCGCGGGGACATCATCGATCTCGGCCACGTGCGCTTGCGCTTCGTCGAGCCGGGTGAGGATTTTGTATTCGACCGCGACGCCACCGTCACCGACATCTCGCCCGGCGGTTGGCGCGCCATCAGCCCGGCCATGGGGGTGTTCGTGGCGCTGGTGGCACTGTCGCTGGTCGCCTTCATTTTCCGCGACCGGCTGTTCGGCCACGGCGGCACCGGCGCCGGGCCGCCCGACGCCCAGATCGCCGCCGCCCCGCTGGGCACCCCGAGCGGGCCCAGCGAGCTCGAGATCGACCGCGCACTGAGCCATGTGACCCAGCTCATCAACGAAGAGCGCTGGGACGACGCCATCCGCGAATGCGACCAGGTGCTCAAGGCGCGTCCGGACGATGAGATGGCGCGCGAGCGCAAGCAACGCGCCGAAGCCGGCATGAAGAATCAGGAGGCATTTGCGCGCTACACCAAGTCGAGCGCCAACCGCGACTGGGACCCCGCGGTCGAAGCGTTCAACGCCATCACCGAGGACTCGCCGTACAAGGAGCGCGCGCGCAAGGACTGGGACGAGGTGCGGCGCAGCTACGTGCGCGAGCACCTCACGCTCGCCAACCGAGCCGTCCAGGCCGGCAAATGCGATGAAGCCAAACGGGAGGCCGACAAGGTCAAGATCGAGGACGACAGCAATACGCGCGTAGTCGAGATCGTAAAGTCGTGCGGCAAGCCGCAGGCGGTGGCCGAGACCCCGCCGCGCCAGCGGCCGCCGCGCGAGAATGCGACGCCCACCCCACCGCGGGTGCGCCCGCCCAAGCCAGCGGCGCCGCCGGTCGAGAAGGAAAAGCAGCCCAGCGCGGCCGAAAGCGCGGAAGCCGATGCGTTGGCGTCACAGGGCATGGACGCGTACGTGAAGGGGCAGTTCACGCTTGCGGTCGAGATGTGCAACAAGGCGCGCAAGCTCAGCCCGCACAACCAGACCGCGAACCGCGTGCTGGGCGCGTCGTACTGCAAGCTCAAGAACCGCGAGGGCGCGGTCCGGGCCTTCAACTCGCTCGAAGCCCAGCTCAGGCAGTTCGTCAAGTTCGTCTGCCACAACGAGGGCCTCGAGATCCCGTAAGGCCAACCGATCAAGCTGTGCTGAAGCTAGAGGCTGCGCACGAGGGCGAGCGCGGCCGCCACCTCTGCAGGCGCCGCGTCGGCAGGCGCCGTGACGGTAGCCAGCGGGAGCTTGCCGAGCGGGGTGAAATCGACCTCGCCCAGGCCGGGTGCCAGCGGGGCCAGGAGCCCGCACGCATCGGCCGCCCGCACGCCCAGCCCGGCCGGGCCCAGACGTTCCAGCCAGCGCGCGGGCTCGCCCAGCCCCAGCGCCTGCTCGCAGTGGACGGCCGCGGTGTCGTGCCAGTAGCCGAGCGGCGCGCCGCGGAAATCGGCCAGCAGCGCGGCCGCCTCGTCGAGCGAGGGCAGGGCCCACGGGTGCGGGCGCGGCCCGAGCGCGACCCGCACGCCCGCGCGCTCGGCCACCGCCACCACTCGCTCGAGCGCGAACCGAGCCGCGTCCAGGTGGCGCTGCGCCTGCGCGGCCCGCTCGGTCGAAATCTGCGCTCCCAGACCGGCCCCGAGCGCCCACTCATCGCGTGCGAACGCGCGCGCGAGGTCGGCGGGCTCCCACGAGGCCGCGATCGAGCCCAGCGCCAGCACGCATACCGGCACGCCGGCCTGGGCCGCCTGCTCGATCACCCGCGTGGCCGCCTCCGCCGCCGCCGCTCGCTCGGCGCGCTCGGGAGCGCATAGGCGCGCGCGCCCGGCCTGCTCGAGCGCCGCCACCTCGACCCCGCGTAGGGTCAATACCTCGGCCGCCAGATCCGTCGGCAGCGTGGAGTCGAGAACCACGCGCTCGGCGCCCAGGGCGCGCAGCCCGTCGACGAGCGCCTGCGGTCCAGCCGGGCGCTCGGGTCGCCACAGCGTGGACAGGGCGCTCCGCACGCGCGCCATCATGACACGAAGATCCTTTTTTTACCTCGCGCGTACCCAGCAGGTTGGGCAGCACGTAGGAGGTTCGCATGCGCTTTCTGGCCGGCCTCGTCCTTCTGGGTCTCGTGTATGTACCGCTCGCACACGCCCAGACCGTGTTCCGTCCCGCCGTCGATTCCAAGGGCTACGTCACCATCAACGGATCGCAGGTTCTGGGCTCGGGCGACCTCTCGTTCGGCCTGGTCACGACCTGGGGTCGCGACGTGGGCCCGGGCATCGAAAACCAGCTCGAGCCCCAGCTCCAGGCGGCGCTCGGGCTGTGGCGGCGGCTCGAGCTGGGCGTCGGGGTCCCGCTCTATGTCGCGGGCGGGCCCGGCTTCGCCGATCAGGGGCTGGGCGACCTGCAGCTTCACAGCAAGCTGCGCCTGCTCGACACCAGCCATTACCCGGTGGGCCTGGCGGTGGTCGCGACCGCGCTCCTGCCCACCCACTCCAATGACGCCCTGGCGCTGCCGACCGTTGTGGTCGACAAGGAATGGGGGCGCCTGCGCGCCGCCGCCAACCTGGGCGCGCGTCTGGGCGCGAGCCGGGCCGAGATGCTGTGGGGCGGTGCGCTCTCGTACGCGATCGTGCCCCAGCGGGTCGATGTCCTGGGCGAGCTCTACGGCGCCGCCTTAGGCCCGGCCAATCCCACCGAGGCCCTGGCCGGGGTCAAGCTCTACCTGGCTAAAAACTCCTACTTCGAGCTGGGCGGGGGCATTGCGCTCAACGGCGATCCACGGGCCGGCGCCGCCACCGGGGGGCGCATTTTCGTCGGGTTCCTGTACGAGCCCGCGGTCGGCGATCGGGACGGTGATGGCATCAAGGACGACGTCGACCAGTGCCCCGACGACCCCGAGGATTTCGACGGCTTCGAGGACCAGGACGGCTGCCCCGATCCGGACAACGATCGCGACGGCATCCCGGACGTCGACGATATGTGCCCGAACCTGCCCGAGACCCGGAACGGCTACCAGGACGACGACGGCTGTCCGGACAGCCCGCCCATCCGCGACACCGACGAGAAATGCCCGAACGGCCCCGACTGCCCGGACCTCGAGCTGGTGCGGGACCGGGGCACCCATTTCGAAATCATCCAACCCATCTACTTCCGCACCGACAGCGACGAGATCCTGCCGGTCTCGTTCCCCATCCTCGATGCCATGGCGCGCCTGATGATCGGCAACCCGCAGATCCTGGAGCTGGAGGTGGAGGGCCATGCCGACGAACGGGGCTCGGACGCCTACAACATGAATCTGACCGAGCGGCGCGCCCATGCCTGCCAGCGCTACCTGATTGCGCGCGGGGTCGAGTCGAACCGGCTGGATGCACGCGGATACGGCGAGACCCGGCCCAAATGCCACAGCCATACCCCCGAGTGCTGGTCGCAAAACCGCCGGGTCGATTTCGTGATTCGCAAGCGGACCGATGAGGGACCCTGACCAGGGGAAAAACCCCAGTCGCTACGAGGAGATTGATTTCCGTCGCTGGGCATGATACGAATGGGCCCCGGGGCTCGTGAAGACGCCAGCTCGGGAGCCCCGCGGAGGAATCGAATGCGCGTTCGTTCCTGGTCGTTGGCGGTGGTCGTTGGAGCCGCAGTGATCGCGTGGGCACCGGCAGCCCGAGCACAAACGGGCGCGGAGCCAATCGACCTGCAGATCTTCCGGCCAGCCGTCGATTCTAAAGGCTACATCACCCTCAACGCGTCCCAGATCCTGGGCCACCTGGACCTCTCGTTCGGGCTGGTCACGAGCTGGGGCCGCAACGTCCTCAGGCTGGGCGACGACTCCAGTAACATGACCAACCACTTCGTCGTCCAGAACATCTTGACGCCACAGCTCCAGTTCGCATTTGGCCTGTTCAAGGTGTTCGAGCTGGGCGTGGGCCTGCCGCTGACCGTCACCGGCGGACAGGGCTACCCGGCCTACACCAATCCCAACCCCAACCTCAACTTCGATTATGGGTTTGGCGAGCAGGGCGTCGGCGACCTGCAGATCCACCCGAAGATTCGAATCTTGAACACAAGCCGCTATCCGGTCGGGCTGGGTGTGGTGGCGTCGATGATTCTGCCGACCGGCGATTCCAACAAGTTCCTGGGCGAAAATCAGTTCATCTTCCAACCCACGGTCATCATCGACAAGGAGTTCGGCATCGCGCGCCGCTTCCGGGCCGCGCTCAACGTGGGCGCGCGCATCCGGCCCGAAACCCGGCGCTTCATCGATACCGGAGCAGTGCCGACCCCGCCCGACATGATGATCCCCATGCGCGCCGGCACCGGGCTCGTGGTCGAGAGTGGAACCGAAGCCCTGGTGGGGGGCGGCCTCTCGTACGCGGTGGTGCCGCAGAAGTTCGACATCCTGGGCGAGGTGTTCGGCGCCATCGGGACCACAGGCCAGCGCAACAAGCCGGCCGAGGCGCTGGCCGGCATCAAGCTGTACCTGGCGCGCAACTCGTTCTTCGAGATCGGCGGCGGCATCGGCCTGACCGGCGATTCCAGCTACGGCGCCGCCTCGGGCGGCCGGGTCTTCGTGGGCTTCATCTTCGAGCCCGCGATCGGCGACCGCGACGGCGACGGCATCAAGGACGACGTCGACCAGTGCCCCGACGACCCCGAGGACTTTGACGACTTCGAGGACGAGGACGGGTGCCCGGATCCCGACAACGACCGCGATGGCATCCCGGACGTCGACGACAAATGTCCCAACGAGCCCGAAACCAAGAACGGCTTCGAGGACGCCGACGGCTGCCCGGACTCGCTCGACCTGGACCGTGACGGGGACGGCATTCCTG
>DATFWX010000080.1:0-25596 GCA_035258845.1 Polyangia bacterium | reverse complement strand
GGGCAGCCCGCCACACCTCCTTGCGGGAGGTGGCGGAGGGCCACCGACTGGCCACGGCTAGTCGCAGGTCGTGAACGGGAACATGTTGTTCATCGAGCAGAAGCCGCTCCCGAACCCCATGGGCACGCAGCAGTGCATCGCGCTGGCGGGACAGTCGTTGTGATTGTGACAGATCACCTGCTGCCCCTGCGGGCAATCGGTTCCGTTCGCGCATTGCGAGCTTGCGCTCCCGCCGCCCACGCCGGTGAACGTGCCGCAGCAGGGCCCGCCCCGGCAGTCCTCGGGGCCGTCACAGCGGAAGCTGCCCTGGCCGGGCGGGCAATCGCCCATCATGCAGGAGAAGCTGGGCGGCAGCATGGCAGTGACACAGCAGGTTTGATCAGGCGTGCAGGTCATGTTCTGGCCGCACTGGACGCCCGGCGCGCCGGCCGAGCCGCCGGTCCCGCCGGCACCGCCCATTCCACCCGCGCCACCCGAGCCCCCCATGCCGCCCCGGCCACCGGTTCCGCCCACGCCGCCCGAGCCACCGGAGCCGCCCGCTCCTGCCGTCCCGCCCGAGCCACCGGAGCCGCCCGCTCCTGCCATCCCACCCGCGCCGCCCGATCCGCCGGCGCCGCCGGCGCCGCCTCTCGCGGTGCCGGTGTCGTCGCCGCAGCCGGCGAGCCCGGCCGTGACCAGGCCGAACGCCAGACCATAAGCCAATCGAGGGAACCGCATGCAAACCTCCTCAGTAAGAATTAAGGGATGTCACACTGCCACTGCCCCATCGGCAGCATGGGCACCATGTTCGGGGGCAGACAGACGCCGAAGTGGGTCGCGAACTCGGTGCCCGCGATCGAGAAGGCGAGGCGGCAGCAAGCCTGCAGAGCTTGCGGGCACTCGCGATAGCTGTGGCAGGCGAAGCTGGTCATGGCACCCGTGGTCACGCAGTTGTCGGTGGTGCAGAAGCTGACCACGCTCTGGCTGACAAAGCGGATGCAGCAGCTCTGGCCGGTCGGGCAATCCTCGCGGCCGTCGCAGGGCAGATCGAACGTGCAGGGGCCGGCATCCGCGCCCGCGCTCACGCAATTGTTGCCAAATGGATTGTTCATGTTGAAGCAGCAGGTCTGGCCCGGCAGCTGGCAGTCGCTGCCGATCGAGCCGGCGCCGCAGAACACGCTGCCGTCGCTGACCGGGGTCGCGAAGTCGCCGGCGTCGCTGAACTGGTTGCCGGCCGCGTCCACCGGGGGCGGCGAGTCAGGCGGCCGCGAGTCGGCCGGCCGGTCGGCCCCTGCGTCGCCAGCGGGAGCATCGGGCCTCTGGGCGCCGGTATCGTCGCCGCAACCGTAGAAGAGGAGCAGCGCGGTCGCGAGTCCCCAAAGAGAGCGCATGAACGACCTCCTTAACTAAGGGTAGCGGGCGGATTCTAGCGATGAACCGTGAGGCTGTCTAGAACGAGCTCGTGGGAACCTGGGGCCGGCTGCGGTGCAGGATCTGCTGCCCGGTGCCCCAGCTCAAGCGGATCTCATCGGGCATCACGTTGCCGTGGTAGACGTCCAGGCGCCGCTGCGGGCGCTCCTCGCACGGCGACGGACGGGCGTCGTAGCTGACCTCGCGGATCTGGATTTCGTGGCCCGAGATGGATCCCTCCACCTGGTACCGGGTCACGGTCGCGAATTGAGTCTGCTGGTTGCACCGGTAGGGATGGCCGTCGGTCGAGATCGACGTGACGATCCGGTCGTAGTAGCCGTGGATGCTGCCGCCGCTCTGCTGCAGGTGCCACTCCTCCTGCTCGACCTTGGCGTCGCCGTCCCAACCCAGACCGCGCATCTCCCAGGTCCAGGTGCCCGAGATCTGCGCGGCCGGCGGCTCCTGGGTGTGCGCAAAGGAAGCCTCCTCGTGCGAGGCCGCCCGTGCGCCGGGCTCCTCGGGCGGCCGCCGGAACAGCACCTGCTGCCCGCGCTGGTGCAGCCCCGAAGGCATCTCGGCGTCCCAGGACAGGGTCAGTGACTGGCCGGCCGTGCGGCCCTCGTAGGTCTGCAGCGAATGCACGGGCAGACCGCACGGGCCCGGCTCGATCTCGACACCCACCTCGCGCAGCTGGACCTGGGCGCCGCGGACGCGCCCCTGCACCTGAAAGCGCATTCGCTTCTGAAACCGCTTCTCGCCGTTGCAGCGAAACAGGTTGTCGTCGCCCGAAATCACAGTCACGGTGCGCAGATAGTCTCCGTCCAGAGCGTCGCCGCTCTGGCGCAGGTGCCACTCTTCCTGCTCGATGCGCTTGTTGTTGTCCTCGTCGCTGGTCGAGACGATCCAGTCCCAGGTTCCGCTGACGTTGGAGAGCGGTCCCAGGTCGCGGCCGACGGAAGACGACGCGCCACCATGCGCGCACCCGACGGCAAGCAGAACAAGCCAAGCGTTCCCCCAGAGCGAGCGGAGCGTTCGGGCCATAGTACCTCCAATCGTAAGATAACATGCCAACCCCAGTGCGGCCAACCCCGGGCCGCGCTGAGGCCGAGCGCGCGGCATGGATCGCCCGCGCGTGTGGCGACGCGGGCGTGCAGTGACGCAGCTCTCTTACGAAATGGCGGGAGCGATCTCGATCGGGAAGGATACTCGCTGGGAGCCGATCCGCTCGATGGTCAGATGGCTCCGGTGGGCGGCCTGCAGGCGCGCGCACAGCTCGGCCAGCTCGGGATCGTGGTCGATCACCAGATCCCCATCCAGGGCCACCCACTCGTCATGTAACTGCACGAAATTCATGGCACTACCTTCTTCATCGGCAGCCGATAGATAAGGCTTTAAGGGGCGGGTGTCAAGTTACGATTTGGTCTCTTCGATGGGCGGCAAGTCCTCGATATTTGGCTGCAAAACGATCTCGATGCGGCGGTTCTTCTGCTTGTTCTCGGGGCTGTCGTTGGGCGCCACCGGGAGCTGGTCGGCATAGCCGGCAGCTGACAGCGTCTTCGGATCCATGCCGCCCTGCGCGATCATCAAGTGCACCACCTCGAGCGCGCGCGCGGTCGACAGCTCCCAGTTGTCCTTGAACCGCTTGGACTTGATGGGGACGTTGTCGGTGTGGCCGGCCACCTGATACTTGCGATCCTTGATCTCCTTGAGCACGTTGGCGACCTGCAGCAAGGCCTCCTTGCCATCGGCCTTGAGGTCGGTCTTGCCGGGATCGAACAGGATGTTGTCGGGCAGCTTGACCAGCATGCGGCCCTCGCGCACCTCGACCTGTAGCTTGCCGGCGTCGATCATGGATTTGAACTTGGCCAGAAGCTGCTTGAACTGCGCGTTGCGCTTTTCAGCTGCCTCCTGGGCCTTCTTGAGCTCCTCCATGCGCTTCTTGGCCTGCTCGAGGTCGAGCGAGAGCGTGCCGCGTTCCTGCCCCAGCTGGGTCAGGCGCTTCTCCATCTTTTCGCCGTCGGCCTTGAGCTTCGCGATCTCGGCCTCGTGCTCGCTGCCTTTTTTCTGGCAGTCGGCAAGCTCCTGCTTGGTGCGCTCGAGATCGGCGACCGTCTTGTTATGAATGTCCTCGTCGACGCCGCATCCGACGAGCATCGCGGCGAGTCCCCCGGCCACGATCCACTTGTGCATGGGAAGCCTCCTCATAAATTTGGGGTTCCACCGGGCGGTCCGCCCCGGCGATAGATCTCATCGACGATGCCGTCGATCTTGGCAGCAAACGAGGGCGTGGCATGCAGCTCGAAGTCCCAGGCCACGCGGGCGCGCAGGCGCGCCTTGGCTTCAGGCGCCGAAAAAGCCAGGCGGCGCAGCAAGCCGGCCCGGTAGCGCAGCTCATCCAGGTACATGGCCTGCCGCCGTGAGTTTGGGTTATATGCGGGACGGGGTGAAACCAGCCAGTCGAAGGGCTGCACGGGCACGCTTTTCCGCTTCATGGCGCGGGCATGGTAGCACAAGATGCCCGCGTCAGCGCAAGACGACGCCGCCCACCGAGACCACGGAGCCGCTCTCGGCCGGACACTGCTCGTAGGCCACCACCGCGCCGGCCCGCGCGCGCGCGAGCGTGAGCGTGTGGTAGATGGGTGCGGTGCCGCACACGCGGCGCGCGTCGCCGTCGGCGCGAATGGTGTCCCAGAAGGCACGCGCGTCGCCGGCGGCGCAGGCGGCCAGCGACTTCGCATCGGCCTCCGCCAGACGCTGGCGCTGGGCGGGCCCGAGCGGATGCGGATCGCCAAAGCGCGGTCCCACGTGCGCCAGATCCGCGCCCGCGATCACGCACACCTTGCGGCCTTCGGTCAGCTCGGCCAGCGTGTGAAGGAAGCGCCCGATCTCCGGACGCGCCGCCGGATCATCGGTGGTCTCGAGCAGGCGGTGCAGGGAGCCGCACAGAACCGGCAGGATCGTGATCGGGCGCTGCGCCGGCAGCACGAAGCGCAAGAGCAGGGCCTGGAACTCGATGGAGTGCTCGTTGCGGTGGTGCAGCTCGTCGGCGAACAGCGACTCGGTGGCCGGCGTGCCCAGGCGGCTCACCAGCGCGTCGCACAGGCTCTGGTCGGTCTCGACCCGGCCCAGCGGCGTGTCGTAGTGCTTGCGCGTGAGCGTGAACGGATGGTCGGCGCCCACATGATCGGTGCCGAAAATAATGAACAGGTCGGCGTCCGAGCGCGCGAGCGCGGGATAGGTCAGGCCGTAGGCACGCGCGCCCCGGTGTAGATCGATGTGGGGGGCGATGAGCGCACGCGGCGCCGCCACCCCGTCGGGAGCGCCGAAGTGCTCCTGCAGGAACGCACGTAGCTCGGCGGGCTGGTCCGGGTAGGCCTTGCCGGCGTGGGCGGCCGGGCGCACCGGCTCGGCGCTCCAGCGCGACCGAACCTCGGCCACATGCGCGCGGAAGCGATCGGAATCGAGCAGCAGCGCTCCATCGAGATCGGCGACCAGGCGGTCGTACAGCTCGGTTGGGAGGAGCTGCCCATGGCGGCGCAGGAACTCGGCCTGGATCTCGCGACGGTCGCGGACGCCGTCGAAGAGCTGGACTACGCACAGCGCGACCGGCGGCAGCAGGGCCATCGCATCGGTCAGGCCCAAGGGGTCGCGCAGCGCGAGCATGCGACCTTGTTTGGTGGCGAGCGGGAACGCCTCCAGGGTCGGGCGCAGGCGCGGCTTGTCCATCGGCGGTTGGTCCATCCGCCAAAGTATACCAAGCGTGATACACTGACGTCGGTGCTGGCTGTGATCGCGACCGAGATCGCGGTGTTGGCTGCCAGCGGGGCGCCCGCGGACGGCGCCGCCGCGGCTGCGATCGAGAAGGCGCTTTCTGTGCGTGGGGTCATGGTTGTGCGCGATGCGCAAGCGCGTGCACAGGCGGCTCAGCCGGTGCGGGTCGAGCGCTTCGCGGCGCTGCGCGAGGCGCGCCGACTGATGGCAGACGCGCACAAGCACGACCTTCTGGTCGAGCTCGACGCCGCCGAGCAGGCGGCTCTGCGCGCCATCGACCTTTTTTGGGACCCGGATGAGCTGTCGGACGCCTACATCCTGCTCGGCATTGTGCGCCTGCACCGTGGCGACGGCGCGGGCGGGCGTGCGGCCTTCACGCGCGCGAAGGCGTACGATCCCGGACGCAAGCTGACCTCGCACGAGGTCCATCCCGACATTGCGCGCCTGTGGAGTCAGACCATGGCGCCGGCCGGGCACGAGGACGGCGTGGCGGCGCCACCGCCTTCCGAGCTGGCGCCGGCTGATCTGTGCGACATCCTGTGGCTCGACAACGTCGTGGTTGCGCGAGGGGTGGAGAGGCGCGCTGGGCTCAAGCTGGCGGCGGCACGCTTCGACCGGCGCGCGCACGCTTGGAGCGAGCGCGTGACCGGCGCGGACCCGGCGCGCATCGGCGCCGCGGTCCTTTCCGCACCGGCTCTTCATGCGGCCGCGCCCGCTCTCGAGGTGCCGGCCGACCCGCCGCCGCCGCCACCACCGCCGGTGTGGCGGCGCGCCTGGTTTTGGGCGGTCGTGGGCGGAGCGGCCGCGTTTGCAGGCGGCGGCGCGATCCTGGCCCAGGCCACACGGGGGACCCATACCACCGTGATGGCCGGGCCCAATACGTTCGGAGGTTTGTAATGGCGCGACCACCCGAGGAAACCGAGCTCATGATCAAGCAAGGGGGCGCCGGGCGCATCGTGCCGTGGCTTCTGGCGGCGGCATCGATGGGCTTTGCGGCCTACCTGTACGGCATGGTCTACCGGCCGCTCCAGGCCGAGGACCGCAAGAAGGCGATCGATTTGCGCGAGCAGCGCGCGCTGGCGCGCGACGCGCGGCGCGAGGCCGATGACCTCAAGACCGAGCTGGCCAAAAGGGCCGACGAGCTCAAGGAGGTGCGGGCCGACCTGGCGGAGTCGGGCACGCTCAAGGAAGAGAACGAGAAGTTGGTCAAGCAGCTCAAGGAGAAGGCCGAGGCCGGCGTCGAGGTCAGCGGCCAGGGCGGCCGGATCACGGTCACCATGGTCGACCGCATCCTGTTCAACAGCGGCGAAGCCGACCTGACCAATAAGGGTGAAACCGTGCTGCGTAAGCTGGGCAGCGTGTTCAAGGGGCTCGAGGGCAAGCGGATCCAGGTGTCGGGCCACACCGACACCGCGCCCATCAAGAGCTCGATCAAGCAGATGTACCCGACCAACTGGGAGCTGTCGGTGGCGCGCGCGGTCAACGTGGTTCGCTTTCTGCAGACCGAGGTCGGCGTGAACCCGCGTCACATGATGGCGGCCGGCTACGGCCAGTACCGGCCGGTGGCGTCGAACGTGCACTCGGCCGGCATGGCCAAGAACCGACGCATCGAGATCCTGCTCCTGCCCGAGGACATCAAGGTGGTCAAGGGTGAGTTCCCGGAGGTGGCGGCGGCCGAGGCCGCGGCTGCCGACCCAAAGTCGGCCTCCAAGAAAGGTAAGGAGACCAAGCCGACGCCCGCGGCCGCCGACGAAAAGTCGGCCTCGAAGAAGGGTAAGGAGACCAAGCCGGCGGCGGCCCACACCGCGATCGTCAAGAAGAAGAAGTAGCGGTCGAAGGGCCAAGATTCAGCGGTTGAGTCGGCTTTTGACTTTCTACGGAGCCACCACCGGAATGCCGGGCTGGTTGCAGTCGAACACGCGCTTGCGCGCGGCACCGGTGGCGATCGAGACCTGCTCGGTGCGCTCCTGTTTGTCGGGGCACACGACCCGCACCGCGTGCTCGCCAGCCGAAGCGGCGTAGCCCATCACCGGGCAGCCGGGCAGCTTGTGGCCGTCGAGGTAGAAATCGGCCCACGGGGTTGCGTTGAGGGTCAGGCTTCCGGTGCCCGACTTGGGAGCAGTCGGCAGCCCCGGCTCGGTCGCCGGGGCTCGGGTTTTTTGCGCGGCGGCGGCGGCCGCCGACGAGTGCGGGGCCTTCTTGGCGAGCGCTCGTGCAGCCGGGTCGGCGGGCTCGTCCGAGCGCCTCGGTGCGGGCGGCTCGGTCAGGCTGGCCGGGGGCGCGGACAGGCGCGCGGGCGCGGGCGCAGGCGCAGGCGCAGGGGCGGGGGCGGCAAAGGCCGCGGGCGGCGGCATCTTCAGCGATTGCGTGCGGTCCTTGCGTGCGATCACGGCTGCGCTGCCGCCCGCCACCAGCACCACGATCGCCGCCAGCGCCACCCAGACGGCGCGGGCACCTCGCCTGGGCGGCGCCAGCGCACGCGTCTTTGCGGACGAGCCCAGGGCTGGTGTCTCGCGGCCGATTCGAGTCAGCACTTCCTGCTCGAACGCAACATTGGTTGCGAACGAGACCTCGGTGACCGGCCCTCGCGATGCGGACAGGTTGTGAACCCCGAGCAGCGGCGTGGCGTCGGTCGGCTTGCTGCGGGTGGCGACGATCTCATCGGGTGGCGGCTGGCACAGCTCACGCACGAAGCGGCCCACGTCGTCCTGCTGGGGCAGTGTGCCCTGGGCGTACAGCAGGCGCACCAGATCGGCCTGCAGCTCGGCCGCGCGGCCGTACCGATGACGCGGCTCGCGCGCGAGTGCGCGCAGCACGATGGCGTCGAGCGGAGGCGGCACGCCCGGCTGCAGCTGCGAGGGCGGGCCCACCTGGGCCGCCTTGACCCGGCTGAGCGTCTCTTGGTCGGTTGCGGCCAGAAACAGGGGCCGCGCGGTCAGCATCTCCCAGAGCAGGATCCCGACCGAGAACAGGTCCGAGCGTGCGTCGAGCGAGCCGGCTTCGGCCTGCTCGGGCGACATATAGGCGTACGAGCCCACCAGCCTGCCCTCGGCCAGACGAGCGGCGCTGGTGGCCAGGCCGAAATCGACGATCTTGACCTCGCCCGCGCGTGAGATGAGGACGTTCCCGGGCGACAGATCGCGGTGCACAATGCGCTGCCGATGCGCGTAGTCGAGCCCCTTCAAGATCTCGACCGCGATGTGCACGGCCAGCGGCGGCTCGGGCGGTCGTGCCTGCTTGCGCGACGCGCGCAAAAGCTCGGTGAGCGCGGGTCCATCGACGTACTCCATGGCGATGAAATAGACCCCGTCGATCATGCCGAGCTCGTAGACCGGCACGATGTTGCCGTGCGAGAGCTGCACGGTCACCTTGGCCTCGTCGACGAACATCTCGACGAACTCGCGGCGTCGCGCCAGATCGGGCTTGATCTGCTTGATGATGAGCTGCTTCTCGAACCCGCCCGGGCCCAGCAGCTTAGCCTTGTAGATTTCGGCCATGCCACCGGCGGCGAGCTTTTCGGCCAGAAAGTACTTGCCGAAGGTGGTTGGAGCGAACACCGCCGGCAAGTGTATCATGGCGGCGTGCGCGCCATCATGTTGGCGCTGGTCGTGTTGTCCGGGTGCACCGACGAGCGGGTGCTGGTTCTGAAACGGGTGCCGCTCGCGTGCGGCGGCCCCATTCCGGCCACGCAGGTGCAGGTGGGCGCCGAGGGCGACTTTCCGCCGGTCGTGGTGTCGCAGCCGCCCGACACTCCGATCTCGATCGCTGGGTTTCCTCAGGATCTGCGCGTGCTGACCGTGCGCGGCCTTTCGGGCGGCATGGAGGCGCTGATCGGCCGCACCGGGGTCATCGACCTGGCGCAGGCGCCGGGGTCGCTGCCCATCGCGTACGGTCCGCCCGGCCGTTACTGCGTGACCGGAACCATGAGCGCGCCCCGCAGCGGCCATGCCGCGGTCAAGATGCGCGACGGGCGCGTGCTGGTGGCCGGCGGGGGCATGCAGTCGATCGAGATCTACGACCCGCAGGCGGCCGCTTGGAGTGGCTACGACAGCCTGCAGTTCCCGGCGGCCGCCTACGCGGCCACGCTGCTCGACGACGGGCGCGTGATGATCGTGGGCGGGCAGGGCGCGCAGCTCGTGGACGCGAGCGGGCGCCTCCAGCGGCCGGCGCTGTTCTTGCGCGGCCCCATACGCGCGAGCGCGCCCGTGCTGGTGCGGCTTGCGGACGGAAACCTGCTGGTCGCGGGCGGGGGCGCGGAGGCGAGCGTGATCTACGATCGTCGGCTGGGCGATTTCGTGGACGGCCCACACGTGGCGCCGCGCAACGGGGGCCATGGGTTTCTGCTCGCCAATGGTCACGTGCTGCTGGTCGGCGGCAGCGCGCCGGCCCCGCCGGCCGAGGTGCTGGCCGACTTCGGGTCGGCCGGCTCGGGCGCTCTCCTCGACGGCGAAACCGCGTTCCCGGTCGCGTGGGCGCCGCTGCCGACCGGCGCCTTCCTGGGCGTCCACGGATCGATGCACGACCTCATGCTGCGATCGGACGGCACCTGGTTTGCGCTTGCGGGCCCACCGTCCGCGCGCACAACCGGCGCCCAGGCGACCGCGCTGGCCGATGACCTGGTGCTCGTCACCGGCGGCGACGCGACTGCGGCGGCCGATTTGTTCCTGGCGGCGCGCGGCGCCCTGGTGTCGGCCGGGCAGTTGCCGCTGAGCGCCCATCAAGGGGCCAGCGCGACTCTGCTCGACGATGGGACCGTGCTGTTCGCAGGCGGGGAGAACGCGCCCGCGGCGCCGTCGGCCAATGCGGTGGTGTATTTTCACAACCTGGTGTCGAGCTACTCGACCAGCAAGGTGCTCACGTTCGATACCGACGAGCCAACCGTCATTCCGTTCGATCCGACCCAGGCCCGGCGCGTGGGCGGCGGCTATGTGCTCGACGCCGGCAACCGGGCGCTTCTGGGCGGCATGCGGTTTCGCGCGGTCACCGTCCGGCTGGCGTTTGTCAGCATGCCCGGCGATCTGGACGTGATCATCGGCTACGAGAACGAGCTTTCGTACGACGTGGTGCGCTTTCCGGCCGCGGGCGGCGCGACTCAGCTCGTGCGCGCCGGCGTGGTTCTGTGCACCGGCGCGGCCGCGCCGCCGGGTGGTTTCGTCACCGTCGATGTGCGCGCCGGGCAGGTGAGCGCGCGCGCGCAGGATGGAGGACGGCTGCTCGATTGCACACCGATGCCAGCGCTACCCGAGCGGTTCGCGATCGGCGTGGGCGCCGAGAACGGTCCGGTCTCAGTCGACAATATCGAGGTGACCCGCTGAGAAGCTGTCCTCGGCTCGACGAGGCGGGCCTACTTTTTGCGGGGGCCGCGGCGCCGGGCGACCGAGCGCGGACGGGCGCGGGTCGCTGCACGCGCCTTCTCCTTTTCCGATTCCGGCATGTCCTTGTGGTCTGCGCAGAACCAGCCCCACTTGGGACCGCCGCCCGGCTTGCCGCAGCCGGGCACGGGGCAATAGATGATGCGGCGCTTGCGGCCCAGGCGCGGCGCGGCCCCGCCTCCGCCCCCGCGCCCACCCACCAGGCGAGACACCTCGTCGGCGATGTTCTGGCGAACCGCCTGCGCGATCTCGGCGGCTGCACTGGCCACGATGTTGTTCAGTGTGCGATCGAGGGCCGATTCTCGGGGCGGCCGCCCCGGCTTTCTTGGCATGCTGGTGCTTTACAAGAGTGCTTCTGAGATTGCAACAGAAAAGTGCACAATTCTGGCGTCAATTGTTTGGCGCCCCTTGATCGATCCACTCCCGAATCAGATTGATGTCACTGTCGGCCAGCGGCGGCAGGCCACTGGCCGGATTGGGCATGCGCTCACCGTCGCTGACGCCGAGGTAGCCCAGCAGCTTGCGGACCAGATAGCTCTGTCCACTATCGGTGGGTTTGACACGCTCAAGCTCGGGATGTTGCGTGGAATTGACGCCAACCAAAGCCGTGTATGCGGTTGCAGCCGAGTCCAAATTCATGCCTTGCGAAAGCGAAACCGCGTTGTGGCAATCGAGCGTTGTGCAGCTTGCCTGCAAGAGCGGCTCAATCTGGGCCCCAAACTGGCGCGTGGGCGGGGCCGGTGTGGGCGTTGTGACCATCTTCTCCACCCGGTTGGAGTCCATGTTGCCGGCCCGGTCGACCGCGCGCACCACCACGAAGTAGGGGCGGCCGGGTGAGAGGGCGCCCACGAGGCCGGCCGTGCTGCCGACGATCGAGCTTTGCGCGCGCCCGAAGTCCTGGCTGCCACTTACGTCGGCCACGAAGGCGCGGTACTCGATGAAATTGGGGCTGGTCAGATTGTCGCTGGCCGCATCCCAGAAAAGACGCAGCGAATAGGCGGTGTCGGCCCGCGCCATCGTGAGGCCGCCAAAGCTGGGCGGCGTGGTATCGGGAACCGACGCCTCCGGGCCCGCGTCGCGTGCGCTGGCGTCGGGTGGGGTGGTACTGGTGTCGACGCACGCAACCAGCAGCGGCGCGAAAACCGCGCCATACAGCGTCAGTTGTTGGGCGCGCCCTGATCGATCCATTCTCGGATCAGGCTGATGTCACCGTCCGACAGCAACTGAAACCCTTGCGACACGCGCGGCATGCGATCGCCATCGTTGGGTCCCAGGTAACCCAGGATCTTGCGCACCATGTAGCTGCGCCCGGAGTCGCCCATCCGCACGCGCTCGAGCTCGGGATGCTCGAGCGCGCACCGGCCGACGAGAGACATGTATGCATCCATCGGGGTGTCGAAGATCATGTTGCGCTCGCGCCCGGTCGAGCTGTGGCATCGGTTTACGTCCGTGCAGTTGAGCTTGAGCTTGGGGACGATGTCGCCCGCCAGGCTGTGCATCGCGGGTGCGGGCGACAGGGTGCGGGCCGACATCTCGACCGTGTTCGCGTCGATGTTGCCGAACATGTTGACCGCACGCACGACCACGAAGTACTGCGTGCCCGGCATAAGGCCCCCCACGACGCCGTTGGTGGTTCCCATGATGAAGCTTTGCGGAAGCGTGAAATCCTGCATCTGGCTCGCGGTCGCGACAAACGCGCGGTACTCGATCTGATCGGGCGGTGTGATATCGTCGCTGGCGGCGTTCCAAGTGAGCCGCAGCGAGTAGGCGGTATCGGCCATCGCCGCAGTCACGCCGCCAAACGTCGGCGCCGAAGTGGCCAAGGCGTCCGACGCTGGCGGATAGAAGGCGTTGACCGGGCACATGGGGCCCGCGTCGACGGGCGGCCGGAATTGTGGATCGCCGTTGGTGGCGCAGGCGGCGCAAAGTGAGAGCAAGCACAGGGTGAAAGCGCCAGGTCGCATCACGACGCGTAGCTTAGTCGATTCCTTGACAGGTGCACACTGAAGGTTATGATGCCGCGGTGCAAGTTTTCTTACGTTGCAGGCGGGTGCTTGCAGCGTGCATGTTCTTCGCGCCGCTGGCTGCTGCTTCGATTGCGCGAGCCGCCGACTTCGAGGTCGAAGCCGAGACCATCGGGCAGGGCTATCAGCTGCGCCAGTGCGACGACGCCGGCCGCTGCGACACGTTACTGGATCGGCGCCGGCTGACCCAGTACCTCAATCTGCACGCGTTTCGCATCCTGCCCGACGATTGGACCGGGCCCCGTCACGATCGCAACCATCTCTACTTCACGTCCTCGCTCCGGTTCGATACCGATTTCGGCAATTACCTGAACGCGCCCGCGAGCGGACGCATCCCGGAGCTGCCGCGCGCGCAGTCGGCCGACGAGTTCCAGCTTCTGTATGCGGTGCTGGGCGGCGTGGACATGTTCGGATTCCTGGATTTTCAGCTGGGCCGGCAGATCGTGTTCGACCTGATGGACTTCTATTCGTTCGATGGCCTCGACGTGAAGGTGCGGCTGCCCTGGTGGGTGGCGCTCGAGGCCTGGAGCGGGCTCGAGGTGCGCGACGAGGCGCCGATCGCGTCGCCGATCTACGAGCTCGACGGAACCAGCCGGGGCTCGCGCGACGCCGCCACCTGCCTGCGCCTGGCCGTGGGGCGACCTGGCGATCCGTGCCCGGATCAGCACGACATGATCGCACCCACCTTCGGTTTCGCATTCGAGTCGTGGGGCATTCAGATCTTCCACGGCCGACTGGCCTACCGCCGTACCTTCTCGGACACCGCGGGCCGGACCGCCGGTGACGGGCTGCCGCCGCAAGGCTTCAACGAGGAGAAGCTCTCGTACACGCTCAACGCCAACCTGGGCTCCTTCCGGCCCTTCGGCGGCCTGCGCTACAACCTCATGCTGGGCGCGCTCGATCAGATCGAGGGCGGCGTGAAGCTGGGTTTTGCGGCCGGCCACTCCGTGCTGGGCGAGTACATCTACAACGCACCCAGCTTCGACGGTGATTCAATTTTCAACGTGTTCGCGGTATTTGCGTACAACGACCTGCGCCTGACCTACACCACGCCCGAGCTGGGCGACGGGCTGCGGATGTGGGCGAGCGGGTTCGTGCGCTTCTTCAACGACTCGACCGCGGACGTGCACGCGCTGCCCGCGTGCTCGCCGATGCCGTGCACACCCGCCAACCCGCCCGACAATCGGACCGCGACCCCGGCGACCGATTCGGAGGCGGTGGGCGTCACCGCAGGCGGACGGTACAAGCTCAGCGGCCGCGGGCACGTGCGCGCGGATGCCTACTACGACAATGGCTTCGGCGGGCTGCGCGTGGGTGGCGACGTGAGCGGTCGCCACCAGGTCGTGCTCGACAAGCTGGATCTGGAAGGCCGCCTGACCCTGATCCACTTCGAGCCCGATCTGCAAAAGCAGAACGGGTTCGAGGCCACCTCGTTCGGCGCGCAGGCAGGCGCTCTATACACGATGACCCAGGGCGTGCGGCTGCACCTCCTGGTCGAGGAGAACAACAATCGCTACTACAACTATCAACTGCGCGCGATTGCGCTCTTGGATCTGACGTTTCTGCGATGACGGCCGCGCTTCTTGTCACCATGCTCTTCTTGCAGGCCGACGGGCCTTCGCGGGTGATCTTTCCCGAGCAGTCGCTGCCGCTCCGGTTCTCGCACGCGCTCCATCTCAAGAAGAACATCGCGTGCGACTACTGCCACACCAAGGCGCCCGAGTCGACCGAGGCGCGCGACTTCTTGATCCCAGCCGAGGAGGCGTGCTCGGACTGCCACCCCATCGACCGCGCGCAGCCGTTCAAAGTGGCCAAAGTGGCCGCGCGCTGCGATGCCTGCCATCCGGGCTGGCAGGGCCAGGGTCAGCCGCCGCGGGTGTCGGTGCCCACGCCCCACCTCAAGTTCAATCATAAGATCCACGTCTCGCGCGGCATTGCGTGCCAGCAGTGTCACGGCGACATGACCAAAGTCGAGCTGGCCACGCGCGCGCAGATGCCGCGCATGGCAACCTGCCTGAGCTGCCACGTCGGTGGCACCAAGGCGCCCTCGCGCTGCGGGATCTGTCACCTGCTGCAGCCGGCCGGCACCGTGCAGGTCGAGTATGCCGAAGGCAAGCTGGCGCCATCGGGCGCCATTCGCGGCGACGCGCACACGCCCAGCTTCCGCAAGGACCATGCAAACGTTGCGCGCAATGACGAGCAGTATTGCCTGAACTGTCACCGCAAGGATGAGTGTCTGAGCTGCCACAATGGTGTGCTCAAGCCGTTCGACTTCCACGGCAACGATTACGTCTCCATTCATTCGGTCGACGCGCGCCGGGATTCGATCAAGTGTCAGGCCTGCCACCGGCTGCAGACTTTCTGCGTGGGCTGCCACCAGCGCGCCGGGGTCGCGCAGGACGTCTCGAGCGGCCTGCCGACCGCGCCCATCATGCGTCAGATCAAGTTCCATCCCGACGGCTGGGTGCAGCGCGACCTGTCCGGACAGCCGCTGACCGGCTTCAAGACCGATCCCAATCACCACGCCTGGCAGGCCCAGCGCAACATCCGTGCGTGCGCAGCCTGCCATCGCGAGCAGACCTGCCTCGAGTGCCACATGAGCGCCTCGATGGCGCCGCTGCCATGGACCAAAATCAAGGGCAACAATCCGCATCCGCCCAATTGGGTCGAGTCGGGGCGGTGCAGCACGCTAGTTGCCCACAACAAGCGCGTCTGCTTCAAATGTCACGCCACCATTGACAATCGCGCGCTGGCCTGCATGCCATAAGTCCGAAGTAACCGTTCACCGGGGCACCCGGCTCCGCGCTTCGCGCTTGCGCCGCCGCGTTGACTGGCTTCCGGAGGTGTGGTCCTGTCCGACGTAGATTTTCTCAATGCGCGATAGCCCTCTTCACGAATTGTTAGATGTCAGCGTCCTCTTCGCCTCGCTCGAATGCGTTCGAAGCGCGTGGTCCTTGGTATTCCGCACGAGCCAGCCCGACTGCGTCGTCGCCGAAGGAAAGCTGACTGGGCTCGCGAGACTCTCCGAGGAAGAGATGCCCGCAGACGTTCTCGACCCCAGACTCATCGACGGTCCGTTTAGCGCAGGCGCGGGATACATCGGAATCAAGCTTGGAGTCAAAAGCCAGTTCGAGATTCGATGGATGCTGACCAATCCTGCGACGGGATTGTCACCCTATCCCGATCCCTGGGCGAAAGACGGGCTGATGCGGAGCGCGTCGGTTCTCGTCGAGAGGCTGCTGGGACTTGGTGGTACCGCAGTCGTCCTGCACAAGGCGGCAGCTACGGTTAAAGCGGCCGATCAATTTCGGGCTGAGCTTCAAGACGTTCGCGATTCCTCGAATCGCCCATGGCTTGCATGGCTCGACATGCTTGCCAGCGAAGACGGCACAGGGGGTGTCGTCTGTCGGTGCTACGGCATGCCGCATTATTTTGGTGCGCCCAACGTTCGCGCACTGGCGCCCAACACGGAGTCCAAGTCGGTCGAGTGCGCCATGGCGGCGGTGAGGTACGTTTGCCAGGAGATCGCTGGCGACAACAAGAGCCCGTTCGTGATCACCAAGGTTGTCGTGCCATCCTTTGTGGTAGCCGGCACCGCATTTCCCGAGATCGAATGGACGGCGAGCTTCGATGAGGACAGCCTTCTTCTGACGCTGACAACCAAGGCGCTGGGCACGCCTCGCCAGTCAGTTTGGCGGGGATGGTTGAATCGCTTTGGTTCGAAGTGACGTAACCGTACTACCTTGCTTGGGTCACGCGGCGATGGGTAGCAGCGACGGAGCGGGCTGATGGACGTGCGCATCCTGCTCAGAGGCCGAAACCGAGCCCAGCGACAGATCCACGCCAAACAGGTCACCGAGGGCCCCCTGGACCGCACGCTTGCCGACGTGGTAGCAGCCCGCGAAGAGAGCGATCACGGATTGCAACCGGACGCCAAAGGCGCCCCTCGGAACATCTGCCGCCAACGCGGCCTGCGTCGTGTGGCCGCAGCTGTCGCAGTATTGCAAGTGCAGACGGTGCTCGGTGACATGGGCAACGACCCGCGGAATCTCCGTCACCTGGTGGCGAATCGGTTCGCCGACTTCGGTTCGCAGCACGTCGGGCAACTGCTGGTTGCAGTTCTCGCATTGCTGGGGCCAGTAATCGACGAATTCGTTGACCTGCTCGGGCGGGAGCAGCCCGCGGTGGGAGCCCTTGTGCCCCAGCTGACCACCCGGCTTGCGTCCGGTCGGTTTCTTCCTCGGCGGCAGCTTTACTCCCGGGCCGTCGCTCGACGGGGGCTTGGAGGAGTTCTGCGAGTTGCGCGACAGGCGCGCTTCGAACTCCTCCACGCGCGCGACCAAAGCAATGTACTCCGCACGAAGGCGAGCGTTCTCCCCGTGAAGCCGCGCATTCTGTTCGGCCAGCCTCTTGTTGGTCTCCGACAGCTCCAGCAGTTTCGCGAGCACGTCGATCCGCGTCGCGAACCTGCCGCTCACCCCCTCTGCTTCGCAGATTTCTCGACAACCCACAAGTTTTCTACGCGAGGGGCTGAACGGTTACAGTCCGGAGAAGTAACCGCAGAGAACGAATCAGTGTCCGCGCCAGTAGCGCAAGCGGCCGCAGTCACAATGCACGAACTTGGAATCCGGGTAGTAGCCGACCCCGCCCATGCGCTGCGAGCGCACAAAGCGCAGCAGCACCCGGGTCTGCACCTGCGGCAGCCGGAAGTCGACCGCCTCACCGCGCGGGTGCTCACTTTCGCGCGCGACCTCGTGGCCCTTCTTGCGCAGCCACAGGTTGTACTTGGGCGAACGGTAGCCCGACACGACCTCGACGCGGGGGGCGCGGAAGCGCTTGGCCGCTCGCACGACCAGCGGCAGCAGGCGCGGGTCCATGTGCGTCGACTGGTTGGTGAAATGGCAGCGTAGGAAGCGGTCGATTTCTTCGGGCGGCGGCGGCCGGCCTTCCGGCACCGGCAGGACCTCGTCGGTCCAGGTGTTATAGAGCGAGAGCACGGGGAGGGCGGCCCGTGCGGGTGGGGGCCGCTTGCGGGCCGGGAACGTGTCCGTAGCGGCCGCGGCTGCAGCCGCCTTCGCGTCGAGCCACCTCTGCTTCTTGACCGGGATGGCCGGCGTGGTGTCCGCGTCGGGCGGCGGCGTCTGCTCCTGTGCCAGAAGCATGGCGAGCAGCAGGGCGCCGGTCACAGCTCGATCTTACCTCACCCGCAGGTCCCGCTCATGCAGATGGCGGGCAGGTTGCAGACGTCGCAGATGCAGCAGGGCTGGCCCCGGTTGCCACAGCCGACGCACTGCGTGCCGTCGCAGACCAAGACCTGGCTGTTGCAACTGACGCCCTGGCAGCACGGCTGCCCGGAGGCGCCGCACTGGCAAGTGCCGCCCGAGCAGGCGAGATTGTTCGCGCAGGTCATGTTGGCGCAGCAGAGCAGGGCCGGTCCACCGCAGGTCGCGCACATCGAGTTGTAGCAGACCGCGTTGGCCGCGCACATGTTGCCGGCGCAACAGGCTTGGCCGATGCTGCCGCAGGGGCCGCAGGTCTGCGTGACGTTGCACGTAAGGCCGCCCCCACAGGCGGGTGTGGTCGCGCAGCAGGGCTCGCCCGACGCCCCGCAGTGACACATCGTGCCCACGCACACGCCGCCCGGGCAGGTCCCCGACACCGGGGTGGCCGTGCAGGCGCCGCTCGAGCATCCGTCCTGGGTGCACGGGTTGTGATCGTCGCACACGATGCACGCCGCCCCGCCGGTACCGCAGGCGCCGGCGGTGTTTCCGGGCTCGCACTTGGTGCCGTCCCAGCAACCGTGGCAACACTGGCCGTCTCGGCAGGTGCCGGTGCAGGTCGCAATCGAGCAGGCACCGCCGTCGCCGCCTCCGCCATCGCCGCCGCGACCGTCCAGGGTCGCGTCCCCGGCCGGCCGGCGCACCGAATCGAGATCGAACGAGCACGCGGCCGCGATCAGACAACCGCTCGCAAGCACGCCGGACAGCCGCCGTCGCCCCATGGCACATTTTCTCGCTTCCCGCGGGCCGGGCGCAAGTCGGCTTGGCCGCTCACCGCTTCTTGAGCGGCAAGAGGCCCTCGTTGAGCGCGCCCGACCGATATCCGGCCAGGTCCAGCGCCACGAATGCAAAGCCGCACTGCCGCCCCAGCGCCACCATGCGCGCGCGCAAGGCGGGATCGAGCGCACGTGCCATCTCCGCGGGATCCAGCTCCAGGCGCGCGATGGGCTCGTGAAAGCGCACGCGCAGTTGCGTGAAACCGAGCGCGTGCAGGCCTTCCTCGAACCGATCGATCCGGGCCAGCCGCTCGGGCGTGATCTCGGTTCCGTACGGAAAGCGCGAGGACAGGCAGGCCAGCTGCGGCTTGTTCCAGGTCGAAAGCCCGAGCTCGCGCGACAAGAGGCGGATCTCGGCCTTGTGAAGCCCCGCCTCGACCATGGGATGGCGCGCGCCCTGCTCGTCGGCTGCGCGCAGACCGGGCCGGTGATCGCCCAGATCGTCCAGGTTGGTGCCCAGGCACACCGCCGACAGCCCCAATGCCCGGGCGCGCGGCCGCGCCAGCTCGAGCAGCTCGGCTTTGCAGAAATAGCAGCGATCGACCGGGTTTTGCGCATACGCGCCCCGCTCGAGCTCGTTCGACTCCACGATCTCATGGCGCGCGCCCAGCTGGGCGGCCAGCTTGCGCGCCTCGGCCTGCTCGTGCGCGGCCAGGCTCGGCGACTCGGCGGTCAGCGCGACCGCACGCTCGCCCAGGGCATCGAGCGCCACCTTGAGCAGGAACGTCGAGTCGACGCCGCCCGAGAAGCACACCAGCGCGCTGCCGTATCCGTGCAGGATCTCGCGCAGCCGGCCCAGCTTTTCGTGCGCGCCCTGAGCCTGCGGGTCCATCAGCTCCCCTTCATGGCCGCAATCAGGATCTGCGCGACCTCGGGCCGCGAGAACTCGGGCGGCGGCGTCTGGCCCTGCCGCAACAGATCGCGCACCTTGGTGCCCGACAGGCTGACGCGCGCCTGGGCGTCGTGCGGACAGGTCTTGGTGGTGGCCATGCTGACGCAGCGCCGGCAGTAGAACGAGTGCTCGAACATGAGGGGAACGATTCCAATCTCGTCGGGACGGTACTGGTCGAAAATCTTCTGTGCGTCGTAGCTGCCGTAATAGTTGCCCACGCCGGCATGGTCGCGCCCGACGATAAAGTGCGTGCAGCCGTAATTCTTGCGCACGATGGCGTGCAGGATGGCCTCCTTGGGTCCAGCATAGCGCATCGCCGCCGGAAGACACGACAGGAGCACCCGGTCGCGCGGGTAGTAGCCCTGCATGAGCACCTCGTAGCACTGCATGCGCACATGGGCCGGGATGTCGTCCTCCTTGGTGGCGCCGACCAGCGGATGCAGGAGCAGCCCGTCGCAGATCTCGAGCGCGACCTTGGTCAGATACTCGTGCGCGCGATGAATCGGGTTGCGGGTTTGAAAGGCGGCAATCTTGCGCCAGCCGCGCGTGCGAAACAGCGCGCGGGTGTCGCGCGGGTCGTTGTGGTGGGCCGGGAAGGGGGGCGGCAGCCGATCCAGAAGGTGGATCTTGCCGCCCAGAAGCACGTCGCCCATTTCCTGAAAAAGATAGGCTACACCTGGGTGGGCCAGGTCGGTGGTGCGGTAGATGCGCTCGGCCTCACGCGGCTTGTCGTGCGCAAAGCGATCCTCCAGCTCCAGCACGCCCACCAGGCGCCCGTCGGGCGCCCGCAGCGCGACCTGCGCGCCCTCGCGCAGCTTTTCCGCCTGCGCGCGCGGCGCCGACAGCGTGATCGGAATGGTCCAGGGCAGGCCGCCCGGGAGGCGACCGTTCTCGACCACGCTCTCGTACTGGGCGCCGCTCATGAAGCCCTCGAGCGGCGAGAACGCGCCGATGGCGATCAGCTCGAGGTCGCACAGCGCGCGGATGTCGAGCCGCACCGCCGGCAGCGCAGCCGCGCGGTCGCGCAGCTCGGCACGCGTCTCGTCGTCGGGAAAACGGCTTACCAGCCGCCCGCCGTGGGGCGCGATCGCATCGGTTTGCACGTGGTCCTGCATCAAGGGTACTTAGCGTGCGGGATGCGCTGCGTCAATCACTTCGCGAGCCTCAGGAGGGCCAGGAAGCGCTGGCGACTCTTGGGCCCGATCCCGGTTATCTGCACGCCGAAACCGGGTTTGCGCCCGGGGCCGCCCGCGTCCACGCGCACCACGCGGCCCCGCAGCGCGATCGGCTCGGTATCGAGAAACTCGTCGGGCAGAAGGCCCAGCGAAACCTCCACGCCCGGGCGCAGAAGAGGATGATCGGCGGCCGAGCCCTCGAGGAACAGCCCACCCTCGCTCGCATTGCGTGCGCGTAAAATATAGACCTCGCCGTCGGTCCGGCACTGTACCTGCGCGATGATCTCGATGCGGCTCGATTTGCGCTTCTCACCCGGCAGCGGCGGCGGGCTGCTCATCATCTCATTATAACCCTTGCGCCTTGCGCACGCGGATGATCCACTCGCCGGGCCTGCTTTGGGCGACCTCGAGCACCTCGTGGCCATCCTCCCGGCACGCGCGCGGGATGTTTCGGGTTGCCGGCGCGTGATCGACCACGACCGCAAGCTCGGCCCCGGGTGCCAGCTGCTCGAGCGCGAGCTTGGTCTTGACGAACGTGTAGGGGCACACCTCGCCGTGTAGGTCGAGCGTCACCATCCGATCACCCGGTGGGCGGCCAAAAGCAGGGCGATGATGGCCGCGTCGTCGAGGGGCAGGGCAGGCGCGGGCGCCACCTTGCGCTCGGCCGCGCAGCGGGCGGCCGCATAGGTCCGCACGCCCGGAAGGGGAGGGTTTCGGACCCCGTCGCTGAGCAGCAGCACCGCGTGCCCGGGCCCCCCGCGCTGGGCCAGACGGAGCGGGTAAGTGTCGGCGTCCCGACGCACGATGTGGAGCACCTCGATGGGCCGGCTCATCGCCATGTCTCTACCACGTCGCACTCGGCCAGCAAGTCTGGCAGCTCGTCGCGCCCGAGCACACGCGCGAAGGCCGGCGCCGCCAGCCCGTGGGCGGCCAGCGACTCCGCCTCCACGATGATCTCGTGCCCCAGCGTGCGCAGCGTGGCCAGCGCCTTGTGCACCTCCCCGGCCAGGGCCAGCGCGCCCGCGCCGTCCTCGACCAGAACAACGCGCACCGCCAGCCCGCCAGCAGCCAGGCCGACCGCGCCTCGCAGGGCCTCACCCGCGCGCCGGCTGCGCTCGCTGGCGCTGCGCACCACCACGGCGGCCGCGCGGGGCCCCTCGCCTCGTCTCAACATAGGCTCACCACCCGATCGCAGTCGCGCACCAGCGCCGCGTGATCGAGCTGGCTGCCCTCGGCCGCCGCCGCTCCCCGCACGTCCAGCCCGGCCCAGGTCGCGTTGGTCCCGCATAGCGTCGCCTCAGCGCCCGCCTCGACCAGCGCGGCCAGCTCGGGCCGGTGCGAAAAAGCGATGCCTTCGTGCATGAGGAAAATGCGCACCTCATGCCCGGCTGCCAGCGCAGCCTGGCCCAGTCGGGTGAGCAGCCCGAGATCCGGCTCCTCCGCGGTCCCGACCAGAAACCCGAGCCGCAAGCTCACGCTCCCGGATAGGCTGCGATCTCGACGAAATCGCGCCGCGCCGCATCGAAGCGAAACAGCTTGGCCCCGCGCACGCCGTCCTGGCGCACGTCGACGACCAGGTGGTCGACCGGATACAGAGGCTCGCCGTCCCAGGTCGCCGCCCGCTTGTCCTCATCGGAGAAGTAGGCGCCGACCTCGCAGTGCGAGTGATAGATGACCCGGACCGGTCGCGCGCTGCGCAGGCTCTTCTCGAGCACCCGGATGTCGCCGACCGCCATGTTGTAGGCCGTGCCCGCGTCGCGCGGGAAGCGCTCGGGATCCAACCTATGCAGCTCGTTCTGCCGGTTCTCCACCGGCTGCGCCTGGTCGATGGGCTGTCCGTACAAGAAGCCACAGCACTCCTCGGGGTAGGCGGCGCGCGCGTGCGCGTAGATCTGGGCCAGCACCCGCTCCGGGATCATTTGAGCTGTCCGGGGTTGAAGTAACGCGCGCCCCCGTCCGGCAAGAGCGTCACGATGACGGCCGCCTGGTTGCGCTCCACGCACTCGTGCGCCACCCGCAGCGCACCCGCCACCGCGGCGCCGGCCGAGTGACCGACGTGAAGGCCCTCGTCGCACGCGATCTTCTCGGCGGTGTCCCAACCTTCTTCGGTCGACATGGGCAGGATGCGGTCGATCGCTTCGTCGGGTCGCCAGATGGTGGGGACGATCGCGCTTTGCATGTGCTTGAGGCCCTCGAGCCCGTGCAGGGCCGCCTCTGGCTCCACCGCCACCACCTGCACCCCGCGCGCGTACTCGTGCAGTCGGCGGCCCGTGCCCATCACGGTGCCGCTGGTGCCAATGCCAGCCACGAAGTGGGTGATCCGCCCGCCGGTCTGCTCCCAGATCTCGGGCCCGGTCGTGAGGTAGTGCGCTTTCGGGTTGGATTCGTTCGAGTACTGGTCGGGATAGAAGTAGCGCTCGGGATGGGCGGCCACGATTTCGCGCACCATGCGAATGGCCCCGTCGGAGCCTTCGAGGGGCGACGAGAAGATGAGCTCGGTGCCGAATGCACGCGTGATGTGCTTGCGGGCCGGGGTCACGTTTTTCGGCATGACCAGCGCGACCCGGTAGCCCAGGGCCGCTCCGATGAGCGAGTAGGCCACGCCGGTGTTGCCGCTGGTCGAGTCGATGAGGGTCTTCTCGCGCGTCAGGCGGCCCTCCGCGATGGCGTCGCGCACCATCTGCAGGGCCGGCCGGTCCTTGACGCTGCCTCCCGGATTTTTCCACTCGCACTTGCCCCACAGCTCGATTCCGGGCAGCCCGCGCTCGAAGCTGCGCAGCCGCACGAGCGGGGTTCCGCCGATGAGGTCGAGCACGGACTCGCAGCGCGCGGGTGCGGCTGTGCTCACGGCGGCTCCAGGCGCCCCGGGGGTGCGGGCGAGTGAAGCGCGAGGATCCGCTTGAGGGCCTCGATCGCCGCCAACGCGCCCTGCACCCACGCGTCGGCGGGTGAAATCGCGTGGGCGGGTTGCGCCACCAGGTCGGGCGGGCCGGCCGCCGCCACCCGCAGCTCGGGATTGACTGCACGCGCGCGCGTGAGGTCAGCGCGCGAAAGCACGGTGCCCACGCCGGCGGCCGCCAGGTAGAGCGCGCACACCCGGGCTGCCGGGCCATCGCCCGTCACCGCGACCGTGGCCGCGAGAAGGCGCTTCTGCCCGGCGCCGCCCACCTCGCGCAGCAGAATCTGGCGCGAGTAGCGGCGGATGGACGCCTCGGAAAAGGGCAGCTGGAGCTCGTCCACGCTACCCCTCGAGCACGTCGAGCTCGATGGCCTCGACCCGCACGCCGCGCTCGCGGAAAAAGCTCATCGCCGCCTGCACCCGCTCATCCTCCCCCTCCAGCTCCAGACCGACGATGGCGATCTCCTCGCTCACGCTGGCGGTGCGCAGATTGAAGCGCACGTGCAGCCGATCGTACATCTCGCACACGAGCGGCTGCTTGATGAGCTCGGTCGGGTAGGTCAGGTAGACTCGCTTGCGCACCAGGCTCATGGCCGCCGTCATCCTCCCGCAATCGCCGGCACGATCGAGATCTCGTCGCTGTCCTTGACCGGCGTGTCCAGGTTTTTCAAAAACCGGATGTCCTCGTCGCTGACGAAGATGTTGACGAATCGGCGGACCGCGCCCGAGTCGTCGCAGATGCGCTCTTTGATGCCGGGATAGTTTTTCTCGAGGTCGGCGATCACTTCGGCGATGGTGTGACCAGCCGCCGCGACCTCTTCCTGGTTCTTGGTCAGCTTGCGCAGCGGGGTCGGAATGCGAACGGTTGCCATGGTCATGCCTCCTTGCTTGCAAGGGCGTCGAATTCTTTGAGCGACGGCCCAATCAGGGTCGGCGGGTCGAGCCGCGAGGCCAGGGGATCGGTGGTTTTGAGGCCGTTGCCGGTCACCGAAACCACGATCGACTCGGTGCGCGGGAGCTTTTCTTCCTCGAGCAGGCGCAGCGCGGCCGCCAGCGTCACCCCGCCCGCAGTTTCTGCAAAAATGCCCTCGGTCTGGGCCAAAAGGCGCATCGCGGCCACGATCTCGTCGTCCGAGACGGCGGCCGCGTGGCCGCCCGACTCGCGGATCGCACGAATCGCGTAATAGCCGTCGGCGGGATTGCCGATGGCGAGTGATTTCGCGATGGTCTCTGGGCGGCGCACCGGCTTGATGAGGTCCGCTCCCTTGTTCACCGCTTCCACGATGGGCGCGCAGCCAGCCGCCTGGGCGCCGTGGAGCTTGACCGGCGCCGGATCGACGAGGCCGAGCGCGCCCAGCTCGCGGAATGCTTTTCCGATCTTGGTGAGCAGCGAGCCCGAGGCCATGGGGACGACCACGTGCTGGGGCAGCCGCCAGCCGAGCTGCTCCGCCAGCTCGAAGGCGAATGATTTGGAGCCCTCGGCGTAGTAGGGCCGCAAGTTGACGTTGACGAAGCCCCAGCCGTACTTGCCGGCGATCTCCGAGCACAGTCGATTGACGTCGTCGTAGGTCCCGCGGATGCCGACCACGCGCGCCCCGAACACGGTGGTGCCCAGCACCTTGGACTGCTCGAGGTCATGCGGGATGAAGACAAAGGCGTGCAGCCCGGCGGCGGCCGCGTTGGCGGCCACCGCGTTGGCCAGGTTCCCCGTCGACGCGCAGCCGACGCTGTCGAAGCCGAGCTCGCGCGCCTTGGACAGCGCCACCGCGACCACGCGGTCCTTGAACGACAGGGACGGGAAGCACACGCCGTCGTTCTTCAGCCACAGCTCGCCGACGCCGAGCTGCTTCGCCAGCCGGTCGGCGCGCACCAGCAGCGTCCAGCCGACCTGCCGGCCGACGGTCGCTGGCCCGTCGAGCGGCAGGAGCTCGGCGTAGCGCCACATGCTCGTCGGCCGCGCAGCGATGACCTCGCGGCTGAGCGCGCCGCGGATGCGCGCGTAGTCGTACTTCACCTCGA
>DATFWX010000079.1:0-26644 GCA_035258845.1 Polyangia bacterium | reverse complement strand
ACGTGGTCGAACGCTTCACCAGCGACTCGCTCGAACAGGCCCTTGGCACCGGCGATTTTTCGGTGATCTATACCCGCGATAAGCAGGCAAACATCACCAGCGTCGTGATCGGGCTGGGCGACGACGTGCCCGCGCTGCTCGACCACTCGCGCAAATAAGTTGGTTTCCAAGGTTTACGCCTATATAGTCGCGCACTTCCGTGCGACTTCATTTCGACTTCACAGCCAATGCACTGCGGCTGGCGTTGGCCGCCGCCGCGCTGCTTTGCTCGACGAGCGCCGCCCACGCCGCGTCGCTCTTCGATGCGGGTGCCGATTCGCTCGCCTTTCCCGGAGTGGCCGATTATCGGCCCGATCGCTACACGGGTCCGCTCGGGCTCGCGTACCTGCTCGTGCAAAAGCCCTGCTTCTTCTACATCGAGCTCGGCGACACCGACGAGTATGCGCACCGCCGCGATTACCCGAGCTACCTGTCCGCGCTCACCGAATTCGACGATTTTCTGGGCCAGCTCGACGCCACGCTGCTGGCCCTTCACCGCGACGCCATCGTCATTGTAACCACCGATCATGGACGCGCGGCCGACTTTGGTGACCACGGCGCCGACGAGCCGTCCAGCCACGCCTGGGTGGTGGCGGCGGGCGGGCCCCTCCCGAGCCGCGGCCTGCGCGTGCCGGCCGCGCCGCGCCACCTGCGCGACATCGCGCCCACGCTGCGGCTTGCGCTTGGCCTGCCGCCCGATGGGTCGGCCTTCGCCGGCAGCCCGCTCGAGGAGCTGCTGGCGGGCGAGGTGCAGCCCTGAAGCCCAGCCGGCGCGCCGCGCTCGCGCTCGCGCTCGGCCTGGGCGCGACCCTGCCGTTTCTGGGCAGCCTCGGCTGCGGCTTCGTGTTCGACGACCACCGCGCGGCTGAAAATCCACTCGTACGCGGCCAGCAGCCACTCATAACCGTGCTGACCACCGGTTTCTGGGGCGACCCGGGCGCTGAGAGCAGCGGCACCTACCGCCCGCTGACCGTGCTGACGCTGGCGTTCGACCACCGGCTGGGCGGCGGACGGCCGTGGGCATTTCACCTCACCAATCTGCTCCTGCACGGGCTGGCAGTGGCGGTCGCGTTTCTGGTGCTGGCCGACCGGCTGCGCGACCCCGTGCTGAGCGCGCTGGCTGCCCTGCTGTTCGGCTGGCATGCGGTGCACACCGAGAACGTGGCCGGCATCGTCGGGCGTGCGGACGTTCTGGCCACTCTGCTCGGACTTTCGGCGTGGGCGCTGGCGCGCCGGCGGAGGCTCGGCGTGGCCCTTTGCGCCGGGCCCGCGCTGCTGCTGGCGCTCCTGGCCAAAGAGGGCGCCCTGGCGGCGGCGGGGCTGATTCTGGCCGACGACCTTCTGGGGCTCGATCACGCGCGGCCAGCCAGCCGGCGCACGCGCATGTGCGCGCTCCTGGCCCTGGCGCTCGCGATCGGGCTCTGGCTCGCGCTGCGCGTGTACGCGACCGGGCACGTGGCGGCGCCGGTCGGCTTTCAGTCCAACCCGCTCGTCGGTGCGGGCGCGGGCGCACGACTGCTCACGGCCGCCCACCTGCTGGGCCGCACGATCGGGCTCCTTCTGGCGCCGCTGGTGCTGTCGGCCGACTACTCGTACGCCGAGATCCTGCCGGTGCACACGCTCGCGCGCGCCGACGTGCTGTGCGCGCTCGCGCTCGCTCTCGCTCTGCCCGCGCTCGCGCTGCGGCTGCGCACGCGGCGGCCGGCGCTTGCGCTCGCCATCATCGTGTTTGGCGTGACCTATCTGCCGGTCGCCAACCTGCTGGTGCTCATTCCGACCATTTTCGCCGAGCGCCTGCTGTACCTGCCGGCGCTCGGGCTCTGCCTGGCCCTGGCGGCGTTCGCGCGCACGCGGCGCTTCCTCCTGGTTGCGTGCGCGCTGGTCGCGCTCGGCCATGGTGTGCGGGCGGCGGTGCGGACGCGCGATTGGCGGAGCCAGCGCACCCTGTTCACCTCAGCGGCCGCGGCCAGCCCCGGCAGCGCGCGCGTCTGGTTCAACCTGGGCACCGAGGATCTCAATGATCACGACTATGTGCACGCGGCCGAGCGGCTCGGGCGCGCGGTTGCCATCGCGCCCGACTGGGCGGGCCCGCACGCGACCTGGGGCATCGCGCTCGACCTTTCCGGCGATCCGGTGCACGCGCAGGCTGCCTTCCAGCGCGCGGTTGCGCTCGATCCGCGCTGTCGCGACTGCGCGCTCAACCTGACCCACTTCTACCTGCGTCACCGCCAGCTTGCGCCCGCGCAGGCCGAGGTCACGCGATTTGAGAACGCGGGTGGCGAGGCCGCCCTGGTGGCACGGCTGCGCGCCGACCTCGCGCACGCACAGGCGGCCGGGCCGTGACCGACCGGCCGGTGCCGGGTCAGAGCCCGTGGACCGGGGCCAAAAGCTCGGCCCAGATGGCCTGGTTGAGCACGCAGTCCATGTCGGTTCCGCACCGGAACAGCCCGGTGTCCCGCGCGTGCGAATAGCTCTCGTACCCTTGCGTGGCCTTGTAGAAGAAGTCGGTGACGCCGATGTTCACCTTCGTCAGCGCAGCGGTGCTGGCCGTCGTGTCCCTCCAATCGCCGTAGATGAACAGCACCAGGTGGTTGAACAGGTTCGTCCGCAAGCCCAGCCGCACATAGCCGGCGTCGCTGCGCTGCCCCTCGGCGTCGACGCTAGCGAACTCTTTCTCCATGCCCACGGCGCCCAGATTGGGCAACCCCGAGCAGCCCGAGACGATCCGCCCCGCATAGACGCCGCCCACCAGGATGCCGGCGCCGCCGTTGAGACCGCAGCTGACGGTGGCGCTGAACGTGTCGTTGGCCAGGTTGAGATACAGGTCGAGCAGCTGGCCCAGCGTCATTCCGTAAATGGTGTAGCCCCGGATGCCCTGCTGCACGGTCTGCGGGCTGGGCGCGGCCGAATTGGTCTGGTAGGTGCTGAACGTCCAGTACAGGTTGTTGAGACCGGCCGTCTGCAGCCCGGCGGTAAAGGCAGCGTGGTCATAGCCGCCCAGCAGAGCCTCGGTCGGCTGCTGACCTCCGAAATACTCGGTGCCCACCAGCACCGCGCCAATCATGCCTTCGCGGTAGTTGGGGTTCCAATCGCGGTTGCTGTTGCTCGAGCCGTCGAAGGTGCGGGGGGGCCCGCCCAGGTTGGTGCTGTCGGCGGTTGCGTAGACATCGGCCACCAGCGTCGCTTCCATGATGGTGTCGATGGTGTGGATCTCGGCGGCGCTGAGCTGGCCCCAGATACGCGCAGTCCGCTTGGCGATGGCGAACATCGCGGTCACGTTGCGCTCGTCGTTGGCGGCGTACCCGCCCGTGCTGAAGGGCTCTTTGTTGTTGCCGAGCACCTCTCGGATCTGCTGCAGCAGCCGGGTATCGACCGAGGTATCGCCGGTGTAAGCGGCCGCGGCCAGCACCACCGGCGCGCCGTCGCAGGGCAGGCACCAGATGTCGCCGGTCGAGGCGTTGCGGTGGTAGCTCGACAGGCCCGCGCTGAGCGCGTGGCTGACGACGTCCGGGCTCGGGCGGGGCAGCATCACCGGCCCGCCGCCCCCGCCACCTCCGCCTCCCATGCCCGCGCTTCCGCCCGCCCCGCCGGCGCCGCCTCCCGTGCCTGCGCTCCCGCCCGCGCCGCCGGCGCCGCCTCGGCCGCCGGTGCCGCCGCTGCCGCCGCTGCCGGTCTGACCGATGTCGTCGCCGCACCCGACGCCGGCCGCGGCCGCGAGCGCGCACAGGGCGGCCGCGCACAGCCAGGTGGGTGGATGGAGGAGACCTCCGCTCCGCAACCTCATCATGGCAACCCTCGGTCGATCCTACTGCAGCCGGGAGGCGGCGCGGAGAAAAGTGTGAGACTCAGGTGGCTTCTGGCAACCGGCGGTGAACCGGCGGCGGGTGCCTTTCACTCGATGTTGCCGCGCTGATACTTGTCGACCGCCGCCTGGTGCTCGGCCACGGTTTTCGAAAACACGTGCGTGCCGTCGTTCTTGGACACGAAGTACAGGTACTGCGACGATTCGGGCGCCAGCACGGCCTCGAGCGACGCCCGCCCGGGATTGGAGATGGGTCCCGGCGGCAGGCCCTCGTGGGTGTAGGTGTTGTAAAGGTTCTCCTTGTCGTCGAGGTGGATGCGCCGGATGCGGCCCTCGAATTTCTTGCAGGCATCGCTCTTGCGCTCGGGCACCGTGCAGCCGTAGACGATGGTCGGGTCGGTCTGCAAGACCTTGGGCTTGAACGAGGACATGTGCAGCCGGTTCAAGAACACCGATGCGATGCGCGGCCGCTCCTCGCGCGTCCCGGTCTCCTTCTCGACGATCGACGCCAGAATGACGATTTCACGATCGCCCAGCCCGTAGGTCTTGGCCAGCATCTGCGCGCCCTTGTCGTGGCTGCCGCGGATCTCGCCGTAGACCTTTTTGAAGCGGTGCACCATCGCGCCCAGCACCTTGCGCGCGGGCGTTTGCGGACGGAACTTGTAGGTGTCGGGAAACAGATATCCCTCGAGCGTCGGGCCCGGCACCTGGAGCTCCTGGACCACCCGGACCTCGCGGGCAGCGCGCTGCGCATCCTCGGACGGGCACACGTTGGCCTCTTCCAGAAGCTGCGCCACCTCGAGGATGTTCTTGCCCTCGGGGATCGTGACCTGCACTTCCTCCCCCTTGGCGCCGGTGACCAGTTGATCGACGACCTGGCGCGGCGTCATGGCCGAGGCCAGCATGTAGCGGCCCGCCTTGACCTTGCCGGCCACGCCGCGCTGGTTGGCGTACAGGCGGAACAGCGTGGGCCGCGTGATCACGCCGGCGCGCTCGAGCTGGCTCACCACCGCGGTCATCGAGGCGCCCTTGGGGATGACGACCTCTTTGGGCGCGCCGCTGCCTTGCGGCTGGTCGGGAAAACGGTACAGGTCGATCGCAAACACGGCCGCGGCGCCAAGCACCGCCGCCAGGGTGACCGCGAATACGCTGAAGGCTCGCTTCATGGCATCGACGCTCACGGCTCCGAATCTTCGCGCGCCGGGCGGTGTGCGTCCAGCCAGCCTTGCAGAATGTAGGCCGCCGCCACCTTGTCGACCACCTGCTTGCGGCGTGCGCGCGACAGGTCGGCCTCGAGCAGGGCTCGCTCGGCGGCCACGGTGGAGAAGCGCTCGTCCTGCAGCGCGACCTCCAGCCCGGCCGCGCGCAGGGCGTCCACCAGCGTCTGCACGCGGCGTGCAGCCGGGCCCGGCGTGCCGTCGAGCTCGAGCGGCAGCCCGACCACCACCTGGGAGACCCCGAACCGCTGCGCGAGGGCGAACAGCGCGGCCACATCGGCCCTGGTACCGCGGCGGCCCAGCGTCTCGTGCGGCGAGGCGATGAGGCCGGTCTCGTCCGAGAGCGCGACCCCGATGGTCTTGGTCCCCACGTCCAGCCCGAGCACACGCATGCTCAATCCTGCTTGCCGAAGTAGAACCACAGAGAACACAGAGAACACAGCGGATCTAAAAGGCCGCCGGTGCTGCGGGCTTCTGCTGTCTGCGGCGAGATCCTCATGGAGCGCGGCTCGCGGAGAACGCAGCGTCAGGCCTACGGGATCGGCCGTCCCTGCGTCGCTGGGGTCCGGTTTCGTTCTCTGTATTCTCCGTGTTCTCTGTGGTGAACCTCAACAGTGAGGCTGCTCCTCCCCGAGTCGTCTCGAGATCATAACAGAGTTCAATCACTCTGGCTTGTTTGCAGACGCCGCGTCCTATATATTTTGCCGTCGCCATGGCACTCAAATTCTTGGAGCTGCACGCGGCTCGCTCGTCAGAGATGCTGAACGACGAGTGGTTCGTGCTGGAGAACGCCGGTCCCAACGATTTCATCTCGCAAGGTTGCAAGGTCACCGTCGCCAAGAACGCGCAGGCGCGCGGCCGGCTGGTCGGCACCATCGATCCCGGGTTCGTGCTGCACGCGGGCCAGAAGATCCGCCTGGTCACGGGCAGCCCGGGCAAAAAGGTCCACGGCTCGCCGCCCGACGAGAAGGACGACTGCAAGAACTACCACCTGTTTCTGGGCGGGCCCATCCTGGCCGGCGTCGGGACCGTGGTGCGGCTGGTCCTCAACCAGGTCGAGATGGCACAGGCGGCCTTCGATCCGGCTGCCAAGCACGGTCTGGCCCCGGCCGGCTGACAGGGATCTCGCATGCTGCGTCGTCGCCGGGCCGGGCTGCTGCGCGTGGTGGGCGCGCGCATGCACAACCTGCGCGGCCTGAGCGTGGATATCCCGCACGGCGCGCTGACCGTGGTCACCGGCGTCTCGGGCAGCGGCAAGTCGTCGCTCGCGTTCGACACCCTGTACGCGGAGGGACAGCGGCGCTACGTGGAATCGATGTCGACCTATGCGCGCCAGTTTCTCGAGCGCATGCAGCGGCCCGACGTGGACGCGGTGGAGGGCATCCTGCCGGCCATCGCGATCGAGCAGCACAACTCGACCAAGAACGCGCGCTCGACGGTCGGCACCGCCACCGAGATCAGCGACTATCTGCGCCTGCTCTACGCGAAGCTGGGTGAGCCGCGCTGCCTCGAGTGTGGGACCCCGGTCCGGCGCACCACCGCCCAGACCGCGACCGACGCTTTGCTGGCAGCGCACCCGGACACGCGTGCGCACGTGGTGGCGCGCGTCCCGGCGGCCGAGCGCGAGCTCCTGCGGCGCGACGGCTGGACCCGCCTTTACGGCGACGCGGACGCCGGCCTTGTCGACCTGGACGCCTGGACGCGCGCGGGGCCGCTGCCGGTCGTGACCGACCGCCTCACGCTGCACGGAGGCGAGCGCGCCCGGCTGGCCGAGGCCATCACCGCAGCCTGGCGGCTGGGCGGCGGGATGGCCGAAGTCTGGGTCGAGGGCGCCCAGGGGCCGCTGCGTCTGGGCGAGGGGCTGCGCTGTGCCCAGTGCGGCCGCACGCTGCGTCCGCCGCAGCCGCGCCTGTTCTCGTACAACTCGCCGCTGGGTGCGTGCGAGACCTGTCAGGGCTTCGGGCGCACGACCGGGCTCGATCTCGAAAAAGTCATTCCCAATGAAAGCCTCAGCCTGGCGCAAGGCGCCATCGTGCCCTGGCGCACCGAGAAATTCTCCGAATGGCAGGATTGGCTCGAAACCTGGGCCCGAAAGCGCGCCTACCGCATCCCGCTCGACCTGCCGTGGGCCCAGCTGGAAAAGCAGCATCGACGCATGGTGCTGCGCGGTTTCGGCGACTACACGGGCGTCTATGGTTGGTTCGCGTATCTCGAGCGCAAGCGCTACAAGATGCACTACCGGATCCTTTTGGCGCGCTACCGGGGCTACACGCCCTGCGCCGACTGCGGCGGCACCCGCCTGCGCGCCGAGGCGCGCAGCTACCGGATCGGCGAGCGCACCATCTCGGACCTGGAAGCGCTGCCGGTCGGCGAGCTGAAGCGCTGGCTGCACGGCCTGCCGGCGGCCCTGTCGCCGCAGGCGCGCGCGACCGCGCAGCCGCTCTTGCGCGAGCTGGCGGCGCGCCTGGGCTATCTGGAGGCGGTGGGACTGGGTTATCTCACGCTGCTCCGGCAGACCCGGACCCTCTCGGGCGGGGAGGCGCAGCGCATCCGGCTGGCCGAAGCGCTGGGCGCGCAGCTCACCGACACCCTGTACGTGCTCGACGAGCCGTCGGTGGGGCTGCACCCGCGCGACACCCAGCGCCTGCTCGAGGTGCTGCGCACGCTGACCGATCGCGGAAACACCGTGGTGGTGGTCGAGCACGACGCCGATTTGATCGGGGCCGCCGACCATGTGATTGATCTGGGGCCGGGCGCGGGCGCGCACGGCGGCGACCTCGTGTTCGCAGGGACGCCGGCCGCGCTGGAGGCCGACCGCGACTCGAAAACCGGGGCCGCGCTGCGCCAACGTCGCCTGCCGGTACCGGCCCGCTTTGCGCGCCCCACCGGCACGCTGACCATCCGGGGCGCGCGTGCGCACAACCTCAAGGATCTGACGGTGGAGATCCCGCTGGGCGTCTTCACCTGCTTGAGCGGGGTGTCGGGGTCCGGCAAGTCGACCCTGATGATCGATGTCCTGTACGCCAACTGGCTGCGCTCGCAAAGAGGGGTCGCCATCGCCGCCAACGCGCCGTTCGAGCGCGGCCCCTGTGACCGCCTCGAGGGCGCCGACCAGATCGACGAGATGGTTCTGGTCGATCAGTCGCCGCTCGCGCGCAGCTCCCGCTCCAACCCGGCCACGTATCTGGGCGCCTGGAGCGAGATCCGCAAGCTGCTCGCGCGCACAGCCGCCGCCCGCCAGCTCGGCCTGGGCGCAGGCGCGTTCTCGTTCAACACCTCCGGCGGCCGCTGCGAGGCCTGCCAGGGCCAGGGCGCGATCACGATGGAGATGCACTTTCTGGCCGACGTGGTGATCCCGTGCGAGGCCTGCGGCGGCAAGCGGTTCAGCGAGAAAGCCCTGGGCGCGCGCTATGGCGGCAAGAACGTGGCCGAGATCCTGGATCTGACCGTCGAGCAGGCGCTCGCGCTCAGTGCCGACCAGGCGCGCGTCGTGCGCAGCCTGCGGCCCTTCGCCGAGGTCGGGCTTTCCTACCTGCGGCTCGGCCAGCCCACCTCCACGCTTTCGGGTGGCGAGGCGCAGCGGCTCAAGCTGGCGGCCTATCTGGCCGAAGGCGAGCAGCGCAGCCGCCGTCTGTTTCTGTTCGACGAGCCCACCACCGGCCTGCACGCGGCCGACGTGGCGGTGCTGCTTTCGGTGCTGGAGCGCCTGGTCCGGGCCGGCAACACAGTGCTCGCGATCGAGCACAATCTCGATTTTCTGTGCCACGCCGACCATCTCATCGACCTCGGTCCCGAGGGCGGCGAGGCGGGCGGTCGCCTGATCGCGTGTGGAACCCCTGAGCAGGTGGCACACTCTAGGGGCCACACGGGCCGCCACCTGGCGCGCCTGCTGGGTGGAAAACGAAGGAAGGTGCGGCATGCCTGAGCTGCTCGTGACCCGTCTCCTCGAGCGCGGACAGCGGCGTCCGGACGCCGTCTGCTGCTACTACAAGGCGGGGGGACATTGGACTCCGGTAAGCTGGGGCGCGGCCGCGCGCTCGGTGCGCGAGCTGGCGGGCGGCCTGATCGCGCTCGGCCTCGAGCACGGCGAGCGCGCCGCCATTCTGTCCAACACCCGGCGCGAATGGCTCCACTCCGACCTGGCCATCCAGGCCGCCGGCGGGGTCACGGTCGGCATCTATGCCACCATGACGGCCGACCAGGCCAGGTACATCCTCGAGCACTCGGAGGCGCGCTTCGTGGTGGTCGAGGATCGCAAGCAGCTGGTCAAGGTGCAGCAGCACCTGGCGAGCCTGCCCAGGCTCAAGAACGTCATCATCATCGATCCGCGCGATGCCGCCGATGGCGAGGGCAAGGTGCTGACGCTCGACGAGCTGCGTGCGCGCGGCGCGGGCCGGGAGGCCGAGGTCGAGCGGCGCCTGGCCGCAATCAAGCTCGAGGACACGGCGCTGTTCATCTACACGTCGGGCACCACCGGTCCGCCCAAGGGGGCCGAGATTACGCACCAGAACGTGGTGGCGGCCATGCACTCGTTCGAAGGCGTTGCCGTGTCCACCGACGACGTGGGCGTGTCCTTCCTGCCGCTGGCGCACGCGCTCCAGCGCGCGGTCGACTACCGCGGCATCTGGATCGGCCTGACCGGTTACTACGCCGAGAGCATCGACAAGCTGCAGCAGAACCTGGCGGAGGCCAAGCCCACCGTGATGGCTGCGGTGCCGCGCATCTTTGAAAAGATCTACGCGGCCATTCAGGCGCAGGCTCAGGCCGCGTCGCCGCGACGGCAGCGCATCTTCAAGTGGGCGCTCGACGTGGGCCGCCAGGTCAGCCATCACAAGCTGCGCCGGAAGCCGCTCCCACCCGCGCTGGTGGCCCAGCACCGGCTGGCGCAGGCGCTGGTGTTCGACAAGCTGCGCGCGCGCATGGGCGGTCGCATCCGCATGTTCATCACCGGCGGCGCACCCATTGCCAAGGAGATCCTCGAGTTCTTCCACGCCGCCGACATCGAGGTGCTCGAGGGCTGGGGCATGAGCGAGACGTTTTCCGCCGGTACCGCCAACCGGCCCGGCGAGCAGCGCTTCGGCACCATCGGCAAGACCCTGCCCGGCATCGAGATGAAGCTCGATTCCGACGGCGAGATCCTGATCAGGGGTCCCAACGTATTCAAGGGCTACTACAAGGACGAGGCCGCCACCCGGGCCGGCTTCACCGACGATGGCTTCTTCCGCACCGGCGACATCGCTGAGGTGGATGACGAGGGATTCTGGAAAATCGTCGACCGCAAGAAGGACCTTATCATCACGGCCGGGGGCAAGAAGATCCCACCGCAGAACCTGGAAAACCTGCTCAAGCAGCACGCCGGCATCAGCCAGGCCATGGCCTACGGCGACCGGCAGCCTTACATCGTGGCGCTGGTGACGATGGATCCGGCCTGGGTCAAGGAGCGGGGCCTGGGCGGGGAGCCCAAGGATCTTGCGGGACATCCCGACGTGATTGCGCACGTGCGGCAGGCCATCGACGAGGTCAACCGGCAGTGCGCGTCTTACGAGTCGATCAAGAAGTTCCGCATCGTCCCGGTCGACTTCACCCAGGAAGCGGGCGAGCTGACGCCCACGCTCAAGGTCAAGCGCAAGGTGGTGACCGAAAAATACCGGGCCCTCATCGACGAGATGTACGCCGAGGGCAAGGCCCAGCAATCAAGCGCGGCTTCGGCCTGAGCGCGCCCATCGTCTCGGCCGAAGCGGCTAAATTAGCGCGACAGGATGCAGAATGCCTGCAGGTACCCGAGCGCCCCGATGCTGTGCACTCCAGCCATGGCAGGTCCCTCTCCGGTCCGGAGCGTTTCCACGGTCTCGATGAGCGCGCTCAGCGTCGAGTTGTTGCCAGGCGCTCGGGCCAGGTTCAACCCGCCCGTGATCGTGATGGCGTACCGGTCCAGGAACGATGGAATGGCGCTCGGGCTCTCCACCATCTGCGTTTTCAAGAGGAATGCGATCGGCACCACCGGATAGCAGGTGTAGACCTCCAAGAGAGCCTGCCCCTCCAGGAAGGTTTTCTTGAAGTCCACCCCGCTCTCGCGGCACGCGGTTTCAAAGCTTCGCGTGATGTGGTCGTAGCCGATGACCTGCGGAATGGACTCAACCCCATCCTCCCCGCGTTGCTCGACGCTCAGGCCGCGCACTCTGATTCTGCTCTCTTGTCGAAGCCCGAGCGCGTGCGCTGCCCGGTCTTCGGCCAGAATCAGGCAGCCACCAAAGTCGATCCACGGATTCGCGCAGTCCACTCCGCGAAACAGGTCGGTGATGGCGCCATACCACTTCGGGTCGGGAAGCCGGGGCGCGCTGCTCTTGGCACGCCAGGTCCTCAGATAATTATCGAACAGCGCGGCCGAAAGCTGCCGGAAGCCGTCGGCGCTGATCCGGTAACGCTCGATGAATGCATGCGCCAGCTGGTTGTACGCCTCCAGAATCGTGGGCCCATCTTGACCGTAGATCCTGGCGAATCCCTTGCGCTCGCTGCCCCGCGCCTTGAGCGCAGCTCTTAAGTAATCCTGGCCCGAGATCGCCACCACGTCGGTACGCCCGCTTGCAAGCAGCGACCGCGCTCTCCGCATCGCCTCGATGGGCGCGCACGCACAGCGAAAGGTCCCCTCCGGAAGCGCCGATTGCCAGGGGATCCCCATCGACGCGATCTTGAATTCCTGGATCCGAAGGCCGCTCCCGGCCGCGCGTTCGAGGAGGGCCGTGCTTTCGGATAGATCACCGATGTCGTCGACGACTCGGCTGGCGCCAATGATGTCCATGCGACCTGCGTCCGCTCACAGCGCGTCGTACAGCTCGCTCGAGCCGATGACCTCGCAGTGCAGGGTCCCGAACGCGAGCACCGATCCGCTCTTGACCTCGATGCCCTCGCCGCCCGGCGGTGCCACCCGACCGTCCACGCGAGTGCCGTTAGCGCTCTTGGCGTCGTAGATCCGCCACACCAGATCACGCCCGCGCTGGAAGTAGGCCTGCACCTTTGAAACCGACTCGTTGCGCAGCACCAGGTCATTGTTGGAGGCGCGCCCAACCATGATGCGGTCGCGCCACGGGTTGGCCTCGGTCTTGGCGATGGGATAGAGCCCATAGCGCGACGGCTCGGCACGCAGGCGCGCCGACATCCTCGGGCGCGGCCGCCGGGGACGCTTGGCCGCCGACAGCGTCTTGCGGACGTCGTCATCCGTTGCGCCGTGCACGACGGGTGGGCGCTCTTCCTCGTCGAGCTCGCGCAGAAGCCACAGGTGCGGGTACTTCTGCTCAAAGTCCCCCCGCGTCATCCCGCGCAGCAGCTTCTGAAGGTTGTCGGCGCGCTCCATGAGTGTCCGGGGCCTTAAACCTCCATAATCTCAGCTTCCTTCTTCGTCAGGATCTCGTCAATCCGAGCGGTTGCCTTGTCGACCGCCTCCTGCACCTTCTTCAGACCCTGCTTCTCGTCATCCTCGGAGATGTCGCCGTCCTTGCCCAGCTCCTTGAGCATCTCGTTGGCGTCGCGGCGATGGTTGCGCACCGCGATCTTGGCGTCCTCGGCCATGCGCTTGACCAGCTTCACCAGATCCTTGCGCCGCTCCTGCGTGAGGGGCGGAATCGGCAGCTTGATGGTCTCGCCGTCCGAGGTCGGATTGACGCCCAGCTCGGGCACCTGGCGGATTGCCTTCTCGATCTCGGGGATCAGCGACTTTTCCCAGGGCTTGATCACGATCAGCCGTGGATCCGGCACCTGCAGCGAGGCCACGTGCCCGAGCGGCGTCATGGTGCCGTAGTACTCGACCTTGATGCCGTCCAGGATCGACAGGTTCGCGCGTCCGGTCCTGACCTTGGCCAGCTCGCGCCGGAGCGCGTCGATGGCGCTCTCGAGGCTCGTGTTCAGATCCTTGATGACGTCGCCAATCATTATGCCGCCTCCTCAACCGTCGTGCCGATCTCCTCCCCCATCACGACGTTGCGAATGTTGCCCGGCTTGTGCAGGTTGAACACGACGATCGGCAACCGATTGTCGCGGCACAGCGAGATGGCGGTGGAATCCATCACCGCCAGCCGCTGCGAAAGCACGTCCATATAGGTCAGACGGCGGAACAGCTTGGCGTCGGGGTGTCCGATCGGATCCTTGTCGTACACGCCGTCGACCTTGGTCGCCTTCATCAGCACGTCGGCGTGGATCTCCATCGCGCGCAGGGCGGCCGCCGTGTCGGTCGTGAAATACGGGTTGCCGGTGCCGGCCGCGAAGATGACCACGCGCCCCTTCTCGAGGTGCCGCACCGCGCGCCGCCGGATGTAGGGCTCGCACAGCTCCTCCATCTTGACGGCGCTCTGCACGCGCGTGAGCACGCCCTGCGCTTCCAGCGCGTCCTGCAGGGCCAGCGAGTTCATCACCGTGGCCAGCATGCCCATGTAGTCGGCGCTGGCCCGGTCCATGCCGTTGGCGCTGGCAGCCAGGCCGCGGAAGATGTTGCCGCCGCCAATCACGAGCGCGGTCTCGATGCCGAGCGCCACCACCTCTTTGATCTGGGCGCCAATGCTGTGCAGAGTCGGCGGGTGAATGCCAAACCGCTCGGGCCCCATCAGAGCCTCGCCCGAGAGCTTGAGCAGGATCCTCTTGTACCGGGGAGCGTCCGCCACGGCTCTTCCCTCCCCGAGAGCCCGCGCCTTACAGTCCCGCTTGCGCGCGCACCTCGGCTGCGAAGTCGTCCTTGCGCTTCTCCAGCCCCTCGCCGACCTCGAAGCGCGCGAAGCGGCGAATCTTGCAGTTCTCGCCGATCTTCGCCACCAGCTCGGTCAGGAGCGTCCGGATGTCCTTCTTGTCATCTTTCACGAAGGCCTGATCGAGCAGCACGATCTCCTTTTTCCACTTTGCGATCTGGCCCTCGACCATCTTGGCGATGATGTTGTCCGGCTTGCCGGTCTGCCGGGCCTGCTCGGTGCGGATGGCCCGCTCCTTCTCGATCACGTCGGCCGGGATTTCGTCCGCGGTCACATACTGCGGGCTCATGGCTGCGATCTGCATGGCCACGTCGCGCCCAAAGCTGCAGAAGTCGTCGCTCTTGGCCGCGAAATCGGTCTCGCAGTTGACCTCGACCAGAACCGCGATGCGCCCGCCCAGGTGGACGTACGAGAACACGCGCCCCTCGGCCGCGATGCGACCCGCCTTCTTGGCGGCCGCAGCCAGGCCCTTCTTGCGCAGATAGTCGACCGCCTGGTCCATGTTGCCCGCGGTTTCGCTGAGTGCCTTCTTGCAGTCCGACATGCCGGCGCCCGTGCGCTCTCGCAGATCCTTGATCATCGATGCCGTGATATCCGCCATTTGTTCTCTCCAGATCAACCACAGAGAACACAGAGGATTTGAAAGTTCCCTTTTCTTTCTCTGCGTTCTCCGCGTTCTCTGCGGTGAATTCTCCTATTTCTCGTCCGGGGTGGCCGATGCCTCCGCCTCCGGTCGCTTTTCACCGTGCCGCCGCGACACCACCTCGACCTTCGGCCCCTCGCCGCCCGATGCCACTCGCACCACCGGCTGCTCGGGCCGCTCCTCGGCCTCCTTCTTGCCCGCGTGCGCGCGCTCGCGCGCCAGCTTCTGCCCGTGCAGCACCGCATCCGCGACCTTGCCGGTAAACAGCTTGATGGCCCGGATCGCGTCGTCGTTGCCGGGGATGATGTAATCGATCAGATCGGGGTCGCAGTTGGTATCGGTCACCGCTACCACCGGGATCTCGAGCTTACGCGCCTCCGCGACCGCGATGTGCTCTTTCTTGGGGTCGATGATGAAGACCGCTCCCGGCAGCTCGTTCATGGCCTTGATGCCGCCCAGCGCCTTCTCGAGCTTGACCCGCTCCCTTTCGACCTGCAGGACCTCTTTCTTGGTCATGCGCTCGAAGGTGCCGTCTTCGGCCATCTTTTCGATCGAGCGCAGCCGCTCGATGGAGCCCTTGACCGTGCGGAAGTTGGTCAGCGTGCCGCCCAGCCAGCGGTTGGTCACGAAGAACTGGCTGGAGCGCTTGGCCTCCTCCTGGATCACGTCCTGGGCCTGCTTCTTGGTGCCCACGAACAGGACGCTGTGCCCGTTGGCCACCGACTCGACCACGAAGCTGTAGGCGCGCCGGAACAGCCGCACCGTGTGCTGCAGATCGATGATGTGGATGCCGTTGCGGGCGCCGAAGATGAACGGCTTCATCTTCGGATTCCAGCGCTTGGTCTGGTGGCCGAAGTGAACGCCGGCCTCCAGGAGTTGCTTCATCGAGATGGGGTTATCGTCGAGCTGCTGCTGCTGCGCTTCCATAGATCGGGTCCTCCGTTTTTTCCTCCGCCGGCGTCGTCGGGACCGCGGGCCCGCACAAGCGGGACGGCCGCGCCCCTCGACCGGCGTGCGTCGTTCAAAAGCTGCAAGCACTTAACACAGCGTCAGCCAGGTGGCAAGCGCGAAATGGCCTGCGCAGCGACGGCGGCCACAATCGGCGCGCGAGCCCGCGATTCCTGGACCGCCGCGGATCGGCCCCACACTTGCAGAACCCCTTGAAAACGCAATGCACTGTCGAAAATTCCACACTTGCCAATGAGACCCCCGTGAGGCAGATTGGCGGGTCAAAAGAAAGGACCAGACGATGACTCCTCCGGTCAAGAGCCCGGCCGATATCGCCCCTGCGCGCGGCCGGCTGGGCGTGCTTTTGCCAGGCATGGGCGCAGTCGCGACCACCTTCATCGCCGGCGTGGAAGCGGTGCGCACGGGCATCGCGAAGCCGATTGGGTCGCTGACCCAGATGGGCACCATTCGGCTCGGCCTGCGCACGGAAGGTCGCTCGCCTCTCATCCGCGAGCTGGTTCCGCTGGCCGCGCTCGATGAGCTGCGTTTTGGCGGCTGGGACATTTTCCCGGACAGCGCCTACGAAGCCGCGCGCAAAGCCGGCGTGCTGGGCGAGCAGCACCTTTCTGCAGTCCGGTCGTTCCTCGAGACCGTGCGCCCGATGCCGGCCGTGTTCGATCAGGAATATGTCAAGAAGCTGAGTGGGAAGCACGTCAAGCAGGGTCGGTCGAAGGCTGACCTGGCCGAGCAGGTGGGCGCCGACATCGAGAGCTTCCGCAAGCGCGAAGATTGCGCGCGGCTGGTCATGATCTGGTGCGGCTCGACCGAGGTGTACCGCAAGCCGGCGGCCGTGCACGCCACGCTGGAAGCGTTCGAGAAGGGGCTCGCCAAGAGCGACCCCGAGATCGCGCCCTCGCAGATCTATGCCTATGCGGCCTTGAAGAGCGGCATTCCCTTCGCCAACGGCGCGCCCAACCTGACCGTCGACACGCCGGCCTTGCAGGAGCTGGCACGCGCCCGCAACGTGCCCATCGCGGGCAAGGACTTCAAGACCGGCCAGACCCTTATGAAGACCATCCTGGCGCCCGGCTTCAAGGCGCGCCTCTTGGGCCTCCAGGGCTGGTACTCAACCAACATCCTGGGCAACCGCGACGGCGAGGTGCTCGACGATCCGGAGTCGTTCAAGTCCAAGGAGGTGTCCAAGCTGGGCGTGCTCGAGCACATCCTGCAACCGCACCTGTATCCCGACCTGTACCAGAGCTTCCACCATGTGGTGCGCATCAACTACTACCCGCCGCGCGGCGACAACAAGGAAGGCTGGGACAACATCGACATCTTCGGGTGGCTGGGCTACCCGATGCAGATCAAGATCGACTTTCTGTGTCGCGACTCGATCCTGGCCGCCCCCATCGTGCTCGATCTGGCGCTGTTCATGGATCTGGCGCAGCGCTGCGGCATGCACGGCATCCAGGAGTGGCTGTCGTTCTATTGGAAAAGCCCGATGGCGGCGCCCGGGCTGTATCCCGAGCATGACCTGTTCATCCAGCTCATGAAGCTCAAGAACACGCTGCGCCATCTGCGCGGCGAGGAGCTGATCACCCACCTCGGGCTCGAGTACTACGACTAGCTTCCTTGCGCCCGTCAGGGCGAGCTGTCCAGCGGGGGTTGGACTAGGGTGGTTAAGCGATCGTTTGAATTTTCACAGTGTGCGTGTGAACGGTCGTTCACTGGATCCTATTAAATTCAAATAGTTGTGCCATGGCACGAAGCGTGCTCCAGTGGCCGCTCATGCTCCCTTCGATGATCCTGTCAGCGATGGTCGCGGTGGCGGTCGTGGCCGGCTCTGTACGTCCCGCACGGGCCGACGCCGGCTTCTCGCTGGGCGTCGAGGGCGGCGTGATGGAGTTCGACGCCCGCGCCTCGCTCGGCGATGCCGGCGTGGCGTGGGGGCTGCGAGGCGGCATTGGACTGTTCGGTCCGACTCGGCTGGAGGCGCGCTACCTGTCGTCGGGCCACGATCTCGCGGGCGGCCACTCGGCCAACGTGCGCGAGGGCGATGCCCAGCTGCGGCTGTCGCTGCTGCCAGGCGGCACCACACCCTACCTGTTTGGCGGTATCGGGCTGCGCGTGAGCGATACCAACCAGCCCGGGCCGGTCACGTCCGACAGCACGCTGATGGTGCCGCTGGGCGCCGGCCTCGATCTGCCCCTGACCCGACAGCTTTTCCTGGCGCCCGAGTTCACCTGGCATCATCGACTGGGCACACCGGATCCGCAGGTTCCGACCGGCATGGCCGGCGGCGACACCTGGAACGTGTCGCTGGTCCTGCGCGTCGATATCTAATTAGCGCAGCGTGAAGTCGACCTCGGCCGGCCGCACGTCGGCCAGCGCGAAGTCGGCCCGCTTCAGATCCTGCAACAGGCCCGGGGTGGCCCGCTTGGCGCCGCCGCGAATCGACGCTTCGTAGAGCGCGTCCAGAGCAGCCCGCGCGCCCACGTGACAGTCGGCGTGGTAGGCCCCGGGCGCGAGCGCACCCGGCCCCCAAACATACGACAGCCCGAGGCGCTCGCTGTACTCGGCACGCGGCTCCAGCACCACCACTTGGGCCAGGGTCGGGCGATCGGGCTTGAGCGCAAACGCGGGCGGCAGCGGCTGTCCGCCCCGCTTGAGCGTGCACTCGACCGACGGAAATTTCCAGAACTCGCGCAGGAACGCGACCGGCCGGTGTCCGGCCGGGTTGCGGATCCGGACCACCAGCGCCGCGTCAGGCGTGCCCGCGCCCTCGATGACAAGGTCGATCGTGGCCGGGCCGGTCGAAAGCTTGAGCAGGAGGAGGAGCAGACTCCACATACGCGTACGGTACCACTCCCCGCGCCGTCGCGGTACGATCGGACCGATGGCCGCACCCGACCTGATCCAGGCCGCCCAGGAAGCTGCGCGTGCGGGCGATGCCCGGCGTGCCCGCGACCTGTACCGGTCGGCGCTGGCGGCTGATCCCAACGCCGCCGGGGCCGCGCACGCGCTCGACGAGCTGGAAGCCGGCGACGAGGCCGCGCGCGAGCTCGCACTGTGCGAGCAGACGCTGGCTGCCGTCGGCGAGCCGGGCGCCGCGGGCGCGCTCCATCTGCGCGCCGCGCAGCTCTGGCTGGGCCGCACGCCGCCGCGCCTCGAGCGCGCGATCACGCATCTCCAGCGCGCGTTCGCCTTGGATCCCGACGACGACGACACGCTCGCTCTTTTGGACGCGGTGCTGACGCGGGCCGGTCGGCAGCTCGAGCGCGCACAGGCCTGGGAAGAGGCCGCGCGTGAGGCGCCGGCTCCGCGGCGGGCCGAGCGCCTGTTGCGGGCGGCCGAGCTGTACGGGTCGCTGTCGCGCCCCGACCAGGCCGCGGCCTGTCTGCAGCGTGTGGCCGCGATTCCGGGCGAGAACCTGCAGGCGCCGCGGCTGCGCGCGGCCAGCGCATTGGCGGCGGCCCATCGGGAGGCGGGGCGCTGGCGCGAGCTGGCCGAGGCGCTGGGTCGGCTGGCCGGCGAGGTCACGGGCAAGCAGCGGGCGCGCGTGCTGGCGGAGCAGGCCGAGGTGCTGGCGGGCCGCCTGTCGGCCCGCAGCGAGGCCTGGGAAGCCTACCGCCAGCTGCTGGCGCTGGAGCCCGATCATGCGCTCGCGATTGGGTTTGCCCAGCGCCATCTCGAGGAGAGCAACCAGCCGCAGGAGCTTTCGCGCGTGCTGTCGACGGCTGCCGCGGCGGCCAGCGCGCCCGTGCGCGCGGCCACGCTGTGGCGGCTGGTCGCGCGGCTGGCCGAGGACCGGCTGCACGACATCGAGCTGGCGCGGCGCGCGTGGCGGCGCGCCTGGCAGCTCGAGCCCGAGGACGCGGAGGCGCGTGGCGCGCTCAAGCGGCTGTTGGCGCTGGCCGGCGATTGGCGCGGCTATCGCGACCTGCTCGAGCGCGAGGCCCGCCAGGTTGCGCGCATCGATGAGAAGATCGAGGTCTACCGCGAGCTAGCGGCGTTCCAGCGCCAGGTTCTGCGCGACGACCGCGCGGCCGCCGAGGTCTATGGGCTGCTCCTGCAGCTCCTGCCCTCGGACTTGGAGGCGCTGGCGGCGCGGGTCGAGATCTTCGAGGCGCAGGGCCAGGACGCCGAGCTTGCGGAAGCTCTGCGCCGCCAGCTGCGTCACACCGCCGCGCCCCGCCAGCGAGCCCCGTTGCGAGAGCGGCTGGCGGAAGCGCTCCGGCGGCAGGGCCAGCTGGCCCAGGCCACCGACGAGCTTCTGGCCGCCCTGCGCGAGGCAGCGGCGGCCAGCCGGTCGCCCCCGTCCGACGACGCCACCCAGCCCGGGGTCGAGCTGGCCGACCAGGTGGGCAAGGCGGCCCAGCGCGCCCGCGAGGCGGCCGAACGCGCGGGCGACCTGGCGACGGTCGCGCGCATTCACGAGGCCGAGGGCAACCTGGCCGCGGCTGCGGCCGCGCTCGAGCGGGCGGGCGCACGCACGGCTGCGCAGGCTCTGTACCGACGGGCCGGCGACGAGGCGGCAGCGCTGCGCCTGGACGAGCGACCTTCACCGAGCGCGGGCGAGCTGGCCGCGCTGGTCGCCGAAGCGACCGCCGCCGGGTCGCGCGCTGCGGCCGCGCTGCACTATCGGGCCGCGCAGATTTTCATCCATCAGGACCCACCGCGGCGCGATCAGGCGCGCGCGCAGCTGGTGTTCGCGCTCGAGCGCCATCCGACCGACGAGGCCGCGTTCGCTCTTTTGGCCCAGCTCCTGGAGGCGGACGGGCTCTGGAACGATCTGGTCGAGCTGTACCGGCACGCCATCACCGAAGCGCGCGAGGAGGTGCGCCGGGTCGAGCTGTACGCGCGCCTGGCCCGCGTGCACCGCGAGCACCGCGCCGACACCGCGGCCGCCATCGCGGCCTGGGAGGCCGTGCTCGCCATCGATCCCGCCAACCCCGAGGGACAGAGCCAGTTGGCGGCCCTGTACCGGCAGACCGGGCGGCTGGCCGGAGTGGCCCGGCTGCTCGAGAACGAGCTGGCCCGCACGGCGGGACGGGCGCGCGGGCGCCTGCTGGCCGAGCTGGCCCGACTGCAGGCGCTTGAGCTTCACGACGAGGCGGCCGCGCTGCCTCGCTACCGCGAGCTGCTCCAGATCGAGCCCGGCCACCCGGAGGCGCTTGCGTTCTGCCGCGCGCGCGCGGAGGCCGCGGGTGCGTGGCGAGACGTGATTGCGCTCCTGAGCCGGGCCGCCGAGGTGGCGCCCGGACCGGCCGCGCGGGCGGCGCGCTACCGCGAAATCGCCGAGCTGTGCGAGCACAAGCTGGGCGACCGGGAGGCGGCCGCGCTGGCGTGGCGGCGCGCCTCCGAGCTGGACTCCGACGCTCCCGAAAGCCGGCTCGCGCTGAGCCGCGTGCTGGCCGAGCTGGAACGGTTTGACGATCTGGCGCGCCTTCTGCGCGCGGACATTGCGCGCACGAGCACGCCCGAGGCCAGAAGGCCCCTGCTCGAGCAGCTGGCTGCGCTCGAGCGCGACCGACTGGGCGACCCACAGGCGGCTCTAGAGACCCTGCGCTCGCTGGTCCAGATTGCGCCCGAGGACAAGGCGGCCTGCGACGCGCTGGCCGATTTGCTGGAGCGGCAGAGCCGCCCGGGCGACCTGGTGCAGGCGCTGCGCCGGCGCCTGGCTTTGAGCTCAGACTCGGCCGAGCGCATCGCGGTGCTGCGCCGCATCGGGGTGCTGGCGAGCGGGCCCATCGAGGCGCCCGACGACGCGGTGGCGGCCTATCGCGAGCTCTTGCAGCTTGCGCCGGGCGACGAGGGCGCGACCCAGGCGCTGCGCGGGATCTATTCGGCGCGCTCGGAGTGGACCGAGCTGGCGACGCTGCTGCGGGATGCGCTGTCGCATGTGGGCAAGGACGGCGCACGCGAGGCGGCGCTCCGCCTCGAGCTGGGCAGCTTGCTCGAAAAGCGGTTGGGCCAGCCCGAAGAGGCGGTGCGCGAATACGAGCGCGGCCTGGCCGTCGAACGCACGAGCGCTCCCCTTCTGGCTGCGCTGGCCGGCCTGTACGAGTCCCTGAGCGCCTGGGACAAGCTGATCGAGATCATCCGGCGCCGGGCCGCGGCCGGCCACGGGGGCCTCGCGCAGGCCCTGGTCGAGATCGGGCGCATCTGCGACCAGCGCCTTGGCGACGCCGGGCGGGCGCGCGAAGCCTACGAGCAGGCGGTGCATCTCGATCCGAGCCGGCGCGACGCGCTGGCCGCGCTGCGCTCGCTGGCCGAGCGGCGGGCCGATTGGCGCGAGGCGGTGGCGCTGGGCCGGCGTGAGGAAAAGCTGGTCAGCGAGCCGCGCGAGCGGGCCGCGCTGCTGGTCGCCATCGGCACCGTGCTGGCCGAGAAGCTGGACCGACCGGCGCGAGCGGCTGAGACCTTCGAAGAGGCGCTGCGCGCCGACGCCGACCACATCGAGGCCGCCGAGCGGCTGGCGGACCTTTATTTCGTGCAGAACGAGCTCGACAAGGCGGCGCCTCTGCTCGAGCGGCTGGTCGCCCGCGGCGTGGCGGGCGCACGCGCGCACGACCTGTACTTCCGGCTCGGGCTGGCCGCCGAGCGCGCGGGCGACTCGGACAAGGCGTTCGGCTACTACATCCAATCGTTCAACCACGACTCGCTGTACGAGCCCACGCTGACCCGGCTGGCCGAGCTGTGCTTCGAGCGCGGGCAGTGGGAAAACACTGTGCGGGTGTGCGAGGCCATCGCGCAGGCGTACGCCGATCGGACCGCGGCCGGCGACGATCGGTCGACTCGTCCGGCCGCCCGGCTGGCGGCGCCGCGACCCGACGCCTCCGCCAAGCGTCCGGTTGTGATTCAATCGGAGGAAGAGCTGGCGGAGCTGTACCATCGGCTGGGGTTGGCCGAGCTCCACATCGGGCAGCGGCAGGCCGCGCTGCGCGTGCTGCCCGAGATCGCGTTCGGCGGGGGCGGACGCTCCATCCTGGGCGAGGGCGCGTGGCGCGACGTGGCCGAGTCCTGGGCCATGCAAAGGCTGGAGCCGCGTCTTCTGGCCGAGCTCGATCAGGCCACCCGGCGGCGGGCCGAGGCCGCTCTGGGGCGCTGCCTGCAGCTCAAGGCCAGGCACGCGGGCGCGCTGCAGGCCATGGCCGCGCTGGCGGTGGCACGCAGCCGGTGGGACGAGGCGCTGCTCCATCTCGACCGCTGCGTGGACGTGCACGACCTCGACAAAGGGCGGCGCTGCGACCTTTTGCTGCTGGCGGGCGACATCTGCGGAAAAAAGACGCTCGATCGGGCGCGCGCCGAGCGCTACTACCGGCGCGCGCAGGCGCTTTTCCCAGCCAACCCCGCGATCCGCAAGAAGGTGGAGGCGCTCAAGGGCATCAAGTAGTGCGCTTGAATAAGTCGCGGGCCGGGCCGTCTCTCCACCATGATCCCCCTACTGCTCGCTTGTGTGATGTCTCAGTCCGCTCCCGCAACGCCCACGCTGGCGCCGGCTCGCCAGGCGGCCCTGGTTCGGAGCTTCCGCTCGCTGCAGGCGCGCGGCGAGATCGAGAAGCACGCGATTGCCGCGCTACCGGTCGGCGCCCGGTTCGTGCGCATCGACGTGTCGGACCAGATTCGGTCGAAAAGCTTCGGCCACTCGACCACCCTGCTCGTGCCCGCCGGATTCACGGGACACCCGCAGGATCCGAATCGGGCCCGCTCCTTCTACGTCGAGTACGGCCCCAGCACGAACGCGCCCGGCGGGCGGTTTGGTCCCTTCCGCATCGTTCGTCAGAAGATGTAGTACTGCCACTGAAGGTTGACCTGATTGGTGCTCGGTGCGGCATCGGTTTCATTGCGGATGAAGCTGTAGAAGAACTTCAAGTTGCTGTTGTGGCCGTGATACCACCAGGCCAGACCCAGCGACAGGCGCGACGAATCGGTTCCGGGAGCCGAATATGCCAGCCGTTCGAAGCGGCCGATCGGGCTCAGCTCGACCTTACCAATCAGATAGCCGGCCTCGATCATATAGGCGGTCTGGGTGGGCAAAACCGGCGCCCCCATGGCGTTTCGGATGAACCCGTCGCTGTTCCATTGGGCCACGTTGAACTGCGCGGTCACGACGTCGGGGCCGAGCGGGTAATCGAAAAACACGTCGCCGGCCCAATAGTGGTAGTCGTCCTGGACGTCGAAGGCGGCGCCGACCGAAAGGATCCTTTTCTTGCCCAGATAACTGCCCGCATAGAAAAACGCGGTCTCCGGGTCCCACAGGTTGAATTGCAGACGACCGCACAGCCGAACCATGTTCTGGGCCTGCGTCTGCGCCGGCGTGGGGCCCATGGCCGGGGCGCTGGGCTCGCGCAGGCCCTGGAAGGCGCCGAACCGGTACTCGAGGCGACCGCCCAGCACCAGACCGCGGAGCTGGGCGCCGGCATCGCGCCCCACCGGGGGCGAAGCCGCATTGAAGATGTCGCTATGACGAAACGTGTTGGTGAAGTAATCCCAGCTGTACAGCGTGGCCGCGCTCTGCACCGCGTTGTGGGCCAGCGGCGGGAACATGAAGCCGGCATCGATTTTCAAGAACTCGAAGCGCTTCCAGGTCACGATGGCATCCTGAACGAACATGCCCTGCGTATTCTTGACCCCGTCGACGTTGGCCTTGAACAGGTTGGGCGAGTCGGACTCGAAGAAGAACTCGAAATCCTGGAACAGGGTGCCCCCGACCAGGACGCGCGCACGCCGCAGGTACAGGTTGTGGGCATATCCGGACTGGGTCAGGCTGCCGGCCGCCTCGTACTGGGGCTGCAGCAGGACCCCGAACCGGATGCTGGCATTGGGCCCTTCGATCTTGAGCGGCCCGGTCGCAGCGCTCGGGGCGGGCGCGGGCGGGGGTGTCACGGGCGGCGGAAGCACCGGCGGCGGCTGGGTCGGGGGCGGAGGCTGCTCCGGCGGTGGCTGCTCGACCGCAGGCGGCTCGGCGGGGGGCGGCGGTTCCTGGGCCGCGGCGGCAGAAGCGACCCCGAACAGGGAAAGCAAGGCGAGAGCGCACGGGCGTAGGACTTTCTTCATGGAACTTCTCCCGGTTTTGGAGGGGTTGGGGATACACGTGTCCCCTTCGCGCCGAACACGAAAGGCACGTCGACAATTGGTCCCGCGGTCACGCGTCTGGCAGTGCAGCATGACCCTACCGCAGGCTAGTTCGGCGCCCAAAGGATAGGCCCGGCTTGATTCCTGTCAAGTCAAGCGGGCCTGCTCGGACCGACAGTCAGCCGCCCCCTTTGATCAAAACGTAAAGCCCGACTTCGTCGAGGATCTTGGTGCCATGCTTGCGCGCCGCCGCCAGCTTGGACTCGCCGGTGTCGCCGCCCGCGACCAGATAATGGGTCTCCTTGGTCACGCCGGTCACGAAGCGCCCGCCCGCCGCCTCGATGTCCTTCTTGACCTCGCCGCGCGGCTTGGACAGCGTCCCGGTTACGCAAAAGGACAGGCCGGCCAGGGGTCCGCCGACCTTGCGCTGCGGCTCCTTGGGATTGACCCCGCGTGCGACCAGCTTCTCGAGCACCGCGCGGTTGCGCGGCTCGGCCAGGAAGTCGGCAACCGCGCCCGCAATCACCGGTCCCACCCCGCGCACGCTCTCGAGCTGCGCACGCAGCTCGGCCGGCGGCGCGTCGACCAGAGCCCGCAGATCCGCAAACCGCGCTGCAATCGCGCGCGCAGCCACCTCGCCCACGTGCGGCATGCCAATCGCGATCAGGAGCCGCGACAGCGTGGCCTCGCGCCGGGCGGTCTCGAGGGCGCGCACCACGTTCTCGGCGCTTTTCTGGCCCATCCGCTCCAGCTCCGCCAACTGCTCCACGCGGAGGTCGAACAGATCGGCGACATCGCGCACCAGCCCGCGCTCGATCAGCTGAAACACCAGCTTGGGTCCCAGGCTGTCGATGTTCATGGCGTCGCGGTGGGCAAAGAACTGCACGCCCTCGACCAGCTGGGCGCGGCACGAGATCTTGTTGACGCACTTGAGAGCGACCTCACCCTCGGCCCGCACGAGCGGCTCGCCGCAGCTGGGGCAGTGCGTGGGCGGCGCGAACACCTGGTGTGACGCGCGCGCAGTCACGGCGACGATCTGCGGGATGATCTCGCCCGCCTTTTCGATCAGCACCGTGTCGCCAGGCCCGACCTGTTTGCGCTGGACCTCGTCCCAGTTGTGCAGGGAAGCGCGCGCGACCGTGGTACCCGACAGCTCCACCGGCTCGAGCAGCGCCACCGGCGTGACCGCCCCGGTCCGGCCCACGTTGACCTCGAGCCCCACCACCCTGGTCGTGACCTGGCGGGCCGGGAACTTGTAGGCGACCGCCCAGCGCGGATACTTCGCGGTCTCGCCCAGCAGGCCCCGCTGCGCGTACGAGTCGACTTTGATGACGATTCCATCGGCGTCGTAGGGCAGCTGGTCGCGCCGGGTCTGCCAGCCTGCCACCTTTTCGGCCAGCGCGTCGAACGCGCTGGCGACCTGGTGCTCGTTGACCGGCAGCCCCAGCTCGCGCATCCAGGCCAGCCCCTCGGTGTGGCGCTTGAAGCGGCGATCCCCGTCGGTGAGCTCGTAGAGCACGATCTTCATGGGCCGCTGTGCGGCCAGCCGCGAGTCGAGCAGCTTCAGGGTCCCGCCGGTCATGTTGCGTGGATTCTTGAAGGGCTCCTCACCCGCGGCCTCGCGGGCCTGGTTGAGGCGCTCGAAGTCGGCGCGATCCATGTACACTTCGCCGCGCACCACGATCGACTCGCGCAGCGCGAGCAGAAGCGGCAGGCGTCGGATGGTGCGCAGATTGGTGGTCACGTCCTCGCCGGTGGTTCCGTCACCGCGGGTGGCACCGAGGGTGAATCGGCCGTCCTCGTAGCTCAGCTCGATGCCGATGCCGTCGATCTTGGGCTCGACCACGTAGGTGGGCTGCTCGCCGTCGAGGCCCCGCAACACGCGTTCGTGGAACTCGCGTAGCTCGTCCGGATCGTACGTGTTGTCGAGCGACAGCATGGGCGAGAGCCGCACCACCTTGGCAAACTCGCTGACCGGCTGGTGGCCGATCCGCCGCGTGGGCGACCAATCGACCACCCACTCCGGGTGCTCCTTTTCGATGGCCTGCAGGCGCTTGACCAGGCGGTCGTAATCGAGGTCGCTGACGCTGGGATTGTCGTCGACGTAATAGCGGCGGTCGTGCTCGAGGATCTCTCGGGCCAGCGCCTCGTACTCAGCGGAGGTCATGATCATGCATATAGATCA
>DATFWX010000078.1:0-8465 GCA_035258845.1 Polyangia bacterium | reverse complement strand
GAGGTTCGATCTCGATCGTGTGCCTGATGTGGTCCCGAGTCAAAGCACTGTCAGATTGGGCTCAAGGCCGTGCAGGAGCTGATGGGCCACGCGACGATCGAAATGACGATGCGGTACTCGCACCTCTCGCCCGAGGTGCCGCGGGATGCCGTGAAGCTTCTCGATCTTCGTGGCATCGCCGTGGCATCAGGCGACTTTTCGAGGGGTGGGGCACCCCAAAGCAGTTGGAATCGTTCTTGAATTAATGGTGGAGGCGCCGGGAGTCGAACCCGGGTCCGAAAGTGATCCACCACGACCTCTACGCGCGTAGCCGACGATTTGTTGTCACCGCGCGGTGCGCCCGTCGGCGGGCTCGCCACGCGGCCAGCCGCTCCTTTGGTTTCACCCGCGCGCCGAGCGACGCTGCGCGCGCGCTAGCCGGTTTTCTGGCGCCTTCCACGTCCTACCGGCGGAGTCCGTGGTCAGCGTCTCACTGACTAAGCAGCGAGAGCGAACGCGTTGTCGTTCGCGGTTCTGACATTGACGGTGTTTAACGAGGCCACCGTCACCTCGGCGCGCAATCGACGGTTTCACATCCCTCGTCGAAGCCGTTTCGCCCCCTTTCTTTTCAACCGACACAATATAATGATGCGAAAAAAGGGCTGCAACGATGATCAATCCGCTGATTTTTCTCATGTTTCTGGCCGCCCCCAGCCCCGACGAGACGGCCGTCGCCCAACTTCCGCAGCGGCTGGCCGACGCCCTGGCCGCGCGCGACCTCAAGGCTGCCCTCGCGCCCTACGCCGACGCCACCGATCTGGTCTCGTTCTGGCCGGCCAAAGCGCAGGAGACGGTCGGGATCGCGGCCCTGCGCGAAAAAATCGCGGCCGATTTGCGCGCCACGCGCGAGCTCAGGTTGCGCTTCCATGGCGTCCGCGTCGCGGTCGCCGGCGAGCTCGCCTACCTGTCTGCGCAGTGGAGCGAGCGCGCGGTTGGGCACGACGGCCGGACCGCCGACTTCCAGGGCGGCCGCTACACATGCGTCGCGCGCAAGATCAAGGGCACCTGGAAGATCGTGCAGGAGCATTCGTCGTTGTCGCTCCCGCTTGCGCAGCCGGGCCCGACCGCCCCGCCCGCGCAGTCGCCGACCCGCGAAGCGCTGCCGCCCACCACCGAGGGCGTGCCCGAGCAGCGGCCGCCCTTGCGCCCGGGACGGCGCTGAGGCGCGGAGGCGCGGAGGCGCGGAGGCGCTGGCCAATGAGGCGCTGAATGCACCTGGCCCTGATCGCTCTGCTCGCGATTCTGCCGCCGCTCGGCCTGTGTACGTTCTTCTATCTGCAGGATCGCTGGGAGCCGGAGCCGCACGGTCACGTCGCGGCCGCGTTCGGCCTCGGTCTGCTCGCGGTCGCGCCCGCCATCCTCTTCGCGCAGCTGCTCGAGCGCGCGCTGCCCGCGCTGGCCGCAAATCCACTGAGCGACGCCTTCCTGCTGGCCGGCGGGGTCGAGGAAGCGGTCAAGCTGGCGGTTCTGCTCCTGACCGCGTACACCTGGGACGAGTTCGACGAGCCCTACGACGGCATCGTCTACGCGGTCGCGCTGGCGCTCGGCTTTGCCACCACCGAGAACCTGCTCTATGTCGCCCGCGGCGGCGTGGTGGTGGCGGCTCTGCGAGCACTGTTTACGGTGCCCGGCCACGCGCTGGTCGGCGCAACCGTGGGCTACTACGCGGGCCGCGCCAAGTTTGCGCCCACTCGCCCGACGGCCGCTCTTCTCATCGCGCTCGGCTTTGCGGTGGCGGCGCTGCTCCACGGCACCTTCGATTACGTCGTGCTGACCACCACCGGCTGGCGCGCGCTTACGCTGCTCTCGGTGCTGTCGGCGGCGCTGTGGGTTCTGGTCATGCGCCGCGTGCGGGCGGCCCACGAAAGTTCGCCCTACAACTGGCGCGGCGGGCTGCTATCCTAAGAAGATGGCGATGCGAACAGTGCTCCTGTGCACACTCGGGGTTTTGGCCTGCTCGCGCACCAATGATTTCGATCGGCGCTTCGAGCAGGCGGCGGCGGATGTGCCGGCGGCCGTTCTGCACCACGACGGCATGGGCGAATCGATGGGCGGCAACGTGCGCGGCGCGCGCGCCGGCCGCGACCACGTGCCCGATCCCAGGCTGGCCGCGCTGGCCGACGTTTCGCGCGTGGTGCGCCAGAATCTGGCCGGCGTCAAGGTGTGCTTCGAGCGCGAGTCGGTGGCCGGTCGCACGCAGGGCGGCAAGGCGATCGTGAACCTGTCGATCGCGGCCAACGGTGCGGTGTCCGAGGTGCGCGTCGACGCGCCCGATTTCATGGGCTCCGAGCTCCCCGGTTGCGTGCGTGCCCAGGCCACGCGCTGGCGCTTTCCGCCCAGCAAATCGGCGCGCGCGGTCAGCTACCCGTTCGTCTTCATGGCCGGATAGCCGGCCGCGCCGCGCGGGCCGCGCCGCCGCGCCCGCGGCTACTCGGAGGCCAGGAACCCGAACTGCGGGTGGTCACGCCAGGGCGCGAAGCGCTCGTCGCGCGCGAACCAGTTCTTGGCGCGCCCAGAATCAATCGCGACCGCGCGCCGCAAGAGCTCGGCCGCCTCGGCCAGCCGATCCTGACGCACCAGGAGCCCGGCCAGATTGCAGCAAGCGTTGAAGTAGTTGGGATCGAGCTCGAGCGCGCGACGCAGGCACTGCTCGGCCTTCTGCTCCTCGCCCTGACACGCGTAGGCGAGCCCCAGGTTGCCCCAGCAGTTCAGACTGTGCGGATTGCGCTCCAGCTCCAGGCGGAACAGCTCGATCGCACGCTCGAACTGGCCCAGCTCGCCCAGCGAATCGGCAAGCGCGCCACGCACATGCGGATAGTCGGGCGCCAGCTCCAGCACCCGCTGATACGCGCGTGCGGCCTGCTCGTTGTCGCCCTGCACGCGGCACAGGTTGCCCAGATTAAAGAACACGACCGGGTTCAGCGGGTCGATCCCGATAGCGCGCTCATACTCCTCGCGCGCGCGTCCGGGCCGGCCCAGGCGCGCGAACACCACACCCAGATTGACGTGCGGGCCCGCCCAGGCGGCATCGAGATCCGCGGCCCGCTTGAACCAGAACACCGCAGCCTCGTCCTGGCCGTCCTCGCTCAGCGAGATGCCCTCGGCGTTGCAGGTGCGGGCCAGGCCCGCGCGCGCCACCTCGGGATCACCACCCGCCTCGAGCGCGCGCTCGAACACCGCGCGCGCCTCCGGGATCCGGTCGGCTTCCAGCAGCAGCTCGCCCTTGACCATGAGCAGCGTGGGCTCGCTTTGGTGTCGCAAAAGCGCGTCGTCGATCAGAGCCTGCGCTTCGCCCAGTCGACCGCGCCCGAGGCCGAGCAGCCGAGCCAGCGCTGCTACTGCCGACAAAAGATCCGGATCCTTGGCCCGAGCTCCCCGCAGCAGCGGCTCCGCTTGATCGATGCGGCCCCGACGCAGATACTCACGCCCCAGCGCGGCGCAGGTCTCGGCGCGATCGGGCGCCATCCGGTGCGCCTGCGCAAATTGCACCTGGGCCTGATCGTAGTCGCCGGACTCGAGCGCCCGCACACCCCGACTGAGGTGCACACGCCAACGCTCGGCCATCACCAACACGTTTCCGGTTGACGAAGGCATGAGGAGTCCCCAGCATATCACAGGACCTACTTCCAGGACAGAACGACGATCTCCGGGCTGGCTCCCTTGGGCTTGGACAACGCGAGGGTGTTGGTGCCGGGCCGCCGCACGTTGGGCTTGCCCTTCAAGAATCCGTCCGCGGTCTGGAGTGGGATCTGCAGCACTTCGGTCTTGTAGTGCATGGGCACGACAACCCATTTCGGCTTGAGCTGCTCGACTACCTTCCACGCGGTGGCGCCGTCGATTGTATAGACGCCGCCGACCGGGATCAGGAGGATGTCGATTTTGCCGATGGCGGCCACCTGCTCGGGGGTCAGGACGTGCCCGAGATCGCCCAGGTGCGCGATCGTGACCTCGCCCAGATCGAAGATGAAAACGCTGTTGAGGCCGCGCTCGGCGCCGTGCTGCTCGTCGTGCCACACGCCCACGTTGCGCACCCGCACCTCTTTGACCTTCTCGTCGATCTTGGCCCAGGTTTTGGGGTCTTTGAGGCCGCGCAGCACCTTGGGCGAGTCGGCGGCCAGCGCCACGTTGGTGTGGTCGGGATGCTCGTGCGAGATGGTGACCGCGTCGACGGTCATGGGCTTGGGCAGCGGATAGCCGATGCTGCCCGGGATGGGATCAAGCAGGATCTTGGTCCCCTTGGTGGTCGTGAGCAGGTAGCACGATTGGCCGTGCCAGCTCAGGCTGCCCTGCGCGCGCGCCCAGCCGGCCGATGCCAGCACGATGAGCCATATCACTGCTGGTTGGATTCTGATCATGCGCAAATATATACACCGTTTGCTAGAATCACGCGCGGCAAGCATGGCGAGTGAGGGGCCGTTCCGGGGTCTGGTTCCATTCGACGAGAGCGCGCGCGACCGGTTTTTCGGGCGTGCCACCGAGCGGGAGGAGCTCGTCAAGATGGTGCTGGGCGCGCACGTGCGGGTGGGGCTGCTCACGGGCCTGCCCGGCGTGGGCAAGACCTCGCTGGTGCGCGCGGGGCTCATCCCGCAGCTTTCGCAACACGGCGCGCTGGCCGTGTATCTGACCGACTACGCCGACATCGAGCGCGATCTCGGGCGGGCACTGGCGAGCGCGGCCGGCCTGACCCAGGACAGCGGCGACGCGGCGGCGCTCCTGGTCCAGCTCGCGGGCACGCAGCCGCGCGGCGCCGTGCTGATCTTCGATCACCTGGGCGACGCGCTCGAGCGCGACGAGGAAGGCCGGGTCACGACCATGGTGGCCGATTTCATGACCCGGGTCGCGCGCTCGGCCGGCGAGCGGGTGCGCTTCCTACTGGTCGCGGAGTCGATCCGATTGATGTGGGTCAGTCAGATCGAGCAGCGCATCGGCACCACCATCCCGCCGTCCGCGCGTTACGTGCTGGAGCCGATGGGCACGCGCGGCGTGGCCGAGATCGTCGAGCGCACGGTGCTGGCGGGCGGAACCTATTTCGAGGAGGGGCTGTCGGCCATCATCGCATCCGATCTGACCCAGCGTGCCCGGGTGCCGCCGGCCGAGATCCAGATGGTGTGCAAGACCGCGATCGAGATGCGGGTGACGACCGCCGTGCGCTATCGCGCAGTGGGCGGCGCGTCGGTTCTGTCGCTGCTGTTCATCGATCGGGGGGCGCGGTCGGCAGGCGGCGAGCCGGCCGCGCGCGTGCTGTCGGCGCTGGTCGAGCTGCCGGGCCGGCAGGCGGCCGCGCTGGGCGAGCTGGCGCCGTCGGCCGGGCTGTCGCCGGCGGCAACCGAGCGGGCAGCGGTCGGCCTGGTTGCCGCCGGCATCGTGCGCCGGGAGCGGGCAGCCAACGAGGATCGGTTCGCGCTCGCGCACGAGTACCTGAAGGCGCGCGTGCGCGACTACGTGGGCGGGCTGCGCGGCAAGATGGTGCAGGCGCGCCTGGTGCTGCAGCGGCGGGCGGCCCAGCGTAGTTGGCTGCGCCCGCTCGAGCTGCGGCTGGTCAAGCGCTACGCCGGCTTCGTGGGGCCCGAGGAGGAGCGGCTGATCCGCAAGAGCCTGCGTCTTCTGCAGATGGCCGCCAGCGCGCTCGTGTTCGGCGCCATCGCGCTGTTCGGGCTGCTCTACATGCGCGCGGCCAACTCGTACCAGGCGCGGCTCGAGGACGGGCGCGTGGTGGTCAGGCTGGCGCGCCCGACCGGGCTTCTGGGTTGGCTGCCGCACTCGCCCGCATTTGGAGCCGTGCTGGGCGACACCGGTGTGCCGGCGACGTCGCTTCTGCCCGAGGCGCGGGCGCGCTACCAGAAGGGCGCGGGCGGACTGGTTGCGTTCGCGCAGGGCCATCCGTCGTGGCTGCAGGAGACGCTGGCCGGCATGCAGCCGCTCTTGCGCGGCAGTGCGCTCGCAGTGGCGGGCCAGGCGCAGGGCTACTCGATCCTGAAGGAGGTGTTCCGGGAGGGCGCGGCGCGTCGTGATGTGCTGTCCGCGCTGGCGCGCTTCGGGCGCGGCGAAGCGGCTGAGAATGAGATCTTGATGGCCGCGCTGGCCGATGAGAATCCCGATCTGCGTCGGCGCGCGGTCGAGGTTGCGGCGACCATCGACGCGCGGCGCCCGAGCGCGCACGTGGAGGTTTTGCAGGCCGCGCTGCGCGACAAGACGAGCGCGGTCGGGCGCGCGGTCGTGCGGGCCTCCGAGCGGCTGGCGCCCGAAGAGGCGGCCACGCTTCTAGGCGCGGCGGTGGCGAGCGGCGGGCCTATCGAGCTGCGCCGGGCAGCGGTGGAGGCGGCTGAGCTGCTGGCGCAGCGTGACGTGGCGGCGGCCGCGGACGCAGTCCGATTTGCGGTGGGCGATGCCGACCCTGCGCTCCGCAAGTCCGGGCTCATGCTGATGGAGCGGCTGCTGGCGCAGGCGCCCGGGAAGGTGCAGCCGGTGCTCGAGCGGGTGGTCGCGGATGAGACCTCGCGCGAGGAGGTGCGGGTGGCGGCTCTGGTGGCCCTGCGGCGTGGGCCCAGCCTGGCCCCCAACGCGCTGGCCCCGGTGCTCGCGCGCGCGGTGGCAGCGCCGAGCGAGAAGCTGCGCGCGGCCGCGCTGCCGCTTTACGCGCGCGTGGGCGAGGTTGACAAGGTGGTGCAGCTGGCCACGCAGGCGCAGGCGGGCGCGCCCAGTCTGCGGGCCGCGGCGGCGGCCGCGTTCGGTGCGCTGGCGGCGCGCAAGGCCGACGTGCTGGCGCCGCTCAAGACGCTGACCGCCGATCTGAGCCTGGAGGTGCGGATCGAGGCCACGCGCGCGCTGACCGGTTTGGGCAAAGAGGGGGTCGGGCTGCTCGACCGGGCCAGCCGGGACGGCAACCTCGAGGTCGAGCGCGCCGCCGTGGAGGCGCTGGCCACCGTCGGCAAGGTCAATCCGTACGGCGCCGCAGGAGTGCTCGAGAAGGTGCTGCGCGACGGGCGCAGCTCGCTCAAGAGGAGCGCGCTGGAGGCGCTGGGCGTGGTGGGCGAGGTCAAGCCGTCGGCGGTCACGGGCGGCCTGGCCAAGGCCATCAAGGAGCCCGATCCGCAGGTTCGCCAGGCCGCGGTGGGGGGATTGTGTGCGGTCGGGCGCAAAGCGGCCGCGCCGGTGCTGGGCACCCTGCGGGTGGCGCTCCGGGACGCCGACGCGGGCGTGCGCATGCGCGTGGCCTCGTGCGCCAAGGAGGACCCCGCTCTGGGGGCGCGCCTGGCCGGGGCTCTGGTTCTGGATGCGGACCCGGGCGTGCGCGCGGCGACCGCCGATGCGCTGGGCGCGGCCGGCGCCAAGAACACCGATCCGGGACTTCTGGCCGCGCTGGTGGCGGACAAAGACCGGCGGGTTCGGCTGGCCGCGCTGCGGGCGGCCGGCACAACGCGGGTGCTGCGGGACCCTGACAAGACGCTGTTGGCAGCGCTCGCGGGCGCCGACGTCGAGGAGAAAGTGGCGCTGCTGGATGCGTCGCGGATGCTGGCGGCGGCGGCTCCCGTGCGCGCGGCGGCGGTCGATCGTGATCCGGCGGTGCGCCGAGCGGCCATGGCAGCCGCCGGCGGGGTGGGCGAGCGCGGGGTGCCGCTTTTGGCAGCCGCGCTCGACGACACTGATGCCTCGGTGCGCGTGGCTGCAATGCGTGCGCTCGGCGTCGCGGCGACAGGGGCCGGCGGCGAGGAGGTGGCGGCCGCGCTCGAGCGCATTGCGCAAACCGGTGCACCGGAGGAGCGTGAGGCGGCGATGGGGGCGCTGGCCGGTGCGGGCGCGCCCGGCGCGGCGCGCGCGGGCGAGCTGATCGGCGAGACGCTGGGCCTGCGCAGTGAGGCCTTGCGGGGAGCGGCAGCGCGGGCGGCGGGTCGGCTTGCCGAGCTCGATGCAGCGCGAGCGGTGCCGCTTCTCGAGCGCGCGCTGTCCGACAGCGCCCACGACGTGCGCCGTGCGGCCACACCCGGGCTTGCGCTCGCCTACGCGCGCAGCTTGGAGCCGGCCGAGCTGGCGCGCCGGCTCGGGCACGCCGAGGACCGCGCCGCTCTGCGAGCCGCGCTGCTGGAAGCCCTGGCGCGCCAGGCCGCGCGCGGCGAGCGGGCCGAGGACGCGCGTCGGGTGCTCGAGCGGGTGGCAGCCGAGGGCGGCACGCTGGCGCGCTTTGGGGCCGCCATGGTGCGCGGCTTCGGCGGCGGGGTCGACGAGCTGGACGCGTTCTTGGCCGAGATCGCCGGCGGCTGAGGCCCAAAGGGCCTCAGCCGTCCGGGTCCGTTCCTGGGCCCCGGCTCCAGCCGGCATGGGCCTCGGCTCAATCCGGCGCGCGCGGGGCCTCGGCGAGGCCGATCCGGCCGTGCCGCCTCCAGCCCATCGCGAGCAGCCACGTTCGCGCTCGCTCCACCGGCGGGGGG
>DATFWX010000077.1:0-11536 GCA_035258845.1 Polyangia bacterium | reverse complement strand
GCCTATCTGCGGGGCAACCAGCACCTTTTCGCAGGCGACAGCGCGGGGGCCATCGCGGCCTATCGCGAGGCGTTGCGATTGTATCCCGGCTACGTGGCCGGGTACCGCGGGCTCGGTCTGGCCTTCATGCAGCAGGGCAACACGAGCGAAGCCCTGTCGGCGCTGCACCTGTACGCGCGCACGGTCCCCAACGCGCGCGACCTGCCGCTCATCAGGAAGCGGATCGAGCGCCTCGAGAAACAGCGCTGAGCGGCCGTCGCCGCATCTGAGACCGGCCGAGCAGCCAGCCGAGCACCGTGAGCCCGAGCAGGAGATCGAGCGGCGCATCGCTTGCGGCGCGCGCCGGCATGGCCGAGCAGCCCTCCTCCTTGGGCAGGGGCACGCACAGCTGCTGGAAGCCAGGCGAGGTCAGACAACCGAATCCATCGGGGCATCCGGCCACCAAGTCGCAGCTACGCGTGCACGTCAGCCGCTCGCCGATCGGGACGCACAGACCGTCGCCGTTGCAGTCGGCGCTCGACGCACAGGCGGTTCCGATGTCACCGGCGCTTTCGCCGACCTTCTTGACCTGAACGCTGATCTCGCCGGAGTCGGCCTGGTTGGCGCTCGGGTCGCGAGCCACGCCGCGCAGACGAAGCGGCCCGGGCGCGATCTGGCCGCCCGCGACCGCGTACCGCCACGGCCACGAACCGAGCGCAACCAAGAGCGCGCCGTTGGCGAAGATGTCGACGCCGGCCACCACCCGATTGTCGTTGGCATCGAATTGAATCGTGAATCCCGAGGCCAGAATGGCCCCGTCATGGGGGCTCAGGAAACTGATCGTGGGCGGAACCAGGTCGGGGGGGCTGGCGCCGACGTTGGTCCGCATGAGCGCGGCCGAGTTCTGCATGCCGGTGCCGTCGCACGAGCTGGAACCGCCTGTGATGTCGTAGATGCGCATGACCTGGTCGAGAAAACCGCTGGCGACGTCGTTGACCAGCGGATACATGACGTCATGGACGTTGTCCGTGTGGCCGAGCCCGTAGCCGTGCGCGCTCTCCTGGGCGATCACGATCGCAACCTCGTGCGGATAGTTGTTGACCATGGACGAGAACGCAAACGAGATATCGCTGGGCGAAAGGTCGTTGCAGTCGAGCGGCGCGATACCGACCGCACTGGTATTGGTGAGGCCGATGCTGGTCGGGGCGCCGCCGACCATCGTCATCGCATACGATCCGGAGGCCGGCCGCGTGGTCACGATCTGGACGTTGAAGGGATCGTAGTAGCGCCGAACCAGCTCGATGATCTGCTGCCTCTGCGTGTCCGTGCCGGCAAAGGCCGGATAGATCACGCTGGCGCCCTGGATGATGAACGAGCAGTTGGTCATCGCGTCCGAGCAGCTCGGATCGCCGCGCATGTTGGCGCCGTCGAAATTGATGAACAGGACGTGCGGATCGGAGGGCGTGCGCCCGGGCGCCCGGTGGGGCGAGCGGAGCGCCGGCGGCAGCGGCACCGGCGGTGGAAAAAAAGGTATCGATTGGCCGGCGAAAAGCGCGAGCACGATCGCTGACATCGATCCCTCCGTGGCCCCGCTTTGCAGCTTAGCACGCTACAGTTGGTCACGCAGGCGGTGCAGGCGCGCCAGCGCGTTCTTGGTGCCGGTGGCGTCGCGCTGGCCGGCCGGCAGCGCAGCCGCGTACCGGATGGCATCGTCCACGCTCTGGCGGGCGGCTTGGCGGTCGCCCTGCTCGCGCTGCAGATCGGCCAGCTGCCACAGCACGCGCAGACGGCGCGGCCCTTCGACCCGGGCGAGCGCGCGTTGGCAGGCCGCCAAGGCGTCGGCGGGCCGGTGAAGCGCGCGGTACACCAGCGCCTTGCGCGCGGGCGGGTTGTAATCGTTGGGAAAGTCGCGCTCGGAAGCCTCGAGCGCAGGCAGCGCGCGGGCGGGCTCGCCCAGCTTGAGCGCAGCCTCGACCAGGTGGGCATCGAAGGCCGTGCGCGCCTCCGCGCTCGGCGCACGCGCCGCTTGCGCTTCCAGAAAACGCAGCCAGTCCGCGGCCAGCGTTTTGGCCGCGGCCGCATCGGCGGCGTCCGTGCGCGCATCGATCAGCATCTGGTACAGGCTCGAACGATCGTCGGCCAGAACGTCAGGCAGCGCCAGCGCCTCGCGCGCCAGCGGCTCGAGCGCGCGTACGTCCTCGATCCGGGGCGGCCCGGCCGGCTCCGAGAGCGCGCACGAAAGGCCGGTCGCCACCACGTTGGCGAACGAGGGCCCGCGTGCAAGCTCGGGCGCGTGCTGGCGCGCGGCGCGGGTGCAGCTCACGGGGTCGCCGGCCGCGTCGAGCGCCATCACCAGCGCTTCGACGGCGCGCGCGTGCCGCGGCCAGGCCGGTCCGCCGGCGGCGAGCGCCTCCTGATACGCCGCGGCGGCCGCGGCGGCGGCCCGGGACCCAGTGTCGGCACGCAGGCGATCCGCTCGCGCGAGCACCTCGTCGGCGGACTGGGCAGCTCCGTCCGTCGCGCGCGCGGCCCGCTCGCCGTCCTCGAGCAGCTTCTCGAGCTGCGGCACGGTGGCGCTGCTCCCCCACTTGAGCACGGCCCGCTCGGCCGTGGGCTCGATGACCAGCAGGGTCGGAGAGACCTCGGTCGGGAAGCGCGCCAGAAAAGCTGCGTTCTGCGCTTTCTCGCTATCGATCGAGAGCCAGACGAACCGTCCGGCCTGCTTCGCGAGCGCCGCGTCGGAAAAGACGTAGGCGCGCATGAAGCGGCAGGTGTGTCACCAGGGCGCCCAGACGTCCACGAACAGCGGCAGCTTGCGGGCGCGAGCCTGGGCCAGCGCGCGCGCATAGTCGTCCTCGATAAAGGGCAGAGCCGCGGCGACCGGCCTTGGGGGCCGGTCCCGACAGCCCAGGAGCGCGACCATGAAAACCGGCAGGGCGTGATGAAGACGCATGCCTTGTGCTTACCCCAAGCCGGCTGTCAGGGCCAGTCGGTTCTGATAGGCTTGGCCCGTGCCGGCGCTGACCTTTCTCATCGTCGATGACAACGAGCTGCAACGGCGGCTCGCGCAGACGGTGCTCGAGCGCGCGGGCCATCATGTGATGCTGGCCGCCTCGGGCGACGAGGTCGGGGCCATGCTGAACGCCCATCCGGCTGCAGTCGTGGTGCTGTCGGCCCACCTGCGCGAGGACGAGATCCGCGCGGCGCTGGCGAGCGCGCTGGCGCCGCGTGCAGGTGCGGACGGGCAGGCGCCGCCCTTGCCGCCGCCAGCGGTGGTGATTGCAGCCACCGACGATCAGCGCGCCCTGGTTGCGCGTCTGATCGAGCGCGGCGCCAGCGGTCAGGTGGCGCGGCCCTACGATCGCGAGCGGCTGGGGCCTCAGCTCGAGCTGTTCAGCGTGGGCTCGATGCCGGCCCTGGTGCTGGTGGTCGACGATGTGACGGCCGAGCGCGCGGCGGGCGCGAGCGTGCTGGCGCGGGCCGGCCACTCGGCGCTGGAAGCCGAGGACGGGCGGGCTGCGCTGGCCGTGCTCGACGCGCACCCGGACGTCGATCTGGTCCTTTCCGATGTCCTGATGCCCAATCTGGACGGCTTTGGCCTGGTGCAGGCCATCCGCGCGCGGCCGGGCGGCCGCGACCTGCCGGTCTTGATGCTCACCTCGCTGGGCGACATCGCGACCCAGAGCCGGGCCATCGAGCTGGGCGCCGACGACGTGCTGGTCAAGCCGATCGGCGAGACCGAGCTGGCGGTGCGCGTGCGCTCTCTTTTGCGGCTCAAGAGCCTGCAACGCAAGCTGGCGCGGCGCGCGAGCGAGCTCGAGCAAGCGCTGCGGCTGCGCGAAGACCTGACCCGCCTTCTGGTGCACGATTTCAGGAACCCGCTGGCCCGCATTCTGGTCGGCGTCGATCTGGTGCTCGAGCAGTGCACCAAGGCCGGCCTCGACGACGCGGTCGACATGGCGGGCAAGGTGGTGGAGGCCACGCTGCGCCTGCGCGGCCTGACCGAGGACCTGCTCGACGTGTCGCGGCTGGAGACCGGCGTGGTCAAGCCGCGCCTGAGCGAGTTCGCGCTGCGACCCCTGCTCGAGAGCATCGCCGACGAGATGCAGCGCCTGGTCGAGCGCCACCGGGTCAGCCTGCGCACCGAGTCGCCCCTGGGCCTGACCGTGCAGGCGGATCGAGACTGGGTGTACCGCGTGCTCCAGAATCTGATCGACAACGCGCTCAAGCACGCGCCGCCCCAGACCGAGATCACGATCACGGCGAGCGGGGCGGGCGGCGGCCTGGTGCGGGTCGAGGTGGCCGATCGCGGGGCCGGGGTTCCGGAGGAGCATCGCACGCGCATCTTCGATCGGTTCGCCCAGATGCCGGGAGAAGACCGACGCGGGGTCGGGCTGGGACTGGCGTTCTGCCGGCTGGCGGTGGAGGCGCAGGGCGGGATGATCGAGGTGACCGACCGCGCGGATGGTCAGCCGGGCGCGGTGTTCGCCTTCACCGTGCCTGCTGCATGAACGCGAAAAAGCGCTCGGGCACCTCGTCGAGCTGGAGCGGGCCCCCGCACTGCGTGCACGCGAACGTGGGCGCGCTGGGATAGGTCTTGCCGACCGGAATCGCGAGGGAAGCCGTCTGCAGGAGCTGCTCGGTCTCGCGCTCGCAGGTGTCGCACCGGTAGGGCGCCAAAAAAGAGATCACCTTGCCGCGCCCGAGCGCGCGCGCGACCAGGCCGAACTGGGTCACAAAGGCGGTCGAGCATCGGATGAACTGGTAGCTTGTCTGCGGGTCCAGCGACTCCAGAAACTCGACCCATCGCCGGAGGCCGGTCGAGTTGAGGTACCGGATGCCGCCCAGATCGAAGGTGATTGCGTGCTGACCGAGCTGCGCGCGCAGGAGCGCAAAGCTAGTGCGCTCGGTGATGTCGCCCCGCAGCATGACCTGCAGGCCCTCGCGGCGCTCGACCACTTCCCACAGCGCGAGGTCGGCGAGCGCGCGCTCGTCCTCGGGTCGCAGGCCGGTCAGCTTGACGCGCAGCGTGCGGGTGCGCTGGTGCGGATTCTCGTCGGAGGCGATGACCCGGCCGCGCACCACCACCGCTTGCGGCGCGCCCGCGCGCGCCAGCCGCAGCCGCACCTCGGTGCCGACGTCGACCGGCTGCTCGACCGCGATCTCGATGGCCTCGAGCGCGATCGAGGTCGCTTCGCCGCGCACGACCGGCGTGCGTGCACCCTCAGGCAGCAGCACCTGCGCGCGCACCTGGGAGCGGTTGCGCGCGGGCAGATTGAGCAGGCGGGCGGCGTGCGAATACAGATCGTCGGCCGGCACCGGGATGGTCATGATGTCGTCGCAGCCGGAGGCGGCCAGGTGGTCGACCTCGGCCGGCGACGGGCCGCCGGTGACGACCAGGATCACGCGCGTCTCGTGGAGCGCCTGCTCGGCCTTGATGGCCGCGCACACGTCATAGCCCGACAGCTCCGGCAGATCGACGTCGAGGATGACCAGGTCGGGGTGCTCGGCATGCACCGCCTTGAGCGCCTCGGTACCGGTCGTGACCACGGTATGGCGCAGCTCGAGCGCCAGGAAGGAGGGCGACTTCAGCTCTCGGAAGACAGCGGTGTTGTTGGAAGTGACGAGCTTGAGCATGCGAGATCCCCTTGCCAAGATTACCACGAAGCAGTGGGGACTTGCGGGCGCGCCGAGGCCGGAGTTGCGGGGCACGGCAGGACTTGCGGCCGCGCCAGTCCAGCCCCCGCTGGACAGCTCGCCCTGCGGGCGCACGGAGGCTCGTCCAGCCCCCGCTTGGACAGCTCGCCCTGCGGGCGCAAGGAGGCTAGGGCGCCGCGATGGCTACCTGGACGCGCTGGCCCAGCTTGAGCGGGCTCGGTTGCGCGAGCGCGATCTTGACCAGCAGCACGCGCGTGTCGGTGGGCCGTCCTGGATCCTGCGGCTTGAGCCGGCGCGCGCTCACCGCATCCGGAATTTCCTCGACCTGCCCGCGCCAGGTGGCGTCGCCAAAGCCCTCGGCGCTGACGGTTGCGGAGACACCAAGCCCGATGCGGCCGGCGTCGAACTCGTCCACCTCGGCCTCGATGCGCGTATGCGCGAGATCCGCGATGGTGACAAGGTGCGTGCCGCCGGCGACGGTCTCGCCCGGTTGCACGAGGCGCGCGATGACGACCCCGTCGATCGGAGCCACGATGCGCGTCTTCTTGAGCATCGAGGCCAGCCGCCGCGTGGTGGCGGCTGCCAGGGCGCGCCGGGCCCGGGCGGCGTCGCGATCGTGCTCGGCGCGCTCGAGCGACTGCGCGGTTGCCGCGCCCGATGCGTGGAGGCGCTGCTGCCGCGAAACCTCGCTCTCGAGCAGGGCGAGGTCGGCGTCCGCCTCCCCGGTGCGTGCGCGCGCCTCCTCGGCAGCTGCCCGCTCGACGTCTGCGCTCAGCTCGGCAATCAGGTCCCCCTTGCGCACCACGCTCTTTTCCTGGACGTAGAGGCGGGCGATCGTCCCTGAAACCTCGGTCGACACCGCGACCTCCGCGCCTGGGTAGGCGGCGACGCGCCCCTCGGCGCGCACGCGCCCGGATAATGAAGCGGCCGTGCCGCTGGCGCTGGCGCTGGCGCCGGTGACGGGGGCGGCCGCCACGGCCGCGCGCGGGGCTCGGATCTGGAGGATCAGGGCGCCCAGCGCCGAGAGTCCCACCAGCGGAAGAATCGCCTTACGCAGGATCTGTCCAATCTGCATGTGCCACCTCGTCCTCGTCCTGGTACTCGTTCTTGCGGTGCAGCTCAGGCCGCGCCGCGATATTCCATCGGTCCGCTCGTGACCGGATCGACCAGCCGGCCGTCGGCAATTCGCACGACCCGGTCCGAGATGGTTCGCACCTTGGGATCGTGGGTCACGATCAGGAGGGCTCGGTCTTCGCGCTTGGCCAGCTCGCGAAACATCGTGAGGATCTGACCGCCCACTTCCGAGTCCAGGTTGGCGGTGGGCTCGTCGGCCAACAGGATGGTGGGCCGGCCGGCCAGCGCGCGCGCCACCGCAACCCGCTGCTTCTGTCCGCCCGACAGGTCGCGCGGCAGAAACTGTCTGCGATCATCGAGCCCGACCGCGGACAGGACCCGCTCGGCCTCACGGCGCGCGGCGCTCCCGCGCACGCCCTTGACGTTGAGCGAGAATTCGACGTTCTCGAGCGCGGTCAGCGCCGGAAACAGGTTGTACTGCTGGAACACGAACCCGACCGAGCGCTTGCGAATCGCAGGCAGGCGCTCGGGCCGCCGCGGATCCACGACCTCGCCGTCGACGATGACGCGGCCTCCCGAGGGCGTCAGGATGCAGCCCAGGATCGAAAGCAGGGTGGTCTTGCCCGAGCCCGAGGGCCCCTCGAGGGCCACCACCTCGCCGCGTTGGAGCTGAAGCGAGACCCCGCGCAGCACCTGGACGGTCTCGCGTCCCTCGCGGAAGGTCTTGGTCACGTCGTGCGCCTCGAGAACCGTCATGGTCGTCCTCCTGCTGCCCTACCTAGGTGCGGAACACCAGCGCAGGGTCGATCGATGCCACCTTGCGGAACGAGATCATGGCGGCCGCCAGGCACATCACGATGGTGCCCACGAACACCACGCCCGCCAGCATGGGCGGGATGATGAGTTTCAGATCGGCATGTGCGACCAGCGGCCGCATCGCGTACGAGGGCGCGAGGCCGAGCAGGAACCCGACCAGCGCCGCGATGAGGGCCTGCCGGGCCAGAATGCCGTAGATGTCGGCGTTGCCGCCCCCGATGGCCTTGACCGTGCCGAACTCCTTGAGATGCTCCATGGTCGACGTGTACAGGGTCTGTGCGACCACCACGATCCCGACCAGGCAGCCCAGAAAAACCGTCAGATACATGTTGAGGCCGATCCCGGTCGATTTGATCCAGTAGCCGCGCGACTGCGCCGCCCACTCGGCGCGCGTGTAGACGTCGTTGAACGGCAGCCGTTTGCGGATCTCGGCGCGCACGGCCTCGACGTTGGCGCCGGGGGCGAGCTTGACCAGGATGTATGTCGTCTGGCCGCGCAAAATCAGCGGCGACAGCTCCTGCGCCAACCGGAAGTCCACGAACGACATCGGTGTGGTCGTGAACGAGCGCGCGTCGTGGGTTCGCCCGATGATCTGCAGCCGATGGCCCAGGTACTCTCGGTACTCGCCCACCCGAAAGGGGCCGAACCGCTTGACCGCCGAGTCGTCGAGGAACACGTAGGGCCCGCGCCGCAGATCGGCGGTATCGCCCTGCATCACGTGCCAGGGCAGGTTCCACGCGCCAAAATCCTCAAGCGCGTAGACGATGCTGCCCTCCTCGGCTCCGGTCGGGAGCGCGACGTTCATGAACGCAACGATCAGGTTGTCGGCGCGCGCGACCCCGGGAACCGACCGCACGCGCTCGACTCGCGTCTCGGGGAACGCGTGCGCAAAGTCGACGTTGGGCGTGTTACGGGACGTGACCCACAGATCTGCGCTCAGATGCTCGATGGTGATGGTCGCGTTGTCGAGCAGCCCAATGAAAAGGCCCACCTGCACCAGCACCAGGGTGACCGCAAAGGCGACGCCCGACACCGTGATGAGGAAGCGCAGCTTGTCATGCAAAAGATTCTTGCGTGCCAGATCGACCATGACTCACTTCCCTTCCCGGGTGATGCCGCGGAGGCAGACTTCGACCATCAGCGAGGCCGCTTGCGCGAGCGGCCGCCACTCGACCCAGGGGTCGTCGCCCTTGGCGATGTGCAGGGACACGAGCCCGTGCATCGACGCCCATGCCAACTGTGCCGCCAGCTCCGGATCGGTGAGCTCCGGCCGCAGCCGTCCCTCCTCGATCGCCTGCGCGATGGTCGCCTTGAGAAACGCGTAGGCATCCTCCTCCGGATTGCCCTTTTGCAGGTCCATCTCGCAGGGATCCAGATGTGGATGCGGCGTCATGAACATGAGCCGGTAGTGGTTGGGGTAATCGATCGCGAAACCGACGTAGGCGAGACCGAGCTTGCGCAGACGCTCGATTGGGTTGGGCTCCTGGGCGATGCGCGCGAATGCGTGCGCGAGCTCCCGAAAGTCGTTCGCGCACAGCTCGCGGATCAGGGTTTCCTTGTCTTTGAAGTGCAGGTAGATGGCGGTCGGGGAGTATTCGATTCGGTCGGCGATGCGGCGCATGGTGACCGCCTCGTAGCCCTCGCGCGCGAACAGCTCGCGGGCCGCATCGAGGATCTTCTTTCGGACCTCCTGCTTTTCTCGCTCGCGCCGTTCCTGGATTCCCATAACGCCTCTAAGAAATCTAACGTTGTTAAGTTAGATAACGTAGTTCAGATACTCTGTCAAGGGGAAATCCGCAACGGAATTGTAACTGTTTGAAATTCAATTGATAAATTATGACCTACCCATGACGATGCGCTGACAGTGGGCGGCTTAGACTTCCCTTCATGCGCGTGCTGTTGGTCTATCCGAGCTTCCCGAAAACCTACTGGGGCGCCGAATACGCCATGCCGCTGGCCGGCCGGAAGTCCATTCTGCCGCCGCTGGGGCTGATCACGGTGGCCGCGCTCCTGCCCCAGCACTGGGAGCTCGAGCTGGCCGATCTCAACGTGCGGCCGCTCGATCCGGCCGCCCTCGATCGCGCCGATGCCGTTTTTGTGTCCGGGATGCTGGTGCAGCGTGAAAGCTTGCTCGAGGTCGCGCGGCTGGCGCGCGCGCGCGGAAAGATCGTGGTCGCCGGCGGGGCCTATGCCTCCACCAGCCCGGACGCGCTCGCGCCTTACGTCGATTGCGTGGTGGTGGGCGAAGCCGAGGATCTGATCGGCGAGCTGGCGGCCGCCCTCGAGAGCGGCACGCCGCCGCGCCGGATGCAGGCGCTCGAGCGCCCCGACGTGTCTCGGGTGCCGCCGCCGCGCTACGATCTGCTCGACATGAACGCGTACGTGTCGATAGGCGTGCAGTGGAGCCGCGGCTGTCCGTTCAACTGCGAGTTCTGCGACATCATCGAAATCTTCGGCCGCAAGCCACGCACCAAGTCGCCCGAGCAACTGTGCCGCGAGCTGGATGCCATCTATTCGGCCGGGTTCCGCGGCTCGGTCTTCGTGGTCGACGACAACTTCATTGGCAATAAGGTGCTGGTGCGGCGCATGCTGCCTACGCTGACGGCCTGGATGCGCGCACACGGCGACCCCTTCGACCTGTACACGGAGGCCAGCGTGAACTTGGCCGCGGACGACACGCTGATCGACGCCATGGTCGAAGCCGGCTTCACGTCGGTGTTTCTGGGCATCGAAACCCCCTCGCCGGAGGCGCTGCGCGAGACCCAGAAGCTGCAGAACACGGCCGTCGATCTCGACGTCGGCGTGCGCAAGCTCATCGAACGGGGCCTCGACGTGATGGCCGGCTTCATCATTGGCTTCGACGCCGACGACGCGGAGGCGGTGGAACGGCAGCGCGAATGGATTGCACGCTCACCCATCCCGCTCGCCATGGTGGGTGTGCTGATCGCGCTGCCCGGCACACAGCTCGAGCGCCGCCTGGCCGCCGAGGGCCGGCTCCTCCACGAATCGGGCGGAGACAATTTTGGACGCACCAACTTCGTGACCAAGCTCGACGAGCCAACGCTGCTCGAGGGTTTCGCGCGCCTGCTGGCCGATGTGTACCGCCCGGCCGCCTATTTCGATCGGTGCGCGCGCGCTCTCGAGCTGTGCCCGCGCGAGAAAGCGCGCTTCCGGCGTTCGCTCCGCTTCAGCCTGGCCTGTTTTGCGCGCTCGCTGCTCGAGCAGGGGCTGCTGTCGAACTACCGGCTGGTCTACTTCCGCTTCCTCCTGCGCGTGCTCTGGCGGGCGCCCCAGCGCTTTCCACGGGCGATCGGGCTCGCGATTCACGGGGCGCACATGATCCGCTACACGCGCGAGGACGTGCTGCCGCGCCTTCAAGCCTCGCTCAAAAGCGCGCGCCAGCAGCCCCGCCGCCGCGCGCGCTCGCCGCTCCTGGCCAAGATCCCGTTGCCGGATGGTCGCGCGGCCCCGGCCGCATAACCCCGGCGCGCCGCCGGCGAACGTGCAAAACGGGGGGGCCTAAGGGTCGACCTGGTCCGTGACCGAGCGGATTGATTAGAATCGAAGCGTGCGCCTTGATGTGACCGAGCTGGTGCGACAGCAGATCGCGCGCGATCGCGCGCGCACCGCCGCCTTCCCCTTCCTGCGCGCCCGCAAGATCGCGCGCATGCGCGCGAGCGCGCATGGCTTTTTGCGCGGCGCCGCTCCGCTCTATTACCAGATCCTGCGGGCGCGACCGGAGCTGGCCGAGGGCCCGCCCGGCCAGGGCTGGCTGGCGGGCGACCTTCATGTCGAAAATTTCGGCGCCTACCGGCCCGAATCGCTGGCGGGCCGACACGCTGATCGGGTCGTTTTCGACCTCAACGACTTCGATGATGCCTTTACTGGTCCGTGGCGGCTCGACGTCTTGCGCCTACTGACCAGTGTCCTCTTGTCGGCGCGCGCGCGCGGCCTCGACGGCACGCAGGCGGTGGAGCTGGGTGAGCGGCTGCTGGCCGCCCACGGCACC
>DATFWX010000076.1:0-43353 GCA_035258845.1 Polyangia bacterium | reverse complement strand
CCCGCTGCATGCGCGCCCGGCTGGCGCGCCCCAGCTTCCGCGCGCCCGCGACGACACGGTCGACCCGATCGAGCAGCGGGTTGGACACCCTGGCCAGCCCGGGATGGCTCACGTAGAACGAGGCGGTCGTGCGGAGGACGGGATAGAAGAACGGAAAGGGCAGGCCGGAGACTGACAGGCCAAGCCCGCCCAGACGGCTTGCGCCCACCATGATCACACCTGGAATGATGGGGACCAGAACTCGGTCGCCGTAGACCGGGCTCGATCGTCCCACGCCAACGATCTGGTTCTCAAATCCACGCAGCGACTTGGAGGGGCTGAAGACGCGCTTGTGTGCGATCAGCCCGAGGCTGGCCTGAACCTGCGTGAAGGTCCTGAGCTTGGCCTTGGTCTCCCCATCGCGCGGGCTGAACTTCAGGCCCTGACAGACTGCACCGCCCGCGCCGAGCGGAAGGCCCAGGTCAATGCCAGCTGTCACGACCACGCCGGTCTTTTTCGCCGACGACTTGAAGCGCTTCCAGAGCGAGCGGCGGACGGCCTCGGGCGCGGATCCACCCGCGGGCGCTCGCGAGGTCGCCAACGGCCCGGCCGATTTCGCATCGGAGCGGGCCAGAAGATCGCTGCTCGCGGAGCGCGCAGCCGGCGCCGCGGCCAACGCCACGCGAGCCGCTGCGGTGAGAGCGAGGAGCACGACGATCGGTGCGACCACTGCGGCCGCGCGGCGCCCTCGGAAGCGGGACCACTGAGTCGAGCAACCCGGCATGGGCGGGTGTCAACAGCACGATCCAGACCAAGCCCGACCCGCAAAGAAATCAGCGCATTGCGCGCCTAACCGGCAAGTGGAATAGCCGGTTGGCCCAGTACGTGCTCGAGGACCGGCCAGATCAGTTGCCGCAGGGTCGAGAAAATTCATGGAAGTATGCCTGGCGTCGGACTTGCAACGCACTGCGTTCATGAGTGGATCCAGAGCAGCGCGCTCTTGGTGGATCGCTGCGGCGATCGCGCTTGCTCTGCTGCTGTCTCTGCGCGCGAGCGCGGAGCGGGTCGTGACCCTTTCGCCCCGGTTTCCAGTCGGGGGAAGGGGCACGGCGCAGATCACCTCGATCGAGGTCGGCCGGCTCCGAGTTCAGAGCGCTCTGCGACCGCTTCCACCCCGATACGAGCCGCACCTGCGCGACCTGACGGCGCACCCTTGGCTCTACCTTCATGACCTGGGGACGACTCCGCTCCGCATGCGCCCGGTGCAGACGCTCATGCGCAAGCTCCTCACCGGCAAGCGCACCGAGGGCGAGCTGAGCCTTCAGAGCCTGCCAGAGCTTCTCGAGCCGGGCCGGCGCTACTCATTCGTGATCACGGATGACTCGCTCAATTTTGCGGCGTCGCGCGGGCATCCGGCTTTACTGCTGATGTCCAAGCACTACTTTTTGGCCAATGGCAAACCCGGCTCGGTTCACTTCGCGGGCGAGATGTGGCTCGAGGATGGCCGCCTCGTGATCACCGACTCCTCGGGTACCTTCAAGCCGACCACCGCCGAGCTCGAGCAGGCGAAATTGTTTTTCCGCGATCAACTGGGGCTGACCGATGTGGTCGCGCGCGCGCGTGCCGGCCCCCACTGATGTGAGAAGCCTTCGAGCTCGTGATGGCTAGCCGAGGAGCCAGGAGACGTCATCATTTGTTTACCAATGGGAGCAATTTTGATCAGGCAAAAAAAATGTGGAACGGAAAGCAGTTTACTTGCGGGTTCCTGTGGTAAGCTGCAACCAGCCGGGGGAAGAAAGGTGTTGTCAGCGGTGGCGAAAATCCGATATAAGGCCAAATGGCCTGGGCAGCGCCTTCTTGGAGCTTGCACTGCCTTTTTGAGTATCCATGAGTGAACCCAGCGGCACCGCACGGTTGAAGCTCCTTCGACCTCCGGCGGGAAACAGGCTCCCACCTAGCGGCGCCAGATCCGGGCGGATGGCACAGCCTCCGAGCGGCTCCGAGCTTGCGGTCGGCTGGGGCTTGCACGATGACGGGGCCGCCACCAGACACCATCTGCAAGCTGTCGACCGATGCCGGCGCCAGCTCCATGAATCCGGTCCGCAGCTCGAAATCCGACTCGAGCTCGCGCGTGCGCTCATGGCGCTGGACCGGGGTCCGGAGGCCGAGCGTGAGCTGCTTTTGTGCGTGACCCAGAGTCCCGGTTGCGCCGAGGCGTACCGAATGCTCGGAGAGATCGCCTTTCGGCTCAATCAGCGCAAGCGCGCTCTGCGCTTCCTCGAGAAGGCTGCCGCCATCGAGCCCGACGACCCGTCGAATGAGCTCGTGCTCGATATCGTGCGCAACGCCGACACGGGCGAAAGGGCCGCCCGGCCCGCGCCGCCCCGGCCCGCGCCGCCGCGGCCGCCGCCTCGGCCCGCCCCGGCCGCCGCCAAGCCGCAGCCGCGTTTGTTTGCAGTACCGCCTGCACGGGCGAAAAACCTCGAGCCTCCGCCGGCCCGCCCGGCCGCTCCGGTGCGCCCGGAGATCCCGATCGTGATCGAGCCGTTGCCGAAGCGGCCACCGGCGGTCGCGATGCCTTCTCCGGAGCCGGTACCGGCCGAGCCGAAGTTCGATCATCGGGCCCCGGATACCATTCCCGAATTCAAACCAGATGTGCCCTCACAGGCGCCGCGTCCGCTGCCGGCGTCCCCCCTGTTTTCGCAGCGACCGGGCCGGCGCCTGCGCCAGCTGGTTGTGGGTGGACTGCTCGTCGCTGGAGCGGCCGTTTTGGTCATGACTGGGGTGCTCCCCACGTCGCGTCCCACAGCGCCCCTCGCGGGAGCGGCGGCGGCGTCGGCAGCCGGCGCGTTGGCAGGCGTGCCCTCCCGTGCGACCGAGGCCAAAGGCCAGTCGGCGGTTCCGTCCGCGGCTGCCCCCGGGACGGCCCAGGGCGCCCCGACCGATGGACCGGGTGGGCTCGATCCGCGCTGGGCTGAAGTGATCGCCCGCGACACCTGGTTGCATCCGCTCAGCGGCCCGGTGCGGCGGATGCCGATCCGCGATGCCCGCGTGTTCGGCGCTGAGCGCCCGGGCGATCGGCCCGGCGAGTGCCGCAACGGTCACTGCGGGGTCGACCTGGGTGAAACCTGGGGCGAGCCGGTGCTGGCCGCGCACGCCGGCATCGTCGACCGCGTGCAACGAGGACCGAATCCGGAGCACGGCGGCCTCTATGTAAGGATCGCCCACCGCGGCGGCACCGTGTTTACGCAATACTTCCACCTGGCCGCGATCCCACGCCGCGTGCAGCCGGGCGTGCAGATCAAGGCCGGCGACGTGATCGGTCTGGTCGGCGACACCGGCATTCACAGCACCGGACCGCACCTGCATTTTACGTTGTCGGTGCGGATGACCCCCCAGGGGCTCGAGCAGTATATTGATCCTGAGCCCCTGATCGCGCTGTGGCCGCTGCGCGTGCCCGACGGTCCGGGATCGGCTCTGCTGGATGCCTCGGCCGCGCCCGGTATGCCGCGCGGTCCGGCTGCGCGCCACAAGAGAAAGCGGCGCGCACCCGCGTCCCCCGCCGAAGCTGCGCCGTCTGCTGCACCGGCCGACGCCCCGTCGGCGGACTGAGTTCCCAGCACGCCGCAGTGCAACCTGGCTATCAGCTGTCAGCGATCAGCTCTCAGCGCCGGATTCTGTTTGAGCGATCCTCTGGCTGAGAGCCAGGGCATGACTGACCGATTCAGTTTACGGGCATTCCCCCCTGCGTCGAGCGCGGCGCGACCCAGACCGGCACCCCGCCCTCGAAATCGATCTCGAGGAACTTGCGCGTGTTGGCCAGCGCATCGAGGTGCGCCACGATCGCGCGGCGGGCGGTCTCGATGACGTCGCCGGCGTCCCCCACGTAGAGATAGCGGCCGTCGCGATTGAACGAGAGCCAGCCCTCTTTGCCCTGCGATCCCGATTCGGCACCGCGCAGAGAGCCCTGCAGCGCGATGTCCGCGATCATGGTCGGCGCCCGCCCGGGCAGGCCGGTCACGTCGAATCCATGCACGCGGTTGTAGGGCTGATCGACCACCCACACTTCTTTGCCGTCGGGCGACATGGCCACGCCGTGGCTCTGCGTGTAGTTGGGCATCGACGTGAACGGGTAGCCGGGCGGCGAAACCCGATACAGGACGACGCCGGATTGGGCGTCAGCGGCCTCGAAGCCCAACAGACCATTGACGTTGGCGAATACGTAATGCTCGGGAACGTCGATGGTGAAGGGACGGACGGAGCCGCCGAACGGGCCCAGCGGACGGACGCTGTAGTCGGCAGTCGAGATTACGCTCATCATCGTCGAGGTCAGCCCGCCCACGTAGACCCGCTTGCCGTCGAAGGTGCAGATGCTGTTGTGCGCCCCCTCGCTGGTGGCGATGCTGGCCAGCACCTGGCCGCTGTCAGTGTCGACCACACGGGTCGTCACGCCGGTGCCGTTGGGCACGTAAAGCTTCTTCCCGTCGGGCGTGATGCAGAGGCTGTCCACCATGGGCGGATACAGCTGCTTCCAGACCGGTCGGTCGGCGACCAGATCGTATTTGAGGATGTAGGCGTCGGCCTGCGTGGCGCCCCAGCCCGCGATGTAGAGCATGCGGCTGGCGGCATGCCCGGCCATCCCGCGGATGATGGTTGCCTCCGGCACCAGAATCTTTTTGACCAGCCGGTGGTCGTGGTCGATGTCGAAGACGTCGATCTCGCCGTCCGGAAAAACGTACTCATAATGGGCGACACCCGGTGTGGGGCCGGGGTTGGAGTCGGGGGCGGAGTTGGAGCTCAAGCACCCGAGCGTGACCAGAGTAAGCCAAGCATAACGCATGCTGATCGATATAGCTCACGACCCATGGGTGTGCAATGTACGGCCCGGGGGTGGCGAGCGTCACACGGACGCCCGCGCGGTCAGCGCTTGTGGGCCAGCCAGGCCTCGACGTCGGATAGCTCCGGTTTGGCCTCGTCCCCGGCGGCCGCGAAGGCTGCGCGCGCCTGTTCCGCCAGCTCACGCGCGCGCGCGCGGTCGCGACCGGCCGCCGCGAGCGCCTGCGCCTGCGCGAACCAGATCTGAGCCAGCAAAAGCGAATCCGGGGTCTTCTCGGCCCGCGCAATGGCGAGCGCGCGCTCGAGCGGGGCCAGCGCTCGCTCGGGCCGGGCCAGACCGATCTGTGCGCGCCCGGTTCCCACCAGCGACGTCGCCAGGTAGATATGCTCTCGGCCGTAGGCCTTTTCGAAGATTGCAAGCGCGCGCGAAAACCGGGCCAACGCATCCGCATACTGGTGCAGCTCGAGCATGACGAAGGCCGCCTCCTCGAGCGAGGCGCCTACCAAGGAGCTCTCAGGGCCGAGGGCTTTTTCCTGGATTGCGAGCGCGCGCTGGTGCATCGCGAGCGCATCTCTGAAGTGGCGCTGCCGGTACAGCACGACGCCCAGGCTCTTGAGAGCCTGCGCGACGTCCGGGTGATCCGGACCCAACGTCTGCTCGTAGATGGCGAGCGCGCGCTCGTGCTGTGCCCGCGCCTCTTCGTATCGGCCCAGGTGACGCAGCGCGACCCCGAGGTTGTTGTGAGCGCGCGCCACCTCCGGATGCTTCTCCCCCAGCTCTTTCTGGGCAATCGCCAGAGCGCGTTGGTAGTCGGCTCGGGCCTCCTCGATCCGGCCCATGGCCAGCAGCGAGCTGGCCAGATTGTCGAGCACCAGCGCGACGCTGGGATGCAGCGCGCCCAACGTTTTTTCGTAGCCGGCGAGGGCGCGCTGGTAGTAGCCGACCGCGTCGTCGCTGCCCTGGGAGTACAGCGCCGTGCCCAGGTTGTTGAGGTCAGCCAGCGTGTCGGCGCCCTCGGGTCCGTACAGCTTTTCGTCGATCGCGAGCGCGCGCCGGAAGTGATCGAGCGCCTCGGGAACCTTGCCCTCGAGCTGGTACAGGCTGCCCAGGTTCGTGTGCAGGCGTGCGCTGAGCTCGTCGCCGCCACCCTTGCCACCGGCGCGCTCAAGGGCCGCCTGAGCCAGGCGCGCGAACAGGTGTGCCTCGGTAAACCGAGCCTGATTGCTGGTCACAGCGACCAGGCCGCTCAGAGCACGGGCGCACAGCAGGTCGGCGTGGCCGGCGGTGGCCGCCGAAACCGATTGCAAGAGACTCTCGATGGCGGCCTTGTCATCTCCGGTGGCGTGCTCGACCGAGCCCCGCAGAAGCAGCGCTTCGCCCTCGAGCGGCCGATAGCCCAGAGGCGTCGCCTCTGCCACCACGCTGCGGACGATGGGCAGGGCCTGCGCAGCCTTTCCGGCTTCGTTCAGCGCGCGCGCCTCAGCCAGGCGCGCTCGTAAGGCTTCCACCCGCGCACGGCGGGCCGGATCTGCGGGCGGGCGGACCGGTGCGCGCAGGTTCTCCGAGTCGGCGCAGCTCGACAGCGGTGAGAGCGACTGCGCAGCCGAGACCGCATGCGCAACCACGTCGGCGTCCGCGTTCGTGAACAGGTTGACCAGCACCTTGAGCTCCTCGCGCCGCTCGCCCAGGCAGGCCATGCGCAGATCGAGCAGCTCCTCCGACTGCTCGCCACGGACCCGCGTGGCCAGGCACGAATCCTCGTGCATGGCGGCCCAATTTCGCGTGTAGGCGTCGAGCGTGCGCGCCACACCGGCAAATGCATCGGCCGAAAATGGCTTGCCGGTGGCCTCGAAGGCCGCGCGCACCGCGTTGCGTCGTCCCGCGTCCCACAGCCCCGCGAGCTTGTCGGCGCCGCCTCGGCACAGGCTGGCGTGCCGGCGCAGGGCGCCCTGGTAGCCCAGCGCGGCCGCGCCGACCACGGCCAGGGCGGCCGCCGCGGCCAGCCAGCGCCGTCGCGCAGCGCGCGGATCCCTTGTGAGCGCGGCCAGGAGCTCGTGCATCGACGGAAACCGCTCCTCGGGTCGAACACTCAGCCCCCGCAGCACGACCTGCCGCAGCCAACCCGGCACCCGGCTCTCCTTGGGTGCCTCCCGCACGCGGCCCTGGACCACCTCCATGGCCAGGTCCTTCACGGTGCCCGCGGAAAAGGGCAGCTCGCCGTAGAGCGCCTCGTAGAGGGCGGCGCAGAAGCTGAACTGATCGCTGCGCGCGTCGGTGGCCTGGCCCAGGAACTGCTCGGGCGTCATATAGGCGGGCGTGCCGACGACCGCGCCCTCGCGCGTGAGCGGGGTGGCCAGCGCGTCTTCGCGCGGGGTGGCCCCGGTTGGCAGCTCGGCCACCGGCGGCAGCCCGGTCACGGGCTGCGCGGGCTCGTTCGTGGTCGCGGCCGCGCGCGCCAGCCCGAAGTCGAGCACCCGGACCCGGCCGTCCCGGCCCATGATGCAGTTCTCGGGCTTGAAATCTCGGTGAATGATGCCGGCCGCGTGGGCGGCCTCGAGGCCGCGTCCGGCCTGCACGAACACCGCCAGCACCTCGCGCACCGAGCGCGTCTTTTCGCTGCGCCAACGCTCGAGCGTCGTCCCGTCGACAAACTCCATGGCGACGAAGACCTCGTCGTCCAGCGTGCCGACGTCATGCACCGCGATGACGTTGGGATGCGACAGCCGAGCCATCGCCTGCGCTTCGCGCAAAAGCCGTGTCCGGCCCTCGCTGGCGCTGGTCTTGTCGGTGGCCTCGGCGCGCAGGAGCTTGACCGCCAGCTTGCGGTCGAGCTCCGGATCGTAGGCCCCGTAGACCACGCCCATGCCACCGCCGCCGATGCGCTCGAGCACAACGTATCGGCCCAGCACCGCGCCTCGGCCCAGCGTGTCGCGGGAGCGGGCCGGCCCGGGCGCTCGGATCGGTTGTGCCGAAGACTCTCCGAGCGGCGAATGCTCCGTCGTCCCCAGCGCCAGCCCCCCTTCCGGTTGGTCGGCTGGGTCTCGTCCCCCTTCCGGCACGCTGGGATTCTAGCCTCCTTACGCCCGCAGGGCGAGCTGTCCAGCGGGGCTGGACTCGCAACCTGGGTTGCGCCTTCCAATCGCGTCGTATTGACGCGCTCAAGCGCCCGTGACCGGCAGCCAGCAGGTCACGCTGGTGCCGCCGCCGTCGCGGCGTCGGATGGTGAGGCGACCGCCATGGGCTTCCACGATTTCGCGGCACAGGGGCAGCCCGAGACCGGTTCCGCCCTTCTTCGTGGAGTAGAAGGGAAGCAGCGCCTGTCGCAGGACGTCGTCGGTCATGCCGGCACCTCGATCCGCCACCTCGAGCTCGAGCCCGCCGTCGCCGCCGGCGATCCGCAGCGTGACCTGCTCGGCCGGCCCCCCGGCCTCGATCGCGTTCTTGAGCAGATTGATGAGAACCTGTTGCATTTGCGCGGGATCGAAGAACCCGGGCTCGCTCGGCAGCTCGTACGCCAGCTGGAACGCAAAGAGCGCGCGCAAACCGTCGACGAAATCACTCCATGGCACCCGCTGCCGCGACGGTTTGGGCAACCGCGCAAAGCGGGCGTAGCCGTCGAGAAAGCTCTTCAGGTGCCCGGCGCGCTCCTCGATGGTGCCAAAGATGCCGTCCAGACGATGGGCATGTTCGGGCTTTCCGGCCACGGTTCGCGCCGAATGCACCAGCGAGGTGATGGGCGCCAGCGAGTTGTTCAGCTCGTGGCTGATGATGCGGATGGTTTTCTTCCACACCTCGACTTCCTGGCGGGCCAGCTCGCGCGTCAGGGGCTCGATCAGATGGAGCACGAACTGCTGAGTCGACAGCTCGAACAGCCGGGTCGCCACCCGAAAGGTTTGGCTCTCGCCGCCGCGATCGATCGAGATGAGCGCATCGCGGCCGCTCGCGATCGCCTCGCGCATTTCGACCGGCCACTCGCCGAGCAGCCGCTCGAAGCGCTCGCCCTCGAGGCGCTTTCCGCCCTGAAAGAGCGCCCGCGCGGTGGAGTTTCCGTGGCAGATGGTTCCGTCCTCGTAGCACAGCACGGATGCCAGCGGAGCCGCCTCGAGCACGGTCTCCAGCAGCAGCTCGTACTGATAGACGTCATTGTGCTCTCGGCGCAGCACTTCGCCGAGCGCGTTGAAGCGGCGCGCCATCTCGCCGGCCTCGTCGCGCCGTTTCACAGCCAGCCGGATGGAGTAGTCCTTCTCGCGCAGGCTGAGCAGGCCGTTCGATACAGCGAAGATGATCTCCCGTATCGGGCGGGTGAGCACCCAGATCAGCGCTACGTAGATCGGCGCCCCGATCAGCGCGGTCAACAGCACCACGGCCAGCGGCGAAGCGAAGCGAGTTCGAACGAGCAGGGCGATCGCGGCCGACAGGAGCGCGACCGTGGTCAACATGACCAGCGCACGGATGCGAAGAAAGAAGCGCGAGAGCCCTGCCATCGTCACATTTTCGGGCGTCGCTCGAGGACGATCCCGAGCCGCTCCATCCGTCGGTAGAGCGCCTGCCGGCTCAGACCCAGCTCGGCGGCTGCCTTGGCGACCACCCCGTGCGCGCGCACCAGCGCCTCCTCGATGGCTCCCCGCTCCGGGTCGGCCGCGCCGGTCTCGGAGCTCGCGGTCGCGGACGCGCTGGGCTCGCGCGCGGGCGCAGCCCCGACGGTGTGCGAGGCCGGTAGATCCAGATCGCCCACCCGGATGACATCACCCTGACACACCAGTGTCGCGCGCTGGATCCGATTCTGCAGCTCGCGCACGTTGCCCGGCCAGTCGTAGTGGAGCAGGGCCGCAGCGGCTTCGTCGCTCAGCTTGAGCCTGCGTCCGGCTTGCGCATAGGTGCCGAGGAAATGCTCGGCCAGCGGCGAGACATCTTCGGTCCGCTCTGCCAGCGGCGGCATGCGCAGCTCGATCACGTTGAGCCTGAAGTAGAGGTCGTCGCGAAAGCGTCCGGCCGCGATGGCCTTGGGCAGATCGGCGTTGGTGGCGCTTAAGACCCGCACGTCGACCTTGCGCGTCTGCGACGAGCCCAGTCGCTCGAATTCACCGGTCTGCAGCACGCGCAGGAGCTTGGCCTGGCCGGTCATCGACAGGTTTCCGATCTCGTCGAGGAACAGGGTTCCGCCGTGGGCGGCCTCGAAGCGGCCGATACGCAGCTTGACGGCACCGGTGTAGGCGCCGGCCTCGGAGCCGAACAGCTCGGCCTGCAGCAGCTCGTCGGGCAATCCGCCCACGTTCACCGTGAGAAACGGTTGCTCCTTCCGGCGCGAGTTGGCCTGGACAATCTCGGCCAGCTTTTCCTTGCCGGAACCATTGGGGCCCGTGATCAGGACCGGCGCATCGGAGGCCGCCACGTGAACCGCCAACGAGACCACCTCGTGCATGCGCGCGCTCGCGTACACGAGCCCGCGCAGGTCGTACTGCTGCGCGAGCTGCCGGCGCGCCCGCTGGCTCTGCGCACGCAGCCGGCGGTTTTCCTGATCCAGCTCGCGCATGCGCAGAAGGTTCTGCACGGTGCGCAGCAGCTTGTCGTCCTCCCACGGCTTCGCGATGTAATCGGCGGCGCCTTCTTTGACCAGCTGGACGGCGGTCTCGAGCGAGGTCCAGGTCGTCATCAGGAGCACCGGCAGGTCGGGATCGAGCTTCTTGATGGCGCGAAACAGATCGATGCCCTCCTGGCCCGAGGTCTTCTCCTGCGTGAAGTTCATGTCCTGCAGGACGATGCCGACGTCCTCGGTGGCGACGAGCTGCAGGACCTCGTCGGGATGCTGCGCGCTCAGCACCGGGAGACCGTGGATCTCGAACAGCACCTCGAGCGCTGTCCGCACGGCCTCCTGATCGTCGACGACGAGGATCTTCATCATGACGCTCTCCCTCACACCCTGCTCGAAGCCACCGTGGGCGGAACCTGGGCCCCCTGCCGCGCCGGAACGAAGGCGGCCAGAAGGCCCGTGATCCAGAACAGCACCACGCCGAGCAAAACGATGCTCCAGCGGAAGCTCAAGGAAGGATCGAGCTTGCTCAAGAAAAGGCTCAAAACATAGGTGAGCGGAATGCCCAGGATCAGGCCGATGTTGGTGGTGATGAAGTTCTCGATCAGGAAATAGCGAATGATGTCACGGCGCCGGCCGCCGAGCGCCCGGCGGATGCCCATGTGACGGGTCCGCTCGGCCACCAGGAACGACGCAATGCCGAGCGATCCCAACAGGATGACCGAGATCAGCACGAAGGCGTTCAGGCTGACGATCAAGGCGCCGCCGGAAAAGTTCGTCGTGATGCGCGATTTGAACTCGGCGTACGTGCGCACGCGGATCCAGCGATTCGGATCGATGCGCTCGAGCGCCGCGCGTGCGGCCGGGGCGAAGGAAGAGGCGACGCCGTCGTCGACGCGAACCACATATTCCTGGGTTCGCCAGGGCTGGCCGGGTGACAGATGAATGACGGTGCCCTTCGACGCGGTGACGTAGGCCCCCTTCGCGACCACGTCCGCGACCACACCCACCACCCGCAGCGAGGCCCTTCGCGAGCGCGAGCGCACCATGCGCCCGGCGGCGTGCTCATTTCCGAACAGGCTGCGGGCCAGGGATGCCGTGATCAGAATCGGGGCCTCGGAGGCGTCGCTGCGGTCGTTGGGAGTAAAGAGTCGACCATCCCGGAGCGTGAGGCCGAGCGCGTCTGGAAACCAGGCGTCCCCCTCGAGAGTCCAGCCCACGCTGGCGGTGTCCGGCTGTCCGAGCGCTTCGAGGGTTTCCGGAACGATCGACCAATCGAGCGGCGGGCAGGCCACGCGCGAGGCGGCGCGCACTCCAGGCAGCGATGCGAGCGCGCTGCGGTCGGAGGCACCGACGAGGGCCGGATCGCCCTTGGGCTCGGTCGAGATCAGAAAGATCGACGACTCGGCGATGCCGATGGGGGCGGAGCCCGAACGCAGGAAGTAGACGGCCAGGTCGGCCATCTCGATGACGACCGCGGATCCGAGCGCAATCTGCAGCACCAGGAACCAGAACGACCCACGGCTGCGCCGGGCCGCCCGCAGGATCGAGACGGGCGAAGAGCGCATCACTGCCACCTCAGGTAGACCGCGGGCGGGATGCTGCAGATCCGCCAGGCCGGATAGAGCCCGGCAAAAAGCGCGCACAGAAGGGTCACGCCGAAGCCGCTGGCGACCTGGCCCAGGTCGAGCGCGAAGTCGACCGTGCGATCGGGCAGGGCCGCGTTGTACATTGCGACCTCCAAGCTCGCGAAGAGAAGCCCGATCAGGGCGCCCCCCACGCCCACCAGTAGAGCCTCCACGATGTGCTGCAGGAACACTGCGCGGCGGCTGGCACCGAGCGCCCGCCGGACACTCACCTCGGGCGCGCGGATCTGAAACTTCGCCATGAGCAGCCGCACCAGGCTGAGGCAGCTCGCGATGAGCCCGATCAGCGAGAGCATCTCGACCAGGCGGTAGCCGGCGTAGAGCTGGTGCGCGTTCCTGCGCCAGTCGTCGAGCCGCCGCAAAGTCGGCCGCAGCGGCGCCGACGCGCGCCCGCTCACGCGCTCTCGCTCGACATAGGAGTCGAGCAGCAAGATCATGGCGGACCGCTGCGCCTCCGTGGGCAACTCGACCCAGAAATGCACGAAGCCGTCGTCGAGCGTGCGCAGGGCTGCGTTGGCGCCGTCATGATCGTTCCATCCGAAGACGAACACCGGCCGCGCCCGCATGCGCTCGATCAGTCCCAGCGGCAGGAAGAGGCCGTTGCGGTAGCCGCCGCCGAACCAGAGATGATAGAGGCGCAGACGCTGCGGGTCTGACGCGGCCACGCCGGAAATGGTGACCTCGACCCCGCCCAACCTGACCTTGCGGCCGATCGGGTCGGTATTACCGAACCAGAGTCGGGCCTGGTCGTGGTCGACGACTGCGACGTTCGCGTTGGGGTCCAGGTCGAGCGAGCGCGCCCAGGTCGATCCCGACAGCACTGGAATCTCGAACAGCGCGAACAGATCGGCGAAACAGAACGTGGCGGGACCCTCGACGAAGCGGCCATCGTCGAGCTGCACGGCGACCTGGGTTGAGAACGCGCCGGCCGAGCGGCTGGGGATCTGGCTGCGGGAAAGCTCGGACACCTGCCGGTACGAGAGCAGGAGGTCGGGCAGGTGAGCCAGGCCCCAGATGCCGGCCGCGTTGCCCATCCTCTCGGGCAGGCCGCTGTCGTGCTCGAGCTCGACGTGAAACAGGTTGCGCGGTCCCGGCATGGGGTCGCGCGCCTGCGACGCCACGGTCGAGTGGACGGAGATCCACACGCCCACGCCGAGCGCGAGGCACAGCATCATGAGCATCGAATAGGCCGGATTGCGCCGCAGGCTGCGCAGGGCCTGCTGGAGGTAGTACGCCAGCACTAGATGGCCTCCGCGGCCCGCCGCGGGCGCGCCTGCGGATCGATCACTTTCCCGTCGAGAATATGGAGCTTGCGGTGGGCGCGTGCGGCCAGCTCGGCGGCGTGTGTGACCATCACGATGGTCGTGCCCTGCTGGTTGATCTTCTGCAGAAGCTCCATGATCTGACGCGCCATCACCGAGTCGAGGTTTCCGGTCGGCTCATCGGCCAGGATCAGCTTGGGCTCGCCCACGAGCGCGCGCGCAATCGCGACCCGCTGCTGCTGGCCGCCCGAGAGCTGTGACGGAAGATGCCGGCTGCGCGCGGTCAACCCGACCTGCTCGAGCGCGTGCTCGATGCGCCGCCGCCGCTCGGCGCCGTGAAGGCCCCGGTAGCGCAGCGGCACATCGAGGTTGTCGAAGACGTCGAGATCGGGGATGAGGTTGAAGCTCTGAAAGACGAAACCGATCTTCTGGTTGCGCAGGCGCGATTGCTCGTCGTCGCCCAGGCCGCGCACGTCGATATCGTCGAGAAGATAGTCGCCGCCGTCGAACGAGTCGAGCAGCCCTGCGATGTTGAGAAACGTGGTCTTGCCGGAGCCGGAGGGGCCCATGATGGCGACGAACTCGCCCTTGCCCACGTGTAGCGACAGGTCGGCGAGCGCCTCCATGGCGAGCACGCCGCTCGTGTAGACCTTCTTGATGCCCGTCATCCGGATCATGAAAGCGGCCCTCGGGAGGCGAGCGCCATCGTACCGTGAGTGCCGGGGCGGCGGAAGAACAGGCTCGCGAAGGCGCGCGCGATGGCGATCTCGAGGCCGAAGACGTTGATGGCGATGAGAAGGCCCGTGAGCCAGGTGCCCAGCACGAGAAACAGCGCGGTCCATCGTTCGCGTAGCATGGTTTCTGTCCTCGTTCGTTGGGAGTGCACTGGTCGTGCCGTTTTCGCCGCGTGTTTTCGCTGGGTTCGCGGGGCGGCCGGACGGACACATGTCCACTTCGGACACCTGTCCGCGGGCGGTTTCATGAGCAGTTGGGGCGAAGCTGGGGCGGGGGCGGAAACGGGCGGGGGGACGCGGGGGTGGGTGCCGGGCCCTGCTCAATTGCGCGCGATGTCACGCCCGACCGCGTGCTGGAGGCGCGCGGAAGCGATGTGGAGATCGATGCGGGCCGCCAGTGCATCCAGGCGCGCGCGGGTGAGCTCGGTCTCGGCGTCGGTCAGCTCGACGCTGGTGGCGCGTCCGTTCTGGAAGAGAACCCGGCGCACCCGGTACGACTCCTCGGCAGCGGTGAGCCCGCGAGCGGTGGTTTCGGTGGCGACGCGGGCTTCCTGGAGGGCCTGGTGAGCCTGCATGACCTCGATGCGCACGCCGTCGTGTGCCAGCGCGCGCTGGGCGTCGATCTCGCGTCCCCGGGCCTCCGCGCCCCGCTTGTCCGCGGTCGCGGCCGGAATGTCCGAGGGCGTCCAACTGAGCTGCAGCGAGAGGTCCCAGGAGCCGGTGAATCGATCCTGCTGCGGCAGGATGCGCGGATTCGGGTTGGCGTAGAGGGCGTCCCCGACCGCGTCGACGCGCGGGAACCAGCCGGCACGCGCGATCTTGGCCTGCTCGCGGGCGGCGTCGGCCGCGGCAGCGAGGGCACGCAGCTCGAGGCGGCGCTCAAAGGCTTCGTTCCAGAGCGCCGGCAGAGCATCGGGCGCCGGCACGTCGCCGTCGGCGCTGTCGCCGGGGACATAGCTGCGCGCGCTCTCATCGTGCATGGCTGTGCGCAGTTGTTGCTCGAGCAGCTGGGCCAGGTTGCGCGTGCGCTCGACCAAAAGCTCAGACGAAGCCACTTGCGATTCGACCCGCAAGACGTCGGCTTTGGATGCGGCGCCCGCGTCGGCGGCGTGGCGCGCATCGGCAAGGTGGCCGCGCGCCTGCTCGAGCGCCTGCTCCGCGACCGTCACCTGCGAGCGCGCGCGGAGCCAAGAGTAGTAGAGCACGCGCGCGTCGGTGGCGACGCGAAGCTGGGAGGCCTGCTCGGTCAGCTCGGCCGAGCGTCGGCCCAGCTTGGCCGCCGCGTGACCCTGCGGCAGACGCAAAAGATAGTCGGACAGCGGCACCTGCATGGTGGCGCTGAGCGTGTAGCTGTCGAGCAGGATCGGAAACGACAGCGGGACGTTCACGAGCGGGGTTCCGGCCGGAAGCGGCCCCGGCCCGGCGGTCGGCGCCGCCACCAGGTTGCCGATGGTGCTGGTCGGGATCTCCGAGAGCCGCTGGTAACGCGCCGCTCCGCTCAGGCGCGGGTAGTACGCGGCCAGCGCCCGGTCCACGGCCGCGCGCGCCGCCGCGGTCTCTTCCGCGCGCGCGCGCACGTCGAAGCTGGTGGCGGCCGCGCGACCCGCCACCTCGTCGGCAGTCAAGGCGGGCTCGGCTTGTGCCCATGCGCTTCGAGTCAGGAAGAGCAGCAGGGCGATCACGGTCGGTTTCACAGGCCACCTCCTCGCGTGGCCGCTTTTTCACGACCCGTGCCGGTTTCGCCTCCATAGATCCGCCCGCCTGGCTGCGCCCGCTCGAGCCGGACACGTGTCCGTCCGGACGGACAGCTGTCCGGCCGGCTCATCACACGCAACTCTGCGAGTTCGCGTCATAAGTCGTTTGGTCCGGCGCGTGCAGAAGCGGCCGCATGAAGAGGAGGACAGTCGCCATGAAACGGCTCATCGCTCTCGCACTCGTCGCTGCTGCCTGCACGCAGGTTTCCGAAGCGCGCACGATGAAATCCGATCCGCTGGTGTCGCTGCCCATCGCGACCGTGACCGAGCGCCCGACCCCGCGCTACCTGCCGCTCACGGGCACGCTGGTGGCGAATCGCAAGTCGGACGTGGCATCGGACGGCGTGGGCAAGGTCGCCGAGACGTTCGTCGAGCGGGGCTCGTTCGTGCAGAAGGGCGCGCCGCTGGCCCGCCTGGATGGACGCGGCGCCGCCTTTTCCGCCTCGGAAGCGCGCGCGATGGCACAGGCGAGCCGGGCCCAGCAAGAGCTGGCACGATCCGAATGCGAGCGCGCCGAACGGTTGTTCGCTCAGGAAGCGATCAACCGCGCCGAATACGATCGAATGCGCGCGCAGTGCACCACCAGCCAGTGGTCGACCTCCGCGGCCACAGCGCGGGAAGCGCTGGCGGGCAAGGCGCTGGGCGACGCCACCATCCGTGCCCCCTTTGCCGGCATGATCGCCGAGCGCTTTGCGCAGGTGGGCGAGTACATTCGGGCCGGCAGCCCGGTCGCGACGGTCGTCGAGATCGATCCTCTCCGGCTCGAGCTGACCGTGCCCGAGATGCACGCGGGCGCGCTGCGAGAAGGCCAGGCCGTTGAGTTCGAGGTGGCTGCCATGGCCGGTCGCTCGTTTCGGGGCACGATTCGCTACATCGGCCCGTCCGTGCGTCGTGCCAGCCGCGACTTCGTCGTGGAGGCGCAGGTCGCCAACGCCGATCACGCGCTGCGGCCGGGCATGTTTGCGATCGCGCGCGTGGTGCTTGAAGAGAAGCCGCTGCCGGTGGTGCCTACGTCGGCGCTGCGGCAGGACCATGTCTTCGTGGTCGTCTCTGGTCGTCTCGAGGAGCGCATCGTGCAGCTCGGCAATCAGCAGGGCGAATACGTTGCCGTGCTCGGCGGTGTCCGCGCCGGCGACCGCATCGCCATCCAGCTCGGTAACGACGTCCGCGACGGCCTCAGGGTCGAGTAGGGAGGATGCCATGCAATGGCTAGCCAACGTCAGCGTCAAACGCCCCATCTTCGCGACCGTGCTCATGCTCGTCATCTGCGTGGTGGGCCTGGTCGGCTACTCGAAGCTGTCGGTCGACCGGTTTCCGAAGGTCGACTTCCCGGTGGTCGCGGTCATCACGCGGCAGGCGGGCGCGGCCTCGCAGGAAATCGAAACCGAGGTCACCGACAAGATCGAGGGCGCGGTCAACACGATCAGCGGCATCGAGGAGCTGCGGTCAGTCTCGAGTGAGGGCGTGTCGCAGGTGTTCGTGAGCTTCGAGCTCGACAAGGACATCGACGTGGCGGCGCAGGAGATCCGCGACCACGTTTCGACCGTGCTACCCGACCTGCCGCAGGGCGTCGAAACCCCGGTCATCAACAAGGTCGATCCCGACGCGACGCCGGTGCTCTACATCGCCGTCGACGCCGACAAGCCCATCCGCGAGATCACCGAAGTTGCCGACAAGCAGATCCGGCGCCGGCTCGAGAGCCTCAACGGCGTGGGGCAGGTGAGCATCGTGGGCGGGCGCAAGCGCCAGGTGAACGTCTGGATCGACCCGATCCGCCTGCACGCCGCCAACCTGACGCCGGGTGACGTGCAGCGCGCCATTTTAGGCCAGAACCTGACCATGCCCGGCGGCCGCATCGAGACCGGCCCGCGTGACTTGACGCTCAGGATCCGGGGCCGCGTGGACAACCCCGAGCGCATCGGCGACCTGGTCGTGCGCGAGGTGGACGACCATGCGATTCGGGTGCGCGACGTTGCGCGCGTCGAGGACGGCGAAGAGGAGCCGGAGACGGTCGCGCAGAAGGACGGACGACGGGCGGTCGTGCTGTCGATCCGCAAGCAGTCGGGTGTGAACACGGTCGCGGTGGTCGACCAGGTGCGCGCACAGCTGGCCGAAGTCGAGCGGACGCTTCCCCACGGCTACGCGTTGCAGGTGGTCCGCGACAACTCCCAGACCATTCGCACCAGCGTCGACGCGGTGAAGGAGCACCTGATCCTGGGAGCGTTCTTCGCGGCCCTCATCGTGCTCATATTCCTGGGCAACCTGCGCTCGACCATCATCGCGGCCATCGCGATCCCGATCTCGATCATCGGCACCTTCGCGCTCATGTGGGTGAAGGGCTTCACGCTCGACACCATCACGCTGCTCGCGCTGGCGCTCGCGGTCGGCATCGTCATCGACGACGCCATCGTGGTGCTCGAGAACATCGTCCGCTTCGTGGAAGAGAAGGGCATGACGCCGATGCAGGCGGCCGTCGCGGCGACCAAGGAGATCGGGCTCGCGGTGCTGGCGACCACGCTCTCGCTCATCGCGGTGTTCCTGCCGGTGGCGTTCATGGGCGGCATCGTGGGCCGCTTCCTGAACAGCTTCGGGCTGACCATGGCGTTCGCGATCTTCGTGTCGCTCATCGTGAGCTTCTCGCTCACCCCGATGCTGTCGGCGCGTTGGCTGCGCAGCCTGCGTCCCATCGGTACCGGCCCCGAGGGCCGGCACGCGCGCAAGCCGCTGCTCCAGCGAATCGTCGACCTGGCCTATTCGCCCATCGAGCGCGCCTACATGGTGATGCTGCGCTGGGTCATGCGGCGGCGCTGGGTGGTGGTGGTGGCGTCGTTCGCCACGCTGTTCTCGATCGGGCCGCTCATGAAGAAGGTGCCCAAGGACTTCCTGCCCAAGAGCGACGAGGCGCAATTCGAGGTCAACGTGCGCGCCCCCGAGGGCTCGAGCCTGGAGGCGACCGAGCTTCTGGCGGAGCGCATCGCTCGCGAGGTCCGCACGCTGCCGGGTGTGAGCGCGACCCTCCTGACGATCGGCGACAACGAGGCGCGCACGCCCAACCTGGCGCGCATCTACGTGCGTCTGGTCGACCCCAAGCAGCGCAAAGCGTCGCAGTTCGACATGATGGATCGCGTGCGGCGGGAGATCCTGCCCCGTCAGCCCAAGCAGCTGCGCATCGACGTGTCCGAGTCGGCCATGTTCGCGGGCGGCGGCTTCTCGCAGGCCGCGGTCCAGTACGATCTGACCGGGCCCGAGCTCGACCGGTTGCAGAGCTATTCGGAGCGGACGCTGGACGCGCTTCGTAAAATGCCCGGCGCGGTCGACGTGGATTCCACCATGGTGTCGGGCAAGCCAGAGGTCGGGATCGTCATCGACCGCGAGCGCGCGGCCGCGCTCGGCGTGCAGGTGAGCGACATCGCGTCGACACTGCGGGTGCTGGTCGGCGGGGTCAAGACGTCGACTTACGAGGAAGCCGGTCAGAGCTACGAGGTGTTCGTGCGCGCCGAGAAGACGTTCCGCGCCGACACCGATTCGCTGGCGCTGTTGACGGTTCCGTCGGCACGCGCCGGCGTGGTGCCGCTGCTCGACGTCGTGTCGCTGCGACCCGATACCGGGCCGGCGCAGATCAACCGGCTCAACCGGCGCCGCGAGGTGACGCTGCTGGCCAACGTCGCGCCCGGGCACTCGGAGGCCGAAATCCTGGACCAGCTCGACCGCACGATCAAGGAGCTCAAGATGCCGGCCGGCTACGCTGCCGCCCCCATCGGAAAATCGAAGGAGATGGGCAAGGCCAACCGGGCGTTCGCCCTCGCGTTCGCGATGTCGTTCATCTTCATGTACCTGATTCTGGCTGCACAGTTCGAATCGTGGCTGCACCCCATCACCATTCTCTTGTCGCTGCCGCTCACGATTCCCTTCGCGCTCCTGTCGGTCATCCTATTCGGACAGTCGTTCAACATATTCGCGGGCCTGGGCATCCTGGTGCTGTTCGGCGTGGTCAAGAAGAACTCGATTCTGCAGATCGACCACACCAATCACCTGCGGGCGCAGGGGATGGAGCGCAATGAGGCGATTCTGGCCGCCAACCGCGACCGCCTGCGGCCGATTCTGATGACCACGCTGGCCTTCGTCGCCGGCATGATTCCGCTGCTGTTCTCGAAAGGCATCGGCGCCGGGTTCAACCGGGCCACGGCGGGTGGCATCGTGGGCGGACAGATTCTGTCGCTGCTGCTCACGCTGCTGGCGACGCCGGTCGCGTACTCGCTCTTCGACGACGCGGCGGCCTGGCTGCGCCGGCGTCTGCGCCGCCACGCGGCCGCCCCGGCGGCCGCCGAAGCCGAGGCCGCGGTCGCCTGAAGCCCCTTCCCCGTACACGCCGCACCTCGCACCGTGCGTCCTACCAAGGCTCGCGCGCCGACCCGCCCTGTGATCGCGCCGCTTGAAATCGAGCGCGTCTCGCGATTAGCTGGGCGCCATGAGGATTCGCTCGATTGCGCTGCTGCTCGTTCTCGGCTGTGCGGGCCACCCTGCTGCCACCACCACCAACACCACCACCAACCCCCCCACCAAGGCGGCCGCGTCGATGTCCGCTGTCGCGGCGTCCCCGGCCGACAGCGCTCGCCCGCCGTCGGCGCGCCGGGATCCGCATGTGGAGATGCTTCATGGCGTGCGGCGCAGCGACGACTACTTCTGGCTCCGGCGCAAGGACGCGCCCGACGTGCTGGCCTATCTGCGCGCGGAAAATGCGTACACGGACGCGATGATGAAGCCGACCGCCGCGCTCCAGGACCAGCTCTACCGCGAGCTCCTGGCGCGAATCAAGCAGACCGACCTATCCGTGCCTTATCGCAAGCGCGGGTTTTTCTATTACAGCCGGACCGAGGAGGGCAAGCAGTACCCGATCCTGTGCCGAAAGCCGGGTAGCCTGAGCGGCCCCGAGCAGGTGATGCTGGACCTCAACCAGCTGGCCGCCAACGAGAAGTTTCTGGGCCTGGGCGCGACCGAGGTCTCCGACGACGGCCACCGGCTCGCCTACGCGCTCGACACCACCGGATTCCGCGTCTACACGCTCGCCATCAAGGACCTGCGCACGGGCGAGATCCTGCCCGAGCGCATGGCGCGCGTGGATTCGGTGGCCTGGGCCCGCGACAGCAGGACGCTGTTTTATGTGACCGAGGACGACGCCAAGCGGCCCTACCGCCTGTGGCGACACGTGCTGGGAACGCCGGTCGAACGCGACCACCTGGTGTACGAAGAGAAGGATGCGATGTTCATCGCTCGCGTGGATCGGACGCGCAGCGACGGCTTCGTGCTCCTGAACCTAGGGAGCCACACCGCGAGCGAGGTGCGCTACCTGCGCGCCGACGATCCCACAGGCAGCTTTCGAGTGATCGCCGAGCGCAGCAAGGATCATGAGTACGACGTCGATCACCGCGCTGACCGGTTCTATATTCGCACCAACGACCGAGGCCGGAACTTCCGGTTGGTCACGGCCCGGGTGACGGATCCGCGGCGGGACCGGTGGCAGGAGCTGATCCCCCACCGCGACGACGTCATGCTCGAAGGGGTGGACCTGTTCAAGCAGTTCTACGTGGTGTTCGAGCGCCGAGACGCGCTGCCGCACCTCAGGATCGTGCCCTTTGCACCCGCTGGCGCCGGCCCGCCGCGCGAGCGCGAGATCGAGGCGCCCGAGCCCATCTATAGCCTGTGGCCCAGCACCAATGCCGAGTTCGATGCGCGCGCCTATCGCTACAGCTACATGTCCTTTCTGACCCCGGAATCGATCTACGACTACGAGGTCGAGCGCGGCGTCAGCACGCTCCTCAAGCGCAAGGAAGTGCTCGGGGGTTACGATCCCTCGCGCTACCAACAGGAGCGGATCGATGCCACCGCCAGCGACGGGGCGCGCATTCCGATCTCGCTGGTCTACCGCAAGGGGCTGGTCCGCGACGGGCGCGCGCCCATGCTCCTCACCGGCTACGGCTCCTACGGAGCCCCGGCGTCGGTGTACTTCGATTCGAATCGGTTCTCGCTCCTGGATCGCGGAGTCTCCATCGCCATGGCGCACATCCGCGGGGGCGGAGACTTCGGCAAGAAATGGCACGATCACGGGCGCATGCTCGAGAAACGCAACACCTTCACCGACTTCATCGCGGCGGCCGAGCGTCTGATCGGACAGCGCTACACGGCAGCGGATCGCCTGGCCATCTTGGGAGCCAGCGCGGGCGGGCTGCTCATGGGCGCGGTCGTGAACCTCAGGCCCGATCTGTTCAAGCTGATGGTGGCCTTGGTGCCGTTCGTCGACGTGATCAACACGATGCTCGACGAGTCGCTCCCGCTGACGGTCGGCGAGTTCGAGGAGTGGGGCAACCCGCGGATCAAGGAGCAGTACGACTACATCCTGTCGTACAGCCCTTACGACAACGTCAAGGCGCAGGCCTACCCGACCATGCTGGTCAAGTCCTCGTACAACGACAGCCAGGTCATGTACTTCGAGCCCGCCAAATGGGTGGCCCGGCTGCGTGCTCTCAAGACCGATCAGAACCCGCTTCTCTTGCGCATGGAGATGGACCCGGCCGGCCACGGCGGCAAATCAGGCCGCTACGATCGGCTGCACGAAACCGCGTTCATCTACGCGTTCATCTTGTGGAATCTGGGCCTTCGCGAGTAAGGGGCTGCCCTTACTGGATGACGATGGTCACGCAGCCGACACCGCGATCGTCATCTCCGTCGTGGATCACGAACTCGGCGATGTAGGTCCCGGGCGAAAGCCCGAGCGATGCGACATCCCAGATGTCCTCGCCGGTGTATCGCTCGGTGAGCACGCTGCCGGCAGGAGGCGGATCCATGCCGGCCACGAGGAGGCCGGGACCCTTGTTGGTGGTGGGGTTGTAGCTGCCCTTGATCGCGGTCGGGAAATGCGGCGTGCCCCCGTTCTCGGCCGTCTGCGGCGCGATGTAGAGCGCCGGTTCCCACAGGTATCCGTCGGGAGCCCGGGCCGTGCGATCGCCGGGCATCGTGATCGCGCCCGTGTTCGGATCGACCTGCTCGCCCGGTGCGATGATGGGCGCGCCTTCGTCATTGACCCAGACTTTGATCTGGCCGGTGGCCCCGACCGACTGACCGTTGGCGGGTGAGTATCCGACCAGGATCTCGGGCTCGTTGTTGGCGCCGCCCGCCATGCACAGCATCGGCATGGGTGGCAATCCGCCGTCCATGCTCCCGCCCGGCGGCATGCCGCCCGGCCCCCGGTCGCAGGTCAGCCGGCCCGCATCATCGGCGTGGCACATCCAGGGTCCCGAGCCACCCGCGTCGTTGCCGGGGCAATAGAGCCCGCCGCCCATGGCCGGGCAGGTGTAATCGCCGCCCGGATGAGCGGCGCCGGGGGGACTATTGGCCGTGCAGTGCGTCGTGGTGCCGAACTCGCCCGGCGTATCCATGCACGTCCAGGACGTGCACGTGGCCGGACGGTCCGGATCTGCCACGCAGCTCATCGATGGGTAGGGTCCGCCATTGCCTCCGCCGCCAGCGCCGCTGATGCTGTTGGAGCCAACGCAGCTCGTCATTCCAAAAAGCAGGAGGATGCCGCAGGCTTTTGTTGCCATGGCTGGGGGCAAAGCAAGCGCGGAACCAGGCCACCGTCGAATCATGTCAGCGTGTTGCCGCGCACACGGTGTTCCAAACCTGCGCACATGTACGCAGGTTGCGCGACTCGCTGACGACGCAGGGCGGCCGCCGGTTGGCGGTCTCACACCGGCTTGCCGAAACTCCAGGTGCGTGCTGTTGTCCAACCGGAATGACCAGACCCGGGAGCGCCACACTGACCCCGACGGCTCCGGAGGAGCGCATCGAGGTGCTGGACGTGCTCCGCGGCTTCGCCCTGCTGGGCATCTTGATGGTCAACATGGCATTTTACTCCCAGCCCATCGTGGTGCCGTTTCTGGGCGAGCCTGCGGGGGCGCGCGCGATCGACCGCGCGGCTTCGCTTTTCATCCGCTTCTTCGCCGAGGGCAAGTTCTACAGCCTCTTCTCGCTGCTGTTCGGAATCGGCTTGTTCGTGCAGATGACGCGCGTGGAAGCGCGCGGCGGCGCGTTCGGCGCACTGTATGCTCGGCGGCTGCTCGTGCTGTTGGCCATCGGGGTCGCGCATGCGCTTTTCATCTGGCCCGGGGACATCCTCGCCACCTACGCGCTCCTTGGATTCATCCTGCTCGCCTTTCGCAAGCGCAAACCGAAAACGCTCGCCGTCTGGGCGGTCGGGTTGGTGGTGGTGCCGCTCGTGCTCGCCGTCGTCTCGATGGTCGTCATCCACCTCGTGCGCGGGCAGGCCCATGACGCGGCCGCGCTGGCGGCGGCACAGAGCCAGCGCATGACCCGGTGGGCAGGGCTCGCCGCCCAGGAATGGCAGGCCTACCGCCAAGGCAGCTTCCTGGAGGTGACCCGTCAGCGCGCGCGCGATGTCGTGCTGCTGCTGCCGTCGCTTGTGAGAATGGTACCCGGGATCCTGTGCATGTTCGTGAGCGGCTTGTGGGTGGCCCGGCGCGGCCTGCTGCATGACGTGGCGGCGAACCGCCGACTCTTCGTCCGGATCATCTCGGTATGCCTGCCGCTCGGGCTGATCGCGAACGCCCTGCTCGTCCTGGCGCACAACCGAGGAGCCGGCGGGCCGGGCGGCTGGCTCCTGGCCGGGTATGCGGCGGTCGCCATCGGCGGACCGCTCCTCTGCTTCGCGTACGCCTCCGGCCTCGCGCTCCTGGTCGCGGGCCAGCCCTGGCGGCAGCGCCTGGCCCCGCTCGGGGCAGCCGGGCGCATGGCACTCACGAACTATCTCTTGCAGTCGCTCGTGTGCACGACCCTGTTCTATGGCTATGGCGTGGGCCTGCTGGGGCGTCTCGGTGCCGCCGCCGGGCTTGCCCTCGCGCTCGCATTGTGGGCTGCCCAGCTCGGGTTGAGCGTGCTCTGGCTGCGCCACTTTCGCTACGGCCCCGCCGAATGGCTGTGGCGCTCGCTCACCTACCTGCGTGCGCAGCCGATGCGGCGCGGCCAAGCGGGCGCGCTGGCGGCCCACACGGCCGGGCGGCCGAGCGCGCCTTGAACCGGAAGACTTGACCAGGTGAGGGAGAACCGCTAAGGGACATTCCTTGATGGCACAGAACAGCAGCGACGCGAATCCCCTGGCCCGGCACGGCGGCCTGTCGTACCTGGAAATCTCCACGCTCGATCCTCGCCGGTCGGCAGCCTTCTATGAGCAGGTGCTGGGCTGGGAGATCGACCAGCGGACCAGCGACGATTTCAGATTCTCTGACCGCAACGGCCTCCTCATCGGCCGCTGGGTGATCGTCCGCGCGGCCTCCCGCGAGGCGGGGCTCCTGCCGGTCTTCTATGTCCAGGGCCTCGAAGCCGCGATCGCCCGTGTCGTCGCAAACGGCGGTGAGGTCGTCAAGCCACCCTACGCAGAGGGCGACGTACAGGTGGCCCGGATCCGTGATCCCGCGGGAAACGTGATCGGCCTGTGGGAGTTCGCACCCCGCCGATCTTAGCGCGGGAAGGCGGGCATTTCGCCCTTGCGCAGCGGTGGACGTGACACGCCGCGAAGATTGAGGCTCGGCACCGACGACCTCACAACCTTCGCCAGACTGATGACGCCGCGCTTGGCGTTGGCGAGGTCGCCGGCGGTTTGGGGTGCTCCGCTTCCCGGCGCCACCCCCGGCGTCGTTCGATAGCCCGCCTGATTCGCCGGCGGTCCGGTCCAGATGCCATAGCGCGGGTTGTCGCACGCCACCGGCCCCTCCCAGTAGTGCCGGATGATGTAGCGCCCCTGGAATCGGTTGCGGCCGTCCTTGGACGGAGTCGCACCCTCGTCGGCGTTGGTTCCATCTGCGTTCGCGGTCCCGCCGGTCATCGGCCGGGCGACGCGGAACACGAGATCGTCCGACAACGTCGCCTTGTCGTAGCGCGTGTGCAGGCGGGTCAGAATCCAGGTCTCGGGCACGCCCGGCGGCAGCGGCGCCGTGACGGCCTGCTTCGGCTGCGCGTTCGCCAGCGCGCCCAGGATGGTTTCGTCGCCCAGGCTGACCCAGTCCGACAAGGTCGGTGGCGGCTGCGCTGGCGCGGGGCAGGGGTCGCAGTGGTAGCTCTGCCAGTTGACGACCGGCGCACGGTGCAGGATGGGCGATTCCCACGCGTACTCGGTGACGACGGCGCGGTTGTTGTGGCGCCGCACGGTCTCGTCGAACAGCTCGGCGTAGAACGCGCCGAAGTTGGATCTCACCACGTCGGAGACCTCGACGTTGCTCGGGATGAAGGCGTTGGTGTAGTTGGCGACTTCGTAGCGCGAGCCGGGGGCGAGAATGTAAATCAAAAGATCCTGCTTGGCCTCGGCATTGAGCAGGCCCAGCCGCACCGGCAGGCGCAGCTCGGGCGAGTCGAAAGAGAACCGCAACGGCGACAGCACCACCAGACCGTGCTGATCACGCTTGACCTTGCTGATATCGATCTTGGCGACGAAGAACTTCATCTGCTCGCGCACGTAGGGTGCCAGGGCCTCGGCCGCGCCGGCCGGAATCCTGTACTTGCTGAGTCGCAGCCAGGCTTCGAGGCCCGAGGAGTCTTTCGCCGACAGGATCAGGATCTGGTACTCGCCCTCCTGGAACTTGGCCTCGATCTTCACACCAAAATCCTCGGGTCGGTCCCCCTTCGACGCGCGCTTTTGAAGAGCGCCCCCGGCCAGCGCGGGCGCCGACATCGGCGGCGGAGCCGGCGGCACGTAGCAGGGATCCTGCTCCCAATACTCGACCAGGCGCGGCGCCGACAGCGTGTCGACGGCTTTGAAGACCTCGGGCCGTAGGGTCTTGACCTGCCCCTTCCGAAGCACGACCGGCACCGGCACCACCATCGCGAAATTCTCGGGCGGCCCCTTGTAATTGTTCGACATCGTCATGGCGGTGTGATTGCCGAAGCGCATCAGCACCACCTGTGAAGCGTTGTTGTACAGGCTCGCGTCTGCACCCGAGACGAAGAAGCCGCAAAAGGCGCGTGCAATGCCAACCCCTGCCACCGTCGCGACCAGCGCGCCCGCGGCAATCGCTTTGCTTCGTGCCAGCATGGACCCTCCCCTCACGATGGGTAATTCTCCCGACTATACGCGCATTCCCACCGATACGGTCTATTTCCGCGCGCCGAAGAAAGCTGCGCCTTGCTCAAGGTGCCATCAATTCACTTGCAATTTGCGAGTCGAGGTGAGTAGCCTTTTGCCGGCGGTGGCCGCCCAAAAAAACGTCCGTCAAAAAAAGGCAAACTCAAGCAAGGGAGCACTGAGCCATGAGCAAGGTACGGGTCTTGGTTGGCACGCGCAAGGGCGCCTTCCTGTTGACGTCGGACGGGAAGCGCGAGAAGTGGGAGGTCTCCGGCCCGCTTTTTACGGGCTGGGAAATCTATCACATGAAGGGATCGCCGGTTGACCCGAACCGTATCTATGCCTCGCAATCGACCGGTTGGTTCGGGCAGGTCATCCAGCGCTCCAGCGACGGTGGCAAAACCTGGGAGACGCCGGGTGGCGGGGTAACGAAGACGCCCGAGGGCATGCCCAAGGGCGAGAGCAACAAGTTCGTCTACGACACGTCCCCGGAGACCGGCAAGCCGCTCACCACTCACCAGTTTTACGACGGCACGCCGCACCCGTGGGAGTTCAAGCGGGTCTGGCATCTGGAGCCATCGCTCACGGATCCCGACATGGTCTATGCGGGCGTCGAGGACGCGGCGCTGTTCCGCTCGAAGGACGGCGGGCGAAGCTGGCAGGAGCTGGCCGGGCTGCGCGGCCACGGCTCCGGCCCCAAGTGGCAGCCGGGCGCGGGCGGCATGTGCCTGCACACGATCCTGCTCGATCCGAGCAAGGCGGGCCGGATCTATGTCGCCATCTCGGCTGCGGGTGCGTTTCGAACCGACGACGGCGGCCAGACCTGGAAGCCAATCAACCGGGGTCTGGTGTCCCAGTACATTCCCGAGCCGACCGCCGAGGTCGGCCACTGCGTGCACCGCATCGCAATGCATCACTCACGCCCGCACGTGCTGTTCATGCAAAAGCACTGGGACGTGATGCGCAGCGACGACGCCGGTGATTCCTGGCGCGAGATCAGCGGGAACCTGCCCACGGACTTCGGCTTCGTGATCGACGTGCACGCGCACGAGCCGGAAACGATCTATGTGCTTCCCATCAAGAGCGATGCGGAACATTACGTTCACGATGGCAAGCTGCGCGTGTATCGCAGCCGAACCGGCGGCAACGAGTGGGAGGCGCTCACGAAAGGGCTGCCCCAGAGCAACTGCTATGTGAACGTGCTCCGCGACGCGATGGCGGTCGATTCGCTCGACGCGTGCGGCATCTATTTCGGCACCACCGGCGGCCAGGTGTACTGCTCGGCGGACGCGGGAGAGAGTTGGGCTCCCATCGTGCGCGATCTGCCGGCGGTGCTTTCCGTCGAGGTCCAGACGCTGCCATGATCCGAGTCGAGCTACCGGTGCATCTGCGACGGCTGGCACACGTCGAGGACGAGGTGACGCTCGAGGTCAAGGGTGCGGTCACCCAAGGCTCGGTTCTCGACGCCCTGGAGGCGCGCTACCCGATGCTGTGTGGCACCATCCGGGACCACACAACCAAGCAGCGCCGCCCCTTCTTGAGGTTCTTTGCCTGCGGAGAGGATCTTTCCCACGAGCCGCCAGACCAGCCCCTGCCCAGCGCGGTCGCCAGCGGGGCCGAGCCGTTTGTGATCATTGGCGCGATCGCGGGCGGCTGACCCGAGCGCTCCCAGGCGTCGCTTTCCGTCCCGCGGCGCTTGCCCTATCATGCGGGCATGAATCGTCTGGATCGACGGATCGAGACCGTGGAAGCGCACGTCCAGCAGGAAAACCAGCACGACATCGCTGGAATCATGGCCACGTTCGGGGCGCAGGCGCGCTACGACGACGAGCCGTGGAATGAGCATCACGAAGGACGTGATGCGGTGCAGGCCTATTACCAGACGCTCCTAGCGGCTTCGGCGGATTTCCAGATCGAAGTCCGGCGCCGGCACGTGAGCGAAGCCTCGGTCATCCTCGAGGTGATCATCTCGGGAACGCACACCGGCTGGTGGCGCGGCTTGCCCGGCACCGGGCGCCACCTCGAGTTTCCGCTGTGCGGGATCTACTCGTTCGACCCCGAAGACAAGCTCGCGGGCGAGAAGATCTACTACGATCGCGCCACCGTGCTCAGGCAGCTGGGCCTGTTCCACGAGCCCGAGACCTGGATTGGCAAGGTGCTCACGCCGCTTTCGCACCCGCTGACCATGGGTCGGGCGCTCGGCCGCACGCTGCTGAGCCGATAGCCCGGTGCGAAACCGGGCCGAGACGGTCTATCTCTCCACGAGGACGATCGAGCGCGCAGGCACGGTGACGACCGCGGACGGTGGCACGGCGCTCGGCACCCGGGTCGGGTCGCTGAGGACCGTGACCGCCGTCGGAGTGGCGCCGACGGTGGCGGTGCGCGCCGAGGTGTTGCGGTTGACCAGCAGCACGCGAACCTTGCCGCCAGCGTCCCGGGACGCGAGCACCGCCCCCATCCCGTCGTCGAGCTTGCCGTCGCTGTGCCCGATCGCCGCGAGCCGCGACGAGCCGCTCCCGATCACCTGCGCGAACAGCGTATACGCGTAGTAGGCCGGCTGAAGGCTCAGGTCGTGGTCGATGATGCCAAGCCCCGGAAACCCCCTGTCGAAGAAGTTCCAGAAGATCGCGTGATGCGTGTGCGCAAGGCCCGCCGTGGCGCCGAGCGCGAGCACCGTCGAGTCGTACAGCGCGACGTCCATCGTGCGTGGATCGAGTTGGCCCTGGACGAGCACCGGCGTCCACTCCGAGAGGATCAGCTCCGCGTTCTGGTGGCCGGAGGTCGCGCGCGCATCGACGACGTCCTGGATCCGCGAGGCGGTGATGAGCGGGTCGTCGCAGCACTCCACGTGGAATGAGATGAAGTCGAAGGGCGCCGGGAACCCTGCGAGCACCCCGACGGCGGCGTCAGAGGACCCGAAGCTGCCGAGGCCGATCTTGATGGCCCGGCCGTCGGCGTTCGCGGTCTGCTTCCGGTAGGCGTCGAGCGCGGTGAGCGTCGCGCCGGCGGTCTGGAGCCAGCTGCCGAAGTCGCCGACGTTCGGGTCCCAGGCGTAGCTGTCCTCGGGCTCGTTCCAGAATTCCCAGTAGCGGACCGGCCGACCACGCGCCCCGCCCGACCCTTCGACCGTGCGCTGGACCAAGCCGACGACGGCGGCGGCGAAGACGAGCGGATCGGCGGGACGCACATTCGAGACCTTGTTGGCCCAGGTGAGGCCGCAGTGGCCCATCATTTCCGCGTTGGTGCGCACGGGCGTCTGGTTGGCGGCCAGCGCGCGCGGCATGTGATCGATGTCGACATAGGGCGCGACGCCGAACTGGTCGACGACGTCGAGCACCGAGCGCAGGTAGTCGAGCCGGTACCGGTTGTCGTCGGCGGTCATGGCGATCGTGACCGGCGAGCCGTCTGCATACGTGAACCAGTCACGCCCCTGCAGGAGATCGAGATCGGTCGTGCCCGCGGGCGCCGCTGCCTGCGGTGGGTACCTCGACAGGTCGCACGGCGTACCGTCGGTGAGCGTGGGCAGGAGCTGGGTCGCGAATTCCCAGCGGCCGAGGCCTACGCGCCACTCGGTGAAGCCGGCCGCCTGCATGAGCGCGGGCAGCTGCGCCTGCTGGTCGTAGTGGAAGAGGGCGCCCGACAGGTCGTACTGACCGAGCAGCGTGGGGGCGAGCGTGCCCGCGGGCTGGGAAGGATCGAGCGCGATCGCCCAATCGGCGATGCCGCCACCGTCGGCGCCGCCGCCGCCGTCCGTGCTCGACGCGCCGCCGCCGCCGTCCGTGCTCGACGCGCCGCCCCCGCACCCGGCGACCGCCAGCGCAAGCGCCAGCGCTCCCCGGCTCGTCCTCCCCCTGTGCAACGTCCGGTCGGCTGCTCTTAACCGCGCAGTGTCCATTTGGAGGTTGGTCGCGCGCAGCCCGGCGGCCATATGACGCGGACCTCCGTCCTGTCCGCTTATGGGACCGGCATTCCCGCACCCGGTCAGGGCACTCGCGCCATTTCGCGTGATTAGGCCCGCTTCGAGCTGGCACGGACATGGCTTCGCACTCAGCCGTGGCTGGTGCTCTCGCGCTCGCGCGCGCTCTGCTGCTGCTGGTGCCAGCGGCCCGAGGAGGCTGACATGTGGCAGGACCTCAAATTCTCATTCCGCTCGCTTCGCAAGACGCCCGGTTTGACGCTGATCGCCGTCATCACCATCGGCATTGGCATCGGTTTCAACGCCGCCAATTTCTCGATCGTGCACAAGCTGCTCGTGCGTCCGCTCGAGCTGCCCGATATGGGCAGCCTGGTGATGCTGCACGAGAAGAGCGCACAGGCCGTCCAGTACCACGACAACATCGCGCCGCGCACGTGGCTCGATCTCCAAAAGGAAACGCGTTCGTATGAGCAGCTGGCCGGCTACCAGTACGAAACGCTCAATCTCACCGGCGTCGGGTTGCCCGAGCAGATCGTGGGCACGAACGTTTCGCCCGAATTCTTTCCCGCGCTCCGCTCGCCGGCCGCGCTCGGCCGCACCTTCGCGCCCGACGAGATCCAGGGTCAGAACGATCACGTCGCCGTGATCAGCGAGGGCCTCTGGAAACGCCGCTTCGGATCCGATGCCAGCGTCGTGGGCAAGAATGTCGAGCTCGACGGCCAGAGCTACGTCATCGTGGGCGTCATGCCCCGCACCTTCACGTTCCCGCCCGCCACCGAGGTCTGGAAGCCCCTCATCTTCAAGCCCGCGCAGCGCGAGCTGCGCAACCTGCGCATCATGACCGCCTTCGGGCGGCTCAAGCCGGGTGTGACGGTGGCCGACGCCGACGCCGAGATCAAGGTGCTGGCGGCGCAACACGCCAAGCAATTCCCGGATAGCGACGGCGGCGTGTCGCGGCGCGTGATCGAGATGGCGCGCGGCATTACGGAAGACATCACCCGCTCGTTCATCTGGACGCTGACCTTCGCCGCCGGGTTCGTGCTGCTCATCGTGTGCGCCAACATCGCCAATCTGCTGCTCGCGCGCGGCGCGACCCGGCAGCGCGAGATGGCAGTGCGCACGGCGATGGGCGCCGGACGCGCACGCCTGGTGCGCCAGCTTCTGACCGAGAGCCTGCTCCTCGCGCTCACCGCCGGCGGTTTCGCGCTCCTGGTCGCCGCCTGGTCGCTCGATTTCATCAAGGCGGGCATCTCGCCCACCACCACGCGCTTCATTCCGGGCTGGGACAACATGGGCGTCGATCGGGGCGTGCTCGCGTTCACGTTGCTGCTGGCGGTCGTGACCTCGGTCGTATTCGGCCTGGTCCCGGCCCTTCAGGTCTCGAACACCGATCTGAGCGCTGCGCTCAAGGAGAGCGGCCGCTCGCTGGTGGGCGGACGGCATCATCGTCTGCGCTCGGCGCTTTCGGTCCTGCAGGTCTCGCTTGCGCTGGTGCTGCTGACCAGCGCGGGCGCTCTGGTCAAGGGCTTCATTCGCGCCTCCAATCCCAACCGCGGGCTGGATCCGCATGGCGTGCTCACCTTCATGGTCGGGCTGCCCGACGCGCGCTACCAGAACCACGGCGAAATGCTCGAGTTCCAACGCAAGGCAATCGAGGAGCTGCGGGCGCTGCCGGGTGCGGAAGACGCGGCCGTGGCCCACAACATTCCGTGGGGCAACAACGATAGCGACCGGCTGTTCACCATCGAGGGTCATCCCGCGCCGCGCCGTGAGGACATGCCCGATGCCTCTTGGGTGCCGTCGACGCCCAATTATCTGGCGCTCCTGCGGGTCCCGGTGCTGCAAGGGCGCGGCCTTTCGGACGCCGACAATCGCGAGGACGCCGAACCGGTGGCGCTGGTCAATCGGGCGGCCGTCCGTCGCTACTGGGCGGGTGAAGATCCGATCGGCACTCACGTCCGCATCTCGGTCCCCAGCAAGGTCTTCCGCATCGTGGGCGTGGTCGGCGACGTCTACAACCATTTTGATCGGGACGCGCCAGCCACCTTGTACGTGCCCACCGCGCAGGCGGTATCGGGGGTGTTCTACCTGGTCGTGCGCAGCCGAGTGGTTCCGCTGGCGCTGGCCGACCCAGCGCGCCGGGCGGTCGCGCGCGTCGATGCGCAGATGCCGCTGGCCAACGTGCGCACGCTTGAGCAGCAGTTACGCGAGCGCACCTCGGGCATGCGCCTCGGATCCACCATGATGGCGGCGTTTGCGGTGGTGGCGCTGCTGCTGTCGGTGATCGGCATCTACGGCGTGATTGCGCATCTGGTCACGCAGCGGCAACAGGAGATCGGCATTCGCATGGCGCTGGGCGCGCGGCCGGGTCAGGTGCTGCGCATGATGATGGCGCGCGGCGGCTGGCTGGCTGGCATCGGCGTCGCGCTCGGCCTGCCGGCAGCGATCGCGGTCGCGCACGTGATGGCCGCCCACCTGTTCACGCTGGCCGACAGCGACACCAGCGTCTTCGTCGTGCTCACGCTCACCGTCACGGCGATGGCACTGCTCGGGACCTTCGTGCCCGCACGTCGCGCGGCGCAGGTGGACCCGATGGTGGCCTTGCGGTACGAATAGGGAGCCCTGCGGTTCAGCGCTTCGTCAGCTCGTCCTTGAACACCCGGCCGTCCTTCATCACGAAACCGACATGCTGGAGCACCTTGACGTCCTTGAGCGGGTCGCCGGTGACGGCCACCAGGTCGGCGTAGGCGCCGCCGGCGATCACGCCCAGCTCGCCCGGGGCGCCCAGCATCTCGGCCGCGCGCGAGGTGGCGGAGCGGATGGCCTCCATGGGCGACATGCCGAGCTCGACCATCCGGGCAAATTCCTGCGCGATCGGCTCGGTCCACGGGAAGCCGCCCACATCCGTGCCAAACACGATGCGGACGCCGGCCTTCATCGCTTTCTGGAAGGACACTCGATGCAGCGCCACCCGAAGCCGGTCCCGGCGCGCCCGGGCCGTGTCGGCCTGCGAGAGTCCGTGGTAGTAGACGCTCAGGGTCGGGCAGTACGAGGTGCCCTGCTTGACCATGCGCGCGATGGCCGCGTCGTCCAGGTCGAGCCCGTGCTCGATGGAATCGCAGCCGCCCTCGAGCGCGCGGCGCAGCCCCTCGCCGCCGTAGGCGTGGCACGCCACCTTGCGTTGCCAGCCGTGCGCCTCCTCGACGATGGCGCGCAGCTCTTCCACGGTCAAGGTCGGCTGCGAATACAGGCGGCCTTTCTTGTCGACCCAAGAGCGGTGGGTCATGTACACCTTGAGCCAGTCGGCGCCGTGGTCGAGCTGCTCGCGCGCTGCCTTTCGCGCCTCGACGGGGCCGTCGATGATCTGGACGCCCTTTGGCAGCGTCGTCAGCTCGGGCGCGTAATCCTCGAGCGGGTAGCCACCGGTCGTGGAGATGCCGCGCGTGACCACGAAAAGGCGCGGTCCGGGAATGTAGCCCTTGTCGATGGCCTGTTTGATGCCGATGTCACCGTAGCCCGCGCCTTCGGTTTCGACGTCGCGCAGGGTGGTGAAGCCCTGCTCGAGCGCGCGGCGGACCGAGACCGTGGCGCGTGCGGCCCGGAACGCGAGCGGGTGCGACAAGAGCTGTGCGTCGTAGCCGCCCTCGGCCGGGTCCTCGCCCTGCAGAAAGATGTGCGTGTGGCTGTCGACGAAGCCGGGCATCACGGTGGCCTGGGCGAGGTCGATCACCTTGGCGCCGTCGGGAACGCGGGCGCTGCCCGCAGCCGACACGCTCTCGATGCGGCCCCCGCGGATCACGATCAACTGATCGCGCCGCGAAGTGGCGGACCGGCCATCGATGAGGACGCCGGCCCGCACGACCACCACGTCGGCGGCCGGGGCCGCGGCGGGCAGGCAGACCAGTAGAATCAGGGTGGTAATCAGCTTCATGGCGCGCACTATATGAGAAGTTGAGGCCGCTTGTACCGCTACCGAATTGGTGAGCTATCATTCCGGCCATGACAGCGCCTCCCGAGCAGATTGCCGCCCGCGCCTATCAGCGCTTCATCGAGAGAGGCTGCGAGCATGGGCACGACGTCGAGGACTGGCTGGCAGCCGAAGGCGAGCTTGCGACCTATGAGGTCGTGCTTCTCGCATCAGGTGCCAGCATGATCGAGGTGCTGCGCGAGCTGCGCGCGCTGACCGGGATGGGGCTGCGCGAGATCAAGGACGCGATCGATGCGGGCCCACTGACCATCGCACGGTCGGCGCCTTTAGCCGACGCGGAGGCGATACGCGATCGGATGCAGGCCTGGGGTGCCAGCATCGAGGTGCGTCGCGCCCCTTGAGCGTCAGCCGATCTCGACGACCGCCCCGGCCCCGGTCAGCTTGTCGCGAATCTGCTCGGCCTCCTGCCGCGTCGCGCCCTCGACGATCGTCTTCGGCACGGCGTCCACCAGATCCTTGACCGCGGTCAGGTTCAGGCCGGTGATCGCGCGGATTTCGCGGATGACGCTGATCTTGTTGTCGCCGACGGCCGCGAGCACGACCGAGAAGCGCATCTCGGGCTGGCTGACCGCGCGGGCGCTGCCCAGGAACTCGGTCAGGAGGGCATTGACCCGGTCGGGCCGTTCTGCCTGCATGAAGTGGCCGCAGCGCTCGATGATCTCGACGCGCAGCTTGGGCGCGTAGCGCTCGGTGCCCGGCACCAGGTCGTCGTAACCATGGCCGAAGTCGTTCTCGCCCCAGATCAGGAGCGTGTCGGCCTCGATGACCGGATAGCTGGGGACGCGACCCCTATCGCGCACCGCGGCGCGGAAGGCAGCTCGGTACCAATCGATCATCGCCTTGGCCGCGCCCGGCTTGCGAAGGCCGTCCACGAAGGGCTCGATCTCGTCGGCGGCCAGGTGCGAACGGTCGGTGGCGAGCCTGCGATAGATCGTCGGGAGCAGGGAATGCCCGAAGCGGGAAAGGGTTTGTTCGGGCAACCAGGGCAGTTGGAACAGCAGGATGTACCAGCTGCGTGCGAGCTGTCGGCGGCTCTTGCGCAGCGCAGCCACCAGCTGCGATGGGTGCGGGCAGCCCAGCACCGCGAGCTTGCGCACGCACGCGGGCCGCATCGCCGCGAGGTGCCAGGCCACGGCGCCCCCCCAGTCGTGGCCGACCACGTCGGCTTGCTGCTCGCCCAGCGCTCGGATGATCTCGCACGCGTCGGAGGCGAGGGTGTCGATGTCGTACGGACCTCGCTGTTCGGTCTCGTTGTAGCCCCGCTGATCCAGCGCAATCACACGATGGCCGGCCTGGGCCAGGGTTTCCAACTGGTGACGCCAGGACCACCAGCTCTCCGGAAAGCCGTGCAGGAGGAGCAAGAGGGGCCCCTCGCCCACCTCTGCATAGTGAAATCGGAGGTCGTTCACCCGCGCGAAACCGTGCGTGACGTTCGACTGGGAGGGCCGCATGCGAACCCCTGTACCACGAAGCGCAGCTTCTTGATATCCTCGAGGCGGATTGCTCTATCATGTTGAGGCGATCGCTTCTGCTGGTGGGCCTTCTGCTCGCGCGCCGCGCGACCGCGGCCGCCCCGCCGGCGCCGGCCGCGCAGGTGGCGGTCGACTTCGTGCCCGCTGGAGGCGAGCCACGCTGGTTGGTGTTGGCGCTCGAGGAGCTGGTGGGCCGCGAGTTCGCGCGCTTCCACCAGATTCAGGTCGCTGACAAGGTCGACGCGCGGGCTTGTCAGCGGCGAGAGCCGCACTGCCTGATCGATCGCTATCGCAGCCTGGGCGTGCAGGTGGTCGTTCTGGGCACGCTGCGCGATTCCACCCTTGAATACCAGGTCTACGACACCTGGACGCGTGCGCGCGCGTTCGAGGGCAAGCTCGCGACCAGCGGCACCGGCGTCACCGGCGCCACCTTGCAGAGGCACATCGGCGAGATCGTGCGCCCGGTGGTGCATCGCGGCGGCCTGCTCGATCAGAGGCCGGACGCTCCGGCCGCCGAGGCGCTGTCGGTGAGGGCCGCGCCTGCAGCAGCGCCCCGCATCGACCCTTTGCCGTTCGTGGTCAGCGCGCTGATCGTGCTCGTCGCGACGCCGATTCTGTTCCTGTGGCTGCTGCTGGGCCGGCGGCTGCTCGAGGTGCCGCCGCCCGGGTCGTGGACCCTATCGGCCGCGCTGGTCGCGGGGCTCGCAATCGCTCTCGTCATGATCCTCACCCCGGGCGTCCGCGCCGCCCTGGCGAGCCACGCGAACCTCGCGGAGAAGCTCCTGCTGCCGATAGCCGGGGGCACGCTCTGGGGCCTGTACGTGCTCGTGAGCGTGGGCGTGGTTTTTGCACCCATTCACGGATTGGAACGGGTCCGCCACGACGCGCTCTTTTCGCTGCTCAAGCCGTGGCTCGCGTTGTGTGGGCTGCGCCTGGCGCTTCTGCTGATTCAGGTGCCGGTCCTGACCATCACGCCCCTTCTGGGTCGCGCCATTGGTTGGTCCGAGCGCGTGACCATGATGGTGGTCCTGCCCGCGGCCGGGCTATTTGCCTGGCTGTGGCTGCTGACGCTGGCCGACAATCTGTCGACCTTTCTCGACACCCGCCTGGTCGACGGGCCTGCCCATGCGCGCAACCCCTGGCACCGAACCATCAGAAAATATTTTCTCGGCTACGTTCGCCGCAACGGCGTCGAGCTCGATCGCAGGCTGCTCGAGCGGACGCTGTTCCTGCCCAGCCACCTTCCGCACGTGCTCAGCTACGGGGGTGGCCTGGGCAGACCGCGCATCCTCGTGGGCGTCGACAGTCGCGAGGCTGCGCTGGGCGAGCTACCCGACGAGTCCGAAGCGCCCGAGCGCACCGTCAACCCCGAAGAGCTGCCCTTCGGTATGCTCACGCCGCGTGCGGGCGCGTCCCACGATCGGCGCTGGCTGAAGCGCGCGCGCAAGGCGGACGCCCGGCGCCGCGAGCTGACCCTGGCGCCGCCCCGCATCCGCAGCGCGGCACCCCGTCTCATCGGCGAGAACGCAACGCTGCTCGGCTGGGTCATGCCGCACGCCCAGGGCATCCCGCTCATCGCGAACACGCGCGACGATTACGATCTCGTGCGGCAGCTCTTGACGGAGCACTACGCCGCTTTCCGTAGTGTCGACGACGACGATTACGACGACACCGATCCGAGCCAGCTCGATTTCCTGTTCGGCGCGATCCTGCGCGAGCTGGGGAACTTTCGCCGCGGCGACGGCGCTCTGGTCACGATCCGACAGTGCCTGGCGCTCGCCGTGCCCAAAGCGAGCTGGTTCTCGGGTCACGTTCTGCGCGGGGCCGCTGCGTTCTACGAGCGATTTCTTTCGGGTCCGGCCGCGACGGTGGGCGATGCCTACGCCGCCCTCAACGCGGGGCTGCACCATCTAATCCAGTACCTCTACACGCTGCGCGAAGAGCGCCTGCTTCCGTTCCTGACCGCGCGCGCGGATGCGCCGCGGCTCATCATGAATTCGAAAGAGATTCTGGAGGAAGTCGCTCTACCCAAAGACCCGACCGCGAAGCCGCCGCTGACGCGCGCGACGCGCCGGCGGTTGCTCTGGCTCTCCCAGCTTTTCCATTCTTCCCTCTTGGCCGAACGCCGCGACCGCAGATTGCGCTGGGTCGGATCGCTGGTGTTCGCGCTCGTCGGCCTGGGTCTTTTGTTCCAGGCCACCCGCGCGGCGATTCGATACGACGCCACCTACGTGGAGCGGATGAGCAAAGGAGCAGCATCCGATGAGCCAACCAGAACGCGATAGAAATTCGTCCGGATTCTTCGAGGCGCTCAACAAGAGCGCCCTGGCGGTCAGCAAGAAGGCGGCCGGTGCGGGCGTGGTGGGGCTTCTGGGCTCGATCGTCTTTTTGGGCATCGCCGGAGTATTTTTCGTCACCGAGAACTTCTTCATCGCGATGTTCTGCGTCTCGCTGGCGCTGCTCGTTTATGCGACCGGTGCCGACGTCGGGAAGCTGTGGATTTCCTCGGTCACGGTGCTGTTCTCCTCGCGCCACCTGACGCCGAAAGCAGCGCAGCTGCAGGAGACGCTGGCTGCGCTCGAGGAGGTGCTGACGCTGCGACGCAATCGCGCCGGTGAGCTGCGCACGCGGCCGCTCGAGAAAGGCATGCGTGTGCCGCTGCCCGACAACGCTCTGGTGCGCGATCTCGCGGACGTGCAGGAGCTGGGCAAGAGCTACGAGTACGCCGAGTATGTGGCCCACTCCTACTACGTCGAGTGCGAAGAGCTGTACGACCATTCGGGCGCGCACCTCGATTTCGTCGCGGGCGCGATGCCGCTGTTCGGCCTGATGGGCACCGTGCTCGGGCTCATCAGCATGTTCGACAGCCTGGGCAGCGTGGTCACCGTGGAGGCGCTCGCGCCCCAGCTTGCGATCGCGCTCAAGACGACGCTCTACGGCGCGCTCTACTCGGCGCTCTACAAAGTCGGCGCCACGCGCTTCGAGCAGCGGCTCAAGGGGCTCGACTACGACTTCGACACCTTGTGCCGGGCCCTGCAGGTCATCTTCGAGAACCAAGCGCGAATCGAGGTGCAATCATGAGAATGGCGCGCTTCCGCGGCACGAAGCACCGTCGTGGATTCGACATCTGGCAGATCATCTACATCGATCTGATGACCAACGTGATGATCTTCTTCGTGGTTCTGTGGGCCATCCAGAACAAGCAGAACAAGGGCGGTATAAGCGACACCTTCGGCACCGAAACCGTGAAGATGGTGAACCTGCCCGGGGACGTTCTGTTTGCGTCGGGCCGCAGCGATCTGTCGGAGGAGGGGCGCCACGTCATCAAGAAGCTGTTCGAGGACGGCACGCAGACCGTGCTCAACTTCGACACCGGAGCGCTCACGCGGCGCATGCTGCTGGTCCACGGGCACACCGACAGCGACGGCACGAAGGCCGAGAATTTCGATCTGGGCTACCACCGGGCGCTGGCCGCCTACCTCGAGATCAGCAAGTACGGCGGGGAGGTGCACGACCACATCGTCATCTGCACCCACGCCGACAACACGCCCGCACAGGAGGTGCCTGCGTTCGGCGGCCAGCTGAGCGTGGCCGAGCAGAGCGCAGTAAAAGAGGCGAAGTCCAAGAATCGCCGCATCACGATCGAGGACAAGGTGCTGACGCGGCCCAAGGAAAGCCGGCGTTGATCGGTACCAAGACCATCGCGACGCTCGGGCTCTTGGCGGGCGGCTTCGCGCTGGCGGGCGCGCTCGACAGCCTCAGCCTGGAGCGAATCGTCGCGCGCGGGCCCGGCGCGTTGTTCTTGATCGGCTGCTTCGCGGCCGTCGTCGGGACGCTGATGTTCCGCTTCTGGCGGCTGGGCGAGCCGAGCGGTCACTACTTTCGGTGGGCGCGTGACGCTACGCTCTGGGAAACCGAGGCGCAGCTGATCGGAACCGGCGGCTGGCGCATCACGATCGGCGAGAACCGCCACGAAGCGCTCGATCTGGGGCCGCGCGCGCAGCGGCTCATCTGCATCGCGATCGCGCTCTTGCTCGCGCTGGCCAGCATCGGTTCGCGTGCGCTCGACCTTCTGGGCCGCTTTCGCCACAGCGTGACCAGCCCGAACGCGACCTACTGTCCCGAAGTAGAGAAGGTGGACACGGCGCTGGACCCCAATGCACCCGGGTGCGAGCTCGTGCGGCGCGCCTACGCGCTCGGCTACGCCCAGAGCCTGGGCGATTGCGAGGCCCGGACGCGCACGCAGGCCACCGGCGCTCCGTGCACGCTCCGGCAGCGCGACGAGCCGCTGCTGCATTATTCGTGGCGGCGGCTCGACGGATTCTGGGCCAGCCTGCGCCAGAACATGGGCTCGGCGCACACGCAAAAGCTGTGGCGCGATTTCGTAGCCCGGTTCCATCGGATGGACGCTCTGCGCAAGGCGGAGGAGGAGGTGCTGGGATCGGCGCCTCACGCCTCGCACCACATCTTCACCAATCTGCCCGACCCGAAGAACGGCGCCTTCCGCGAGGCGACGTGCGCGGATCGCTATCGGTGGCTTGCGCACCGGCCGCCGGCCGGATCCGGCGCCACCCGCGCCAGCCTCGTGTTCGAGCACGTGGTCGGACAGCTGCTGTTCGAGAGCCGCTACGAGCCGGCCGCCGGCTACTGCCGCGAGTATCAGGTCCACTGGGGCGCACCTACCGACATCTGCCAGCGCATCGCGGCCAGCCCCGAGGCGACGCTCGACCGACTGGGCGCCCTGCCGTCGGTTCGCGCGGCGCTCGAGCGCTATGCGCTCGGCAAAGAGCTCGAATCGCTGGCGGTACGCCAGCGCCCGCTCGGGCCGTCCTCGATCGTGAGCTTTCAATGCTACCTCGAAGGCGAGGCGCCCGAACGCAAGAGCACCGACTTCTCGCTCGATGGGTTCCGCTTCACGGCCGAAGAGATCCACGTGCCGGTCACCAAGGCGGGCTCGGTTCTCTACGTCGACCGCTACGACGCGGTGGCCAAGCTGTTCGTGCGCGGGTTCCACTACGGGGCCCTCTTGAGTCAGGCCGGGCTCGAGCAGACCCCGACCGCAGGCGCCGAGACTTCGCTGGCCCGGCACGACAACCTGCTCATGCGACTGTACGGGCTCGAAGGCTTCGACATCTATCTCGACCCGGCGTGGATCGCCGATCGGCCCGACCTGCTCGAGGTCTACCCCTATCAGATTCACCTCAAGAACTACGTGCAGATGTTCCGCCGCCAGTATCGTCTCGAGCGAGGACGCCTCTGATGCGCGCCCGGGCCCTTTTGCTGCTTTCGATCGCCGCCGCGACGGCCCACGCCCAACCGGAGCAGACGTATCGAGCCGATCTGCGGGTGGCGTATCTGAAGGCAGCCTTGGGGACGGCCCGCGAAACGCCGGCCGAGACGCTCGATCGAGCCTACGAGTACGCGCGGGTCCTGGACCGCGGCGCCTGCGCGTCGGCCGCGGTGCGGCTCAAGGTCGAGTGCCTGATGACGGCGGCGCGGCGCTACTGCAAAAACAAGAAAGCGGCCGATGCACGCCGCTGCCCGATCTACATGGATCTCGCCATGAGCAACGTGCTGGCCGACAAACAGCTCATCACGACCGACCGTCGATACGAGATCATGCGACGCTACCGCGATCCGCGCCACGAGCTGGCCCACGAGGTGCGCCGCGTCCAGGGCGCGCTCGCCGTCGATTTCCGACTGCGCATGGGCAAGGTCGGCGACGAGAAGGACGACGCGCTGGCGAAGCACATCGACCAGTACTGCGTGCTCACCGCCGACACGACGAGCCTGGCCTGGCAGGCCTGCGCGTCATCGCTGGTGTGGTTCATCACCCGTGAGCAACCGAAGAAGGCGCCATGAGCAGACCGCTTTTCCGATTTCTCGGCACCGAGATCCGACACCTCGAGCAAGCGGGGCTCGCCTACCCGGAGATGGTGCTCGGCTCCGCGCAGGGTCCCATCATCAGCGCCTTCGGCCGCCAGCTCGCGAACTTCGCGTCCAGCGACTACCTGGGCCTGTGCGCACATCCGGCGGTCAAGCGAGCCGCCATCTCGGCCGTCGATACCTGGGGAGTGGGCGTCGCGTCTCCGCGCCTCGCGACCGGCACCCTGCCTGTGCACGCCGACCTCGAGCGCGCGCTGGCCGAGCATCTGGGCGCCGAGGAGGCCCTGGTCTGCGCCAGCGGCTATCACGCCAACACGGGCCTGTTCGAGTCGCTGGTGGGCGAGCGCGACTACGTGTTCTGCGACGAGCAGAGTCGGCCCAGCCTGGCAGACGGGATCCGGCTGTGCCGAGCGCGCGTGTACTCCTATCGTAACCAGGACATGGGGCACCTCGAGGAACGCCTCAAGCGCTCCCGTGCGGCCCGATTCCGCGTGGTGGTCACCGACGGCGTATTCGCCCTGTCCGGGAGCGTGGCTCCACTCCGCGACATCTATGGGCTGGCGACCAAGTACGACGCGCTGGTGGCGGTGGACGACAGCCATGGCATCGGCGTTCTGGGAGCGGCGGGGCGCGGAACGCACAACCAGCTGGGCGTCGAGAGCATCGATCTGGTGACCGGAACCTTCGGCACCGTGCTGGGCGGGGGCGCGGGCGGCTTCGTCGCCGGCCGCAAGGAGATCCTCACCTGGCTCAGACAGAAATCACGCCCCCACCTGACGTCGACCGCGCTGGCGCCGCCGGCGGTCGCGGCTGCGCTCAAGTGCCTCGAGATCGTGCGCACGGAGCCGCAGCGGCAGGAGACGCTCGCTCGCAACGTCGCGTTCTTTCGACGCGCGCTCCTCGATCACGGTCAGAGCGTGATGGAGGGCGAGCACCCGGCGGTTGCCGTGATGATTCGCGATGCGGTGACGGCGCAGCGGCTGACCGATCTGCTGCATCGCAAGGACGTCTTCGCGATCGGCTTCTGCCACCCCGTCGTGCCCGAAGACACGGCGCGGATCCGCTTTCAGGTGACGATGCTCCACTCCGACAAAGCGCTTCGCCACGCCGCCGATGCGGTGGCCGAGGGCGTCGCCCACCTGGAGGCGTTCGCGCAGCGCAAGCGCGCTCGCCCAGATGGAAGCGACTAGCTAGAACGCGCCCCCCAAGCCAATCGCCGGG
>DATFWX010000075.1:0-13351 GCA_035258845.1 Polyangia bacterium | reverse complement strand
CGACCTCGCGGTTGGGTCTCTCAGTCGCCGCCGAGCTGGCCCGGCTTGACGATTTTGGTGCCGGCCGGTGGCGACCAGCTGAAGACGCCGTCGGAGATCCGGCTGTTGAGCGTGACCTTGCTGAATGCCACCTGGTTGATGTTTCCCTGCGTGTCGAACACGAAGCTCTGCTTGACCTGGCCGGTCTTGGGGTCGAGATCGAGCAGGATGTGCTTGTAGTGCGCGGTCGGCGCCTTGGGCACCAGCTTGAGCACATGGTCGCCCGCCGCGCCATACTTGGCCGCGTCCTCGGCCCGCGTGATGTTGAACTCCTGGGTCAGCTTGGCCTGGCCGAACAGGAACGTGATCGCGCTCGGCAGCGTCGAGTCGGCGAGCGACTGCCGGAACGCCTGGTTGTCCTCGGGCTCGTACATCCAGAGCACCTTGCCATCGGAGATGAAGAGCTTTTTCTCGGGCGTCACATAGTCCCAGCGCATCTTGCCGGGTTTCTTGAAGCGCACCACACCGTCGAAAACCTGCTTGCGGCCGAACACGGGGTTGATGAGGGTCTGCCGGAAGTCGGCCTTGAAGTCCTGGGTCTGGTCATAGAATTTTTGCATCCGGTCGACGATGTCGGCCGGCGCGGCAGCAGGCGGCGGCGCCGCCGGAGCCTTCGCCAGCTGCATCAAAACGGCCAACCAGATCAGCTTCCACATCACCGTTCTCTTTATCATAGACGAGCGAGCAGGGGCAGGATTCAAATCGAGTGGATATCTCAGAACGCCGGTGCACGCAGGACCTCGCGCGGCTTGGCGCCGTCGGCGGCGCCCACGAAGCCATCGCGCTCCATGCGCTCGACGATGCGGGCGGCCCGGTTGTAGCCGATGCGCAGCCGCCGCTGGATCATCGACACCGAGATCTGCCGCATCTCGTGCAGGAGCTGCAGGGCCTGCTCGTAGCTGGGGTCATCGTCGTCGGGGACCGGCTCGCCGTCCTCGCTCTCGTCGGCGCGCGGCTTCAGGATGTCGAGGTCGTAGACCGGCTTGCCCTGTGCCTTCAGATGGTCGACCACGCGCCGGATCTCTTCCTCACCCACCAGCGCGCCGTGGATGCGCCGCAGGGGCAACCCGCGGTCCGTGAACAGCATGTCGCCCTGACCGAGCAGCGACTCGGCGCCGTGCTGATCCAGGATCACCTTGGAGTCCATCTTGGACGGCACCTGGAACGCGATGCGGCTCGGGAAGTTGGCCTTGATGACGCCGGTGATGACGTCGACCGAAGGCCTCTGCGTGGCCAGCAGCAGATGGATTCCGGCCGCGCGCGCCTTCTGCGCGATGCGCATGACCGCCGCCTCGACCTCCTTGGACGCCACCATCATGAGGTCCGCGAACTCGTCGATGACGACCACGATGTAGGGCAGCCGGCGCGGCGCCGGCTCCTCGGACTTGATGAGCGTGAGCTGCGGGGTCGGCTCGGCCTCCGGCAGCGCCGCCGCCGCCACCGCCTCCGCCTCCTCCTCGGCCTCGACCTCGACCTCCTGCTCGCTGCCGTCGGCGGCCGTCACCACCACCTTGATGCGCCGGTCGCGGCTCGCCTGCGCCGCCGCCGCGCGCGTGGGCGCGCTGCCACCGCTCACGGCCTCCAGCGCGCGCGCGATCTTTCGATTGTACGAGCCGATGTCGCGCACACCGGCCTTGGCCAGAAGCTCGTAGCGCCGCTCCATCTCCTCGACTGCCCAGCGCAGCGCCAGGTTGGCCTTCTTGGGATCGGTCACCACCGGCAGCAAGAGGTGCGGGATACCCTCGTAAATCGAGAGCTCCAGCATCTTGGGATCGATCATGATGAAGCGCACGTCCTCGGGGGTCGCGTTGCACACGATCGACATGATCATCGCGTTGACGCTGACCGACTTGCCCGCGCCCGTGGTGCCGGCCACCAAAAGGTGCGGCATGCGCCCCAGATCGACCGCCGCCGGCCGGCCCTCGATGTCCTTGCCCAGCGCCAGCGCGATTTTGGATTTGATCGAGCGGAACGCGTCGTCGAGCAGCACCTCGCGCAAGTAGACGGTCTCGCGCCGCTTATTGGGCACCTCGATGCCGACCGCGGCCTTGCCCGGGATGGGTGCCACGATGCGCACCGAGATCGCCTCCAGGTTCATGGCCAGGTCATTGGCGAGCGAGACGATCTTGGAGATCTTGGTGCCCGGCGCCGGCACGAACTCGTACATGGTGACCACCGGTCCGGGCCGGATCTCCTTGACCTGCCCTGTGATGCCGAAGTGGCCCAGCGTCTTGACCAGCCGCTCTGCGGTCTCGTACATGGCCTGCCGATCGGCCTCCGCATGCGCCGGCTCGATCCAGTCGAGCAGGCTCGGCTTCGGCAGCTCGTAGTCGCCCGAGCCGCTCTTGATGTACTGCGGCCGATCCTCGATCCGCTCCTCCCGCTTGCGCTCTTTGCGCGTGCGCCGGTAGTCGGGCAGCACGATGACCGGTTTGGGCGTGGGCGCGTCGTCGATCTCCGGGAGCGCCGCCAGAGCATGCGCGGCCGCTTCGGGCGCGGGCGCGGAGCCGGTGGGCGCGGTCATCTCGGGCCCGCTAGGCGACTTCTCGGTTTCGTCGGTGCGATGATCGGGCACCTCGACTGGAACCGCCTCCGCCTCCTGCTCCTCGCGCGTCTTTTTCCGCTTGCGATCCGGCAGCGCGCCCGGCGTCGGCGAGCGGCCCAGGATCTCGTCGCGCGTCGGCAGCATCAGGCGCATGAGGCTGCCCGCGATCGAGAGCGCGTGTATGGCCGCGCGCCAGAAAAGCCGCGCGCCTGCCCCGATCCAGCGGCCGACCACGCGGAACGACAGGTGACAGGCCAGAACCAGTCCCACCGCGAGCGCAGCCAGCGCGACCAGGGCGGTGCCGGCTCGGAAGAAGATCGCGATCGACATCTGCGCGAGCGCCGCGCCCAGCATTCCGCCGGGCGCGTAGCCGGCCAGCCGTGCGCCCGCACAGATCACGTCGAGCAGCACGCAGCCGGCCACCACCGCCAGCACGGCACCGAAGGTGTCGATGCCCTTCAAGCCAACCGCGCGCGCGAGCAGCACCCGAACGCCCGTGCGCCCGAGCGTCACCGCCACGAACAGGCTGCCCAGTCCAAGCACCGAGTAGAGCGCGGTAGCGGCCGCCAGGCCGCCCGGCCCCAGCCAGGTGCCGTCGGCAAACAGAAGGGACAGCAGGCTGACCGCGAGAAAGATCGACAGCGAGAGCAGCAGGATCCCGAAGACCTCGCGGCCTCGAGAGCCTTCACTGCGGGCGCGAGACGAATGCAGGGCGCGAGCGCTCATACCTACATATCCTACATCAGCCTACCTGGTCTGTCCAGTTTGAACCAGGTAGGCTTGGACCGGTCATGAGCGGCGAGCGCAGGCGCGGGGTTTCGAGGCTTGCGAGCGGAGTGCGAAGGAATACGATGACTGGCGTCCGGTTTGCGGTTGCGGCCCTTTTGCTTCACGCCTGCGGGATCCAGGAAGAGGTGCACCTGCAGACCGTGCGCGACCTCGAAAAGTGCAAGCAGGACCTGGGCGTCGCGCGGGGCGATGTCGCGCGTCTGACCGCCGACCTGGAAGCCGCTCGCGCGCTGCCCGTGCCCGAGCACGAGCATCCGGGCATGCCCAGCGCCAAGGAGATGGAGGAGGTGCATCGGGCGCGCGACGCCGCCCAGCGCCGGTCCGCGCAGGGCAAGCAGCTCAGCGACCAGCTGGCGTCGCTCGTGCAACAGGGCACCGTGCGGGTCGCCCAGCGCAAGGGGCGCCTGGCGGTCGAGCTGCCCGAGAAGCTGCTCTTCGAGGCCGGCCGGGCCGACCTGAAGCCAGAGGCCAGCAAAGCGCTCACCCAGATCGCGAGCGCGCTGCGTGATCTGCCCGACCGCGAGCTCTTGATTGCCGGTCACACGGCGGCGGCGCCGGCCGGCAAAGGCTCCAAGTTCCGATCGAACTGGGAGCTGTCGACTGCGCGCGCGGTCGCGGTCGTGCAGTTCCTGCAGAACGAGGGCGTGGATCCGCGGCGCATGGGCGCGGTCGGATTCTCCGAGTTCGATCCGCTGGAAGCGGGCGCCGAGAGCGGCCAGGCGGCGGCGGGGCGCATCGAGATCATTCTGGTGCCGAGCGCCAGCGAGCTGCCGGCGCCAGTGGGAGGGAGCTAGCCATGCTGAGACGCGATTTTCTGGTCCGCACCGGGCTCGCGCTGGGCGGAACGTTGGCGGCCGCGCGCGTGCGAGCGGCCGCGGCCGCTGCCGCGGGGCCGGCGCCGGCCGCAGCTCCGGCCGGGCTGCCCAGGCTCGACGATTGGGCGAGCGTGCGCGCGCAGTTCAACCTGTCGCGCGAGCACGCCAACTTCGCGGGCTTCTTTCTGGCTTCGCATCCCAAGCCGGTGCGCGACGCGATCGAGGCCCACCGGCGCGGCCTGGACGAAAACCCGATCGGCTACTTTTTCGACAACGTCGGGCGCCGCGAGGGCGAGGTGCTGGCGGCAGCGGCCGAGTATCTGGGCGTCAGCGGCGAGGACATCGCGCTCACCGACAGCACCACCATGGGCCTGGGCCTGCTCTACAGCGGGCTCAAGCTGCGGCCCGGGCAGGACGTTTTGACCACGGTTCACGACCATTACTCGACCGATCAGTCGCTCAAGCTGCGGGCGGCCAAAACCGGCGCCACCGTGCGCCAGATTGCGCTGTACAAGAACCCGGCCGAGGCCAACGAGCCCGAGATCGTGGGCTCGATCGTGCGCGCTCTCAAGCCGCACACGCGCGTCCTGGCCGTGACATGGGTGCATTCGGTCTCCGGCGTCAAGCTGCCCGTGCGCGCGATTGCCGACGCGCTCGCGCCCCTCAACGCCAAGCGCGCCGAGGCCGACCGGGTGCTCCTGTGCGTCGACGGGGTGCACGGTCTGGCGGTCGACGACGTGACGCTGCCCGATCTGGGCTGCGACTTCTTCGTCGCGGGCACGCACAAGTGGCTGTTCGGGCCGCGCGGCACCGGGCTGGTGTGGGGCAAGCCGAGCGCGTGGCCGGCCGCGACCGCTACCATTCCGTGCTTCTACGGGCCCGCGTATCTGATGTGGGAGAAAGTGATTCCGCCGGCGCCGATTCCAGTCGGTGCCAGCATGAGCCCGGGCGGCTTCCACTCGTTCGAGCATCGGTGGGCGCTGGGCGAGGCGTTCAAGTTCCATCAGCGCATCGGCAAGGCGCGGGTGGGGGCGCGCATTCACGCGCTCAACCGCCAGCTCAAGGAGGGGCTGCGCGCGATGAAGCACGTGACCCTGCATACGCCCATGGATGACAAGCTGTCGGCCGGCATCGTGTGCTTCGACGTCGCGGGCCTGCGGCCCAACCAGGTGGTCGAGCGGCTGGGCGCACGCAAGGTGATCGCGACCGAGACGCCCTACGCGGTCAAGTACGCCCGCCTGGCTGCCAACGTGTGGAACACCGAGCAGGAGGTCGAACGCGTGCTCACGGAGATTCGAGCGCTCGCCTGAGCACGAAGGCCACCCGATCCTGATCGGCCGCCGACAGCTCGTGATAGAGCGGCAGCGCGAGCGACTCGTCAGCGATGCGCTCGGTCTCGGGCAGCGTCCCCGGCAGCGCGAGCTCGCGATAGGGCGGCTCCCGATGCGCGGCCATGATGCCGGGCCGGCTGGCCACTCCGCCCTCCGCGAGCCGCTCCAGCAGGCGGTCGCGCGCGGCCGCGTCGGCGCCGCGCACCCGCACCACGTAGGTCTGGAAATTGGGCGCACGCTCGGGCGGCACGGTTGGCAAGAGCAGGCGCGGCGCACCCGCCAGCAGATTCCCATAGCGCTCGGCCTGCGCGCGCCGGCGGGTTAGCATCTCGTCGAGCCGGCCGAGCTGGACCAGCGCAACCGCGGCCTGCAGGTCGGTCATGCGGTAGTTCCAGCCCACCTCGAGGTAGCGGGTCTGATCGAGGCCATGGTGGCGCAGGCGGCGCAGGCGGGCCGCGATGGTGCCGTGCGCGGTCGTCACCATGCCGCCCTCGCCGCAGGTCAGGATCTTGCGGGGATGGAAGCTGAAGCAGGCGGCGATCCCGTGCGGGCGGCCGATCCGCAGGCCCCGGTAGCTGGCCCCGATCGCGCACGCGGCGTCCTCGATCAGATGGATGCTGTGCGCGCGCGCCAGGCTGACTAGCTCGTCGAGATCGGCCGGCATGCCGACCTGATGCACGACCAGGATGGCCTTGGTACGCGGCCCCAGGGCGGCTGCCACGGCCGACGGGGCCAGGTTGTTGGTCGACGGATCGACGTCCGCGAACACGGGGCGCGCGCCCGCGTGCGCGATTGCGTTGGCGGTGGCGATGAACGAGAGGCTGGGGCACACCACCTCGTCGCCGGGGCCGATGCGCAGCGCGGCCAGCGTGGCGTGGAGCGCGGTCGTGCAGGAGCTGAGCGCGACCGCGTGCGGCGCTCCCACGTAGTCCGCGAAGGCGCGCTCGAGCTCGGCCACCCGCGGGCCCTGGGCCAACCAGCCCGAACGCAGCACCTCGGCCACGGCAGCCGCCTCCTCGGCGCCCACGAACGGCTTGGCCAGCGGGATCATCGGGGCCCGTTCAGCCTTGCCGATCGATCCATTGCTTGGCGCCAGCGAGCGCGGAAGCGCGCGCCTCGGCGTCGCTGCGCCCGTCGCCGGTGGTGTGGTGGACAGCGTGGCCGTCGCGCCCAATCACCGCCCTGGCCTGCCAGTTGCCGTCTGCGAGCTGCTTCGGGGCCTCGATGGCGATCGTGTAATCCTTGTAGCTCTGCATTGGTAGCAGGATAACTCACTTGGCGGCGGTGCGCGCCAATCGTCAGTAGAAAAGCGGCCGCGGCGCGGCCGGGTCCGGCGGCACCAGCGCGGCCGCGCCGGCCGCCAGCGCGGCACCGAGACCGAACGCCCAGGCCGGACCGGCCCCCTGGTACAGGAGGCCGAACAGCGCGCTCGCCGGCAGCGCAGCCAGCCCGACCGCCGCGTGATAGGCGCCCAGCGCGCGACCACGCCACTCCTCGGGCACCAGGTCGACCACGAACGCCTTCTCCACGCCCTCGGTCAGACCAAAATAAACCCCGTACAGCGCTATCAGCACCCACACGTGCCATTGCGCGCTGGCGAGCGCGAAGCCCATGTACACCAGCGCGTAGATGGCCCAGCCGCCCAGAATCGGCAGACGCCGGCCCACGCGATCGCTCAGCGTGCCGCCCCAGGTCGAGGTGGCCGACTTGACCACGTGCAGGACGATCCACAAGACCGGCGCCCACACCGCCTTGAGCCCCAGCTCGCGCGCCCGCCACAGCAGAAACGCGTCCGACGAATTGCCGAGCGTGAACACGACCACGGCCAAGAGCAGCCGGCGGTAATCGGCCTGCGGCGGCAGCGCCAGCTCGACCTGCGCGCCCACGCGCCCCGGCACGTCGGGCACGAACAGCACCAGAGTGGCGATCGTCAGCGCGCCCGGGATCAGGGTCCACGCGAAGACCTGACGCATGGGAAGGCCACACGAGAGCAGGATGAGCGCCACGCTGGGGCCCAGGAACGCGCCCGCGTGATCCATTGCGCGATGAAAGCCGAACGCGCGGCCGCGCATCCGGGCCGGCGCAGTCGCGGCCAAAAGAGCATCGCGCGCGCTGGTGCGGATGCCCTTGCCGGCGCGATCGCCGAACCGGATCAAGAAAATCTGTCCCCACGCATTCGCCACCGCGGTCAGGGGCCGCAGAACGTTGGCCAGCACGTAGCCGGCCAGCGTGATCTCCTTGAGCCGCCCCACCCGGTCGGCCGCATAGCCCGAGACCACCTTGAGCAGGCCCGCGGTCGCATCGGCGACCCCCTCGATGAAGCCGAGCGCGCCCGGCCCGGCGCCCAGGGTGGCCAGAAAAGCCGGCAGGAGCGGATAGATCATCTCGCTGGCGCTGTCGTTGAGCAGCGAGACCACACCCAGCGCGACGACCGCGCTAGGCAGCTTCGGTTTCGTCAGGCCCCGCGGTTGGGTCGCCATCGGTGTCCGCGCTCTCGGCGTCGCCCGCCAAAAGGTCGAGCCCACCCTCGGCGTTTTCGTCCACGCTCTCGTCCTCGGGTGGGTGGAAGAATTGGAACAGGCTCTGGGCGGCGGCCGCTGTCATCCCGGGTGCGCGCGCAAGGTCCTCGATCGTGGCCTCCTTGATTTTCTTCAAGCTGCCGAAATGGCGCAAGAGCTCGCGCTTGCGCTTGGCGCCGATGCCGGGCACGTCCTCGAGCGCGCTCCGGAGCGCGCGGCGGCGCCTGAGCTTGCGGTGCAGGGTGTTGGCGAACCGATGGGCCTCGTCACGCACGCGCGCCAGCACGAACAGCTCGGCGCTGTTGGGTCGCAGCTTGATCGGATCCTTGATCTTGGGGATGAACACCCGATCGGGCTTCTGCTCGCCCTGCGCGCTCTCGGCCGGCTTGGCGATGCCGACCATGTCGATGCCGCCCACGCCGGTCGGGATGCCGACGTCGTGCGCCGCCGCCAACGCCATCTGCAGCTGCCCCTTGCCGCCGTCGACCACCACCAGATCGGGCACCGCCCAACCCGGGTCGTCCTGCTTGGCCCGGCGAAAGCGCCGCGACAGAACTTCGTACAGCGACGCAAAGTCGTCGGGCCCCTTGACGGTCTTGATCTTGAAGATCCGATATTGGCTTTTGTCGGGCACGCCGTCCACGAACACTACCATCGATCCGACCGAGAGCTGGCCCTGCAAATTGGCGATGTCGTAGCACTCGATGCGTTGGGGCAGGCGCTTTAGGTGCAGGCGCCGCTGCAGCTTGCCCAGCGCCTCGATGGCGTCTTCCTGGTGATCGCGTCGCGACTCGTACTCGGCCTGCGCGTTCTTGCCGGCCAGCACGACCAGGTCGTGGCGCGGCCCCCGCTGCGGCACCAGCACCTCGACCTTGCGCCCGCGTTTCTCGCGCAGCCAGTCGGCCTTCAGCTCGGCGTCCGGGATCTCGACCGGCAACAGAACCTCGTCGGGCTGAAAGCCGCTCATGTCGTAGTACAGCCCGATGAACGAGGACACCACCTCGGCGTCCGGAAACTCCTGGTTCTTGAAGCTGAAGGTGCGCCGGCCCAGAAGCTTGCCCTGTCGGATGAAAAGGACCGACAGCTCGACGGTGGTGCCGGCGCGGTGAAGCCCCACCACGTCCTGGTCGACAAAAGTGGTCGCCACCACGCGCTGCTGCTCGAGCGACTTCTCGAGCGCCTGCAGCTGGTCCCGAATCGCGGCCGCGCCCTCGTACTCGAGCTTTCCGGCCGCCTCGCGCATGCGGGCCTTGAGGCGCGACAGGAGCTCGTCGTCCTTGCCCTGCAGGAACAGCGTGACGTCGTCGACCTGCTGCTGGTAGCCCTCGACCGGGATCGGGAACACGCAAGGTGCGTCGCACCGTTTGATCTGGTACTGCAGGCAGGGCCGCTTGCGCGAATTGAGCACGTGGTCGGTGCAGGTGCGCAGCTTGAAGTGGCGGTTGACCACGCGCAGGGCCTCGCGGCAGGCGGTCGCCGAGTGATAGGGGCCGAAATAGCGCGCGCCGTCTTCCTTGATGCGCCGCCCGACCTCGAGCCGCGGCCACTTCGCGCTCGGGTCCAGCCGCAGCACCAGAAAATTCTTGTCGTCGACCAGCTTGACGTTGAACTTGGGCTGGTGCTGCTTGATGAGGTTGTTCTCGAGCAGCAGCGCCTCTTTCTCGTTGTTGGTGACGATGGTCTCGATGTCGCCCACCAGCCCGGCCAGAAGCGGCACGAAATCGCGATTGTCCGAGCTCTTGTGAAAATACTGGCGCACCCGATCGCGCAGCCGCGCCGCCTTGCCGATGTAGATGACGTGGGCGCGCTTGTCCTTCATCAGATACACGCCCGGCTGCTCGGGCAACCCGTCGAGGATGGCCTGCAGGGCGGTGGGCACGCCGTTCTCGCTCTCGCGGTCCTGCTGGGGCGGCCGAGCCGGCTTGTTTCGCTTCATCGACCCGCCTATTGTAGCCACATGATGAGGACCGTGCTCGCGTGTGCGTGCTGGCTCGGGCTCGGCTGCGCCTCCGGCGGAGGCTCGGGGGGTCCCAACGACGCTCTCCTGCGCGTGATCGGCGGCGGCGATTTTGCATTCGCACTCAGCGGCAACCACATGGTCGGGCCCAAGGTCGACCTTACCATCGAAGAGAGCTCGATCCACGGGGTTCTGGGCAGCCAGCTGCTGCGGCTGACCGTCGAGGGCGACAAAGTGTTCGGGCCGGCGCCGCTGGGCGATGTGTCGCTGTCGACCCAGCCCGATGGCCCGGGCCGCATCGTGCGGGGCCTGTACGGCCCCTACAAGCTGCAAGTCCGCATCGGGCCCGACAAGATCGACGGAACGGTGGTGCGCAATTGGTTTTTGCAGCGGGCTGCTGATGGCGTGTACCGGGGCAGCGGGGCCGAGCTGAAGGCCCCGCAGACGATCGTGGACCGGCTGGGCGACGTGCGGCTGGCGGCGGTTCTGGTGCTTGCGCTGGCCAACCTGGCCATGGAGGGGCAGTACGCGCCCGGCGCGCCGCCCCCGCAGGTGTTCCCGGGCTCTGCCGGAAGGACGCGGTGACGACGTGGCCGACGCGCATTCCGAGCTGGAGGCCGATCTCGCGCAGCTCGAGCGAGCGTGGGCCGAGCGCCGCGAGCGGCTCATGATCCGGCGCGCGGATGGAACCCTGGCCGCGCCCGGTTTCGCGGGCGGCGTTCTGGTGGCCCTGGCGGGCGTGGCGGGCGGTTTTTTGTGGCTGCTCATGATGTCCGCGCTGCCGCGGATGCCGCACGCGCTGGCCCTGATTGGGCCGCTCATCCTGACCGGGGGCATCGGCGCCGCGGTCGGCATGACCAGCCAGGCCCGGGTCTACCGGCGCGCCCGCGCCGAGTACGAGCGCGAGCGCGCGCAGCTCGAGCGGCAGCTGGCGGCGCTTCCGGGTGGCTCAGGCGGCGGCCCCGGCGGCGAGCTCGGGCGCCAGCCTCCGACCTGACCGGTTGTCGACGGGCGGCGACGAGACGGTGCCGCCGGAGTCAACGCCGACAGACGCTGGCCGTCGGCCGCGCGACGCACGACTGGCTACTGTAGCCAGTCGTCTGCTCGATGCGTTACCTCACACCGAGCGCAACCAGATCGTGGCTACCACAGCCAAACCCAAAAAAATGGCGCCTCCAATCACCCAGCTCATCCATACGTTTTCACGCAGGGAGTCGAGATAGGCTTTGGCTTCATCGGGCGAGAGCTTGGAAAGCACGATCTCTTCTTGTCTTCGCTGCATGATGAGCTTGACGACCGACCCCAGGGCAGCAGTGACGATCAAGATTCCTACAACGATCATGGTTCCTCCCGAGAAAATCGTACGGGGTGCAAGCGATGTACCTGCCCGAGGGAGAACCACGCCACCGGATGTCAAACCGAGGTGAACCACGCAGAAACCGATGGGAGACACTCTTGGGGCTGGCGGCAGACTATGGCGTCATGACGCCCGTGAACGCGCTCGCGTAACCGAGGTCGTCGCCACAATCCACGCGGAAGGCGTAGACGAATCCGGTCGGCTCGAGAATTCCAGGCGGGATGCGTACGCTGGTGCTGGTCGCGGGAACCGAGATCGCCGTGTAATCGCCAGCGCCGACCGGACGCTTGCGCACGACCACCGAGCAGGACGTCGGCGTTCCCAGTGCGGGCGGGCTCCAGCTGAGCGCGGGCGTCGTGCCGATGCCGACCAACGGCCCCGTGGCAGCGATTCCATTCACCTTCAGATCGCGCGGCGGGCTGATGGTCGGCCGCATCGTGCCAGTTTGCGCGCTTGCGAGCGGCAGGGAGCCGCATATGAAACCGTACATGTCCATCCGCGAGGTCCCGGTCGGATAGGGAAGGTACGCGTCCGCGTACATGCAGCTGGTCGCCCAGCTCGGCCAGGCCGGCGGGAACGGATTGCCGTACTGGAGCGACAGATCGACATCGGTGCCGTCGGGCTGCGTCGTGCTGCTGACATCCAACAGCGTCGGGGAAACGTAGGTGTAGACGTCGGCGCGCGGCTGGACCAGGATGGTGAAATTGGGCGCGGCAGCGCGCGCGCTGGGATGGATCTCGGTCACATGAGCGGCAAACTCCGACCGCTTCCAGGATGCCCAAATTTGCCGATCCTGCGCGACGTCCTCGAAGGCGCCGGCGAGCGTGGACGGCTGACCGGACGTCATGGTGAATGCCGGCGCGCGGAAAATCTTCACGATGCTCAGATAGCTCGCTGAAGCATTGCTGCGGCTGACCAGCTGCGTGAGCGCGAGTCGATCCGCCTGACCGCCGTCGATCAGCATTGGCTGGTCGATGAAATCCGTGGGCGCTGTCAAGGACCAGTCGATGGTAAAGCCCGACAGACTGGTCGCGCCGACGGTCGGATTGCCTGACAGCAGCATGCCCGTGTTGGGATCGTAGCGCACGGCAAGCCCGAAGCCACCGGCGCCGAACGCGGTGATCTGGAGCAGGTTGCCGTCCTGCCACGGCGCCATGCCAGTGACGTTGAAAACCAGATTGGTGGGACTGGTCGTGACGAGGGTCGCGTTGGGCCGCCCGTAGAAGACGAGGCCGAGATCGAGCTTGTGCTTCGTGGTCACGCGGTAGCGCTGGACCATCCCGCCGCGCAGATCCGGATCCCACCATTTCAAGGTGTAGGTGCCTTCCGGCACGCCCGGGATCACGTAGGTGCCGTCCGCCTGACCGGTGCCCTGGTATCGGGTCGGCGCGCCGGCCGCATCGAACGCGACCGCTTCGATCGATACGTTCGACAGATCACGCGGCCGTTGCACTTCGCCGGTGTCGGTCAGGAAGGTATCGATGGCACTGCCGCAGATCGTGCCAGGCTGCGGGCACAGCTCCCCGCCGCCGTCACTGCCGCCGCCCGTGCCACCGCCGCCGCTGTCAGCCGCGCCGTCGCTACCGCCGCTGCCACGGTGACCATCACCACATCCCAGCAGCCCGACCAGAACGAGGATCACGATCTTCATGGTCACACCTCCCAGCTTCCCCGCCTACAGGCGCAGAGCGAGGAGCAAGAAGCGTGCGCAGCGGAAGCTGGCGAACGCGCGACGCTGCTGTGGCGAGCCTTGCGACATCGCTGACAGAGCAGTGGCGAACCTTCCACAGAATGAAGGTGCGGCGTTCCCGACGGTGAGCGTCTACAGCAGTTGACAGCCGCTGCGGCCGACTGCGCTCTACGCGGTCTTGCTCGCCGACGCCGCCGCTTGCGCCCGGCGCGCGCGCCGGGTCACGAACTTGGACAGCGCCTGCAGATAGGCCAGCGCGCTGGCCACGATCACGTCGGTGTGGGTGGCGCGGCCCGACACTTCCTCGCC